>NZ_JBJDRE010000013.1:0-163308 GCF_044987315.1 Devosia sp. ZW T5_3
AAGTGGACAGAACCCGCTCCCCAAGCTAAGCAAACCGCGCCTCTAACTTCCGGTACGCGTGCCATGCCCGAATTGCTGCTCGAACTTTTTTCCGAGGAAATCCCCGCCCGCTTTCAGCGTCGTGCGGCTGAGGACCTGCGCAAGGGCGTGACCAATGCGCTGGTGGATGCGGGCCTGGTCTATGAAGGCGCCAAGGCCTTCGTGACGCCCCGCCGCCTGGCGCTGACCGTGACGGGCCTGCCCGCCCGCTCGCCCGACACGCGCGAAGAAAAGAAGGGCCCCAAGGTCGGCGCACCGCAACCCGCCATCGATGGCTTCCTGCGTGCTGCGGGGCTGGCCTCGATTGATCAGGCCAAAATCGAAAGCGATCCCAAAAAGGGCGATTTCTACGTCGCCCATATCAGCAAGCCCGGCGCCGATGCCGTTGATCTGCTGTCGGCCATTCTGCCCAAAATTCTCACCGATTTCCCTTGGGCCAAATCCATGCGCTGGGGCACAGGCACCTTCAATTGGGTGCGCCCGCTGCGCGCCATCACGGCGACGTTCGGCGCCGAAAACGAAGAGCCGGTCGTCATCCCCTTCGCCTCCAATGAGCTGAATTCGGGCCAGACCACGTTCGGTCACCGGTTCCTGGCGCCCGATGCCATCAAGGTGCGCCGTTTCGACGATTATGCGGCAGCGCTGGAGCGCGCTAAAGTGGTGCTCGACATCGACCGCCGCAAGGACATCATCAAGACCGATGCCGAGCACTTGGCCTTCGCGCAGGGCCTGACGGTGATTGCCGATGAAGGCCTGCTTGAGGAAGTGGCGGGGCTGGTCGAATGGCCCGTCGTCATGATGGGCTCGTTCGATCCCGATTTCCTCAAGCTGCCCGAAGAGGTGATCATCGCCACCATTCGCGCCAATCAGAAATGCTTCTGCCTGCGCGATGCCAATGGCAAGCTGGCGCCCAATTTCATCATCACCGCCAATACCATTGCCATCGATGGCGGCGCAGTGATCACGGCTGGCAATGAGCGGGTGATCCGCGCCCGCCTTTCTGATGCGGCCTTCTTCTACCAGGGCGATCTGGCGCTGCCGCTCGAACATGGCCTGCCCAAACTGGAAGACACCGTGTTCCACGCCAAGCTTGGCACCCAGTTCCAGCGCGTCGAGCGGCTGGTCAAACTTGCCGGCGAAATCGCCCCGCAAGTGGGCGCCAATCCCGAGCGCGCCAAGCGTGCCGCCATGCTCGCCAAGGCCGATCTCACCACCGGCATGGTCGGCGAATTCCCGGAATTGCAGGGCCTGATGGGCCGCTACTATGCCACTGCGCAGGGCGAGCCCGCCGATATCGCCACCGCCATCGAGATGCACTACAAGCCGCTCGGTCCCACCGACAAGGTCCCCACCGAGCCGACATCCATCGCTGTGGCGCTGGCCGACAAGCTCGATCTGCTCACCGGCTTCTGGGCCATCGACGAAAAGCCCACCGGCTCACGCGATCCCTTCGCTTTGCGCCGTGCGGCACTGGGTGTGATCCGCATCATTTCGGAAAATGGGCTCAAATTCCCGCTCAAGGTCGAGCCAGACCTGTTGGCCTTCTTCCACGACCGGCTCAAGGTGTCCCTGCGCGATGCAGGTGCCCGGCATGACCTGGTCGATGCGGTCATCTCGGCCGATAGCAACGATATCCTGACCGTCACCCAGCGCGCCGAGGCCCTCTCGACCCTGCTGTCGTCCGAAGATGGCAAGAACCTGCTGGCTGGCTACAAGCGGGCTGCCAATATCCTCGCCGCCGAGGAAAAGAAGGACGGCAAGAGCTACGCCGGTACTGTCGATCAAGACATCTTGCAGCTCGCCGAGGAAACCGCGCTGGCCTTCGCCGTCGATGCCGTGCACGCCGCCGTCTCGGCCCATGTGGCCAAGGACGACTACAAGGGCGCCATGGCTGAACTCGCGACCCTGCGCGCGCCGGTGGATGCCTTCTTCACCGCAGTCCTGGTCAACGACGCCGATCCGGCCGTCCGTGCCAACCGCCTGAACCTGCTGGCCCGCCTGCGCGATACCATGCATCTCGTGGCTGATTTCTCGAAGGTTGCCGGGTAAGGCAAAACGCCTGTGGGTCTGTGGGCCCCAATATCTCCACAACGTCACCACCGGGCTTGTCCCGATGGTCCATGGGATATTGCAGCACCGCTGGATTACCCGGACGAGCCGGGTAATGACGGCGTGGGTATGTCGAGCGAACTACCTTAGGCCGGCGTGGCGCACAAAACGCTGCCCATGTTCGTGCTGAACATGAACGAGGTCCTGCCGCCCTCGGTGCTGAAGCTGCCCGTGAGCCCGATATCGGCCAATGGGCCGCTGATGGCATTGACGCTATTGCCCGACGACGCCATTTGGCCTGTGCCGCCAATGGCGGTGCTGGAGCGGAAATCGTAGTCGCCCGCCGGCGCAAGGCTCAGCGTGCCGAAGGCGGCGCCTTGCATGTCGACGCAGAGATAAACGCCGGGCGGCGGGAACTGGGCGAAAGCGGGGCTCGTTAGCGCCATGGCCAACGCCGCACTGATCAAAAATCGTTTGCTCATGGGATGATATTGCGCTCGGTTGGCATCAACGCCAAATTAAACCGGCGCCGCTGCAAAAGGAAATATGCCAATGAGTGTCGGTTTGCTCGCTCTGCTCGATGACGTGGCTGGCCTGGTCAAGGTCGCCGCAGCCTCATTGGACGATGTTGCGGGGCAGGCGGCCAAGGCCGGCGTCAAGGCTGCGGGCGCGGTGATCGACGATGCGGCGGTGACCCCGCGCTATGTCGATGGCTTCACCGCCGACCGCGAATTGCCCATTGTCGGCAAGATCGCGCTGGGTTCGATCAAGAACAAGCTGATTTTCCTGCTCCCCGCAGCTCTCCTGCTCAGCGCCTTCGTGCCCTGGCTGATCACGCCATTGCTGATGATCGGCGGCGCCTATCTCTGCTATGAGGGCGCCGAAAAGGTGCTGCAGGCGCTGTTCCCGCATGCGGCCCATGGCCACGAAGCACAGGTGGAGGCCGCGCCACCCAATGCGACCGCGCTCGAGGAATCCAAGATCGCGGGGGCAATCCAGACCGATTTCATCCTCTCTGCCGAGATCATGACCATTGCCCTGGCGGCGATCGAAACCGGCAATATCATCAATGAAGCCATCATTCTGGCGGTCGTCGGCATCGGCATCACCGTCGTGGTCTATGGCGGCGTGGCGCTGATCGTGAAGGCCGACGATGTCGGGTTGTGGCTGGCAAAGAACGGGCGGACCGGCGGTGGCCGCGCCTTTGGCCGAGGCCTTGTCACCGGCATGCCGGTCTTCATGCAGATCCTGGGTGTGGTCGGCACGGCCGCCATGATCTGGGTCGGCGGCGGCATCGTCATCCACGGGCTGGTGAGCTTTGGCCTCTCCGCTCCCGAGCATGTGGTTGAGGCCGCGGCAGAGTGGGGTCAGCATTTGCTGCCGGCCATTGGCGATTTCGCCGCCTGGTTCATGACGGCTTTGGTCGACGGCATTGCCGGTCTGGCCCTGGGCGCCGCGCTGATCCCGATTGCGGGCTACGCCATCATGCCGGCCTGGAAGGCGATCCGGGGCCTGTTCGGCGGCAAGAGCGCCGCGAACCATTAATCAAAGATTGGACCGCGACGGCGCGCCACCGCGTTTGAACGGCGCCATGCCTTCATTGGCCAACTGATCGGCGCGTTCGTTCAGGTCGTGGCCATTGTGACCCTTGACCCAGTGCCAGGAAATCGTGTGGCGCTTGGTCGCTTCGTCCAGCGCCTGCCAGAGTTCGAGATTCTTCACCGGCTTCTTGTCAGCGGTCTTCCAGCCATTCTTCTTCCAACCGTGCATCCAGCTCTGCACGCCGTTTTTCACATATTGGCTATCGGTATGCAGCTCGACAATGCAGGGCCGCTTCAGCGCGTTGAGCGCCTCGATGGCAGCGGTCAGCTCCATCTTGTTATTGGTGGTCAGCTGCTCGCCGCCACTCAATTCCTTGGTCTTATCGCCATATTGCAGAATAGCGCCCCACCCGCCGGGCCCCGGATTACCCGAACAAGCGCCGTCGGTATGGATGATCACGGTGTCGGTCATGGGGCGGGCCGTTTCAAATCGTAGAATTGGTGGGGCATATCGGCAAACATCGCCGCATAGGTCGGCCGCATGCCGATCTTTTCGAGGACACGGCGAGACGCCGTATTGTCGCGATGTGCGAAAGCGATGAAATAGTCCTCGGGCCGGGTGGCAAAGAACCAGTCCCGCAGGCCAATCGCTATTTCGGTGGCATAGCCCTTGCCCCATGCCTGCGAAAACAGCCCATAGCCCAGTTCTGGCTCACCCGTCCGGGCATGGAGGCTAAATCCGGCACGGCCAAGCAATTGGGCATCGGCGCGGCTTTCGAGGCGGTGTTTGCCCAGGCCATGCTGTTCGAAATCCGCTATCCAGCCAGCAATGCGCTCGCGGCACTTCTCCATCGACCATGGAGCCCCCGCAATGTCATAAAACCGTGCCACCAGCGGGTCGGAATGCAGCCTGAACAGCTCATCGACCTGATCGGCCCGCCAAGGCACAATGCGCAAGCGCTCGGTCTCAAGGATCACGCGATCGCTCACCGCGCGACCGCAGCTTCAATCGTGCGCAGCTCGCGCGGGATGTTGAAGGCGATGTTTTCCTTGGCGGTGACGCGCGCTTCGACCTTGATGTCATAGCGCTGCGCAAAGGCCTCGATCACCTCATCCACCAGCTTTTCGGGGGCGGAGGCGCCGGCCGAGACACCCAACGATTTGATACCTTCAAACCGACCCCAATCGATATCGGCCGCGCGATCGACCAGCATGGCGATCTTGCAGCCGGCACGCTCGGCCACTTCAACCAGGCGCAGCGAATTGGAGGAATTGGGCGAACCCACCACGATCATCGCGTCGACTTCCGGCGCCACGGCCTTGATGGCCTCCTGCCGGTTGGTGGTGGCGTAGCAGATGTCTTCCTTGTGCGGGCCATTAATGGCGGGGAAGCGCTGCTTGAGGGCGGCGACGATCTCGCGGGTGTCATCGACCGACAGCGTGGTCTGCGTCACAAAGGCCAGCGTTTGCGGATCGCGCGGCTCGAAGCGGTTCGCGTCATCGATGGTTTCGATCAGCGTGATCGCGCCCACGGGCAATTGCCCCATCGTGCCCACCACCTCGGGATGGCCCTTATGGCCGATCAGCACGATTTCGTGGCCTTCGGCAAAATGGCGCTGGGCTTCCACATGCACTTTGGACACCAGCGGGCACGTCGCGTCGAGAAAGAACATATTGCGCGTCCGCGCATCGGCCGGCACGCTTTTGGGCACGCCATGGGCCGAGAACACCACCGGCGCGCCGGTATCGGGGATTTCGTCGAGCTCTTCGACAAAGATCGCGCCTTTATCGCGCAACCCGTCCACCACATATTTGTTGTGCACGATGGCGTGGCGCACATAGACGGGAGCGCCGTATTTTTCGAGCGCCAGCTCCACGATCTGGATGGCGCGATCGACGCCCGCGCAAAATCCGCGGGGGGCGCAGAGCAGAATGTCTAGTTGTGGCCGCTTTTCCATATGAGATCAGATGCTTTCGGCGCTGCGCCAAGTCAAGTCTTGTTGCAGCCGGTCTGGGTCATAGGCATTATGCACCCGTAAATATGGCAAGGACTTAACGGTGAGTTTGGCCCAGGAAATGTTCGCGATCGCCCCGGCCATGGGGAAGGCGAACCTGTCGGCCAGCCAGCTCAAGCTGCTGAGCGGCAAATCGCGCTGGATTTTTCGCGTCGGCGAAGCCGGCTTTCCAACCGTGCCCTCCATCTGCATCACCCGCGCCGCCTGGGATGCCCTGCAAGCCGAGCGGGCGCGGCGGGACGTCAAGCTGCGCACCCACTGGATCGCATGCCTCTTCAAGCTGGTGGACAAGGATGGCAATCCGCCGGTCCTCGTGGTCCGCACTTCGGCCGCCACGCATAATGGCGGGCTGATGCCGGCGAAGCTGGGCATTTCGGCCCCCGCCAATCCCGAGGATTCGGTCGATCCGGCCCGGCCACTGGCCAAGGCGATCAAGAATGCCTTTGACAGCTATGGCTTCGGTCAGGGCTGGACCAGCCCCCGCCAGGACGATGATCGGGGCAAGCAGATCGTGCTGGTGCAGGCGCTGGCCGATGGCGAGATCGAGCAATTTTTGACGCGCAATGCCGTGACGGGCGCGCTGGGTGCCTCGCCGATCAATGGCGGCCCGCTCCCCCGGCTGCCGGAGACTATCGAGCCGCTGGTCGCTTTGCTCGACGCCAAGGCCGGGCGCCATATGGTGTGTTCGGTCGCCATCAAGCGCGGTCAGGTGACGTTTGTTTCCGCGCGACCCATGCAGGTGACGGCGGCCGCGGATCTGGAAGCCGCGGTCGACCGCGTCAATCGCAAGGTCTGGTCGGCGCAAAATGCCGTCTCCCGCGTCGATCCGACGCGGCTGGCCCAATTGCTGCATCCGCGCATCCGCTCGACCGAGGGCGCGACGCCGATCGCGACGGGCCTGGGCGTATCGCCGGGCGCCGCCAGCGGCATCATCGTGTTCAACCCCGAAGACGCGGCGCGGCTGCGGGCGCGCGGCAAACACTGCATCCTGGTGGTCAACGAGACCGGCCCGGCCGATATCGAGGGCATGAAGGCGGCGACCGGCATCCTGACGGCGCGCGGCGGCATGTCCAGCCATGCCGGCGTCATCGCCCGCATCACCGGCAAACCCTGTGTTGCCGGGGTGCGCACGCTCTCGGTCGATGCCGCCGAAATGGTGTGCCGCATCGGCGACCGCGAATTCCGCAGCGGCGATAGACTCACCATCGATGGCAGCGACGGCTCGGTTTATCTGGGCACCCTGTCGCTGGCACAGCCCCATATCGGCGGGGCCATCGGCACGCTGCTGGGCTGGTCCGATGCCAGCCGCACCATTGCCGTGCGCACCAATGTGGAAACCGTGGAATCGGCCAATACGGCGCTCAGCTTCGGCGCCGAAGGCATTGGCCTGGCGCGGTCGGAGCACATGTTCTTTTCGCCCGAGCGCATGGTGGCGCTGCGCCGCATGATCCTTTCCGAGGACGAGGAAGACCGCAGCCGTGCCGTCAACGGCCTGGTGGATTTCCAAACCGGGGACTATTCGGCCCTGTTTTCGGCCATGAAGGGCCTGCCGGTCACCGTGCGGCTATTCGATCCGCCCTTGCACGAATTCCTGCCGCGCAGCGACGAGGATATCGAGGAAACCGCCGCTTCGCTGGGGCTGGCCGTGCGCGCGCTACGCCTGCGGCTTGAGCGGATCGCCGAGATCAATCCCATGCTGGGCCATCGCGGCGTACGGCTGGCCATCACCTATCCCGAAATCCTGCAAATGCAGATGCAGGCCATCATGGCCGGCGTGCGGGCGGCCAGCGAGAAGCAAAGCGAGCCGGTGGCCGTCGAGGTCATGGTGCCGTTCGTATCGACCGCCAGCGAAGTCGCCTGGGTGCGCGAGCGGGCCCATGCCATTGCCGCCAATTCGGGCCTGCTGCGCTCCGAGCGCGTGAAATTCTCCTTCGGCACCATGATCGAGCTGCCGCGCGCCTGCCTGCGCGCCGGGGACATCGCCAATATGGTGGACTTCATCTCCTTCGGCACCAATGATCTGACCCAGACCACGTTCGGCATTTCCCGCGACGACGCCCCAACCTTCCTAGCCGCCTATCAGCGCAAGGGCATCTATGAACGCGACCCCTTCGTCACCATCGACGAAAAGGGCGTGGGTGAAATGATCTCCATTGCCATCGAGCGGGGTAGGGCGGCCAATCCCCATCTCAAGATCGGCATTTGCGGCGAACATGCCGGCGATCCGGTCTCGCTCAAGTTCTTTGCAGGGCTCGGCGTCGACTATGTCAGTTGCTCACCCTATCGTGTGCCGGTGGCACGGCTGACGCTGGCGCAGACTTCTGCTTAAATAGTGCCCGACACTCCCCATATAAGGGCAATGAAGACTGGCGCCAATCGACCGGTCAGTTTGGGACGGGAACAAAGACCAAGTGAAATTCTTGCCGGTTTTGGCGCTGCTGCCGCTGTTTTTCGCAACTTCGCCACAGGCATTCGCGCAAACCAGCGGCGAGCAATGCGCTGCTATTGCTGGCGATGTCGAACGCCTGATCTGCTATGACGGAATATTCCGTGCCGCCACGACCAGCGGGCAAGACGTCAGCGTTTCCCTGGAATCCGAGCAGTTGATCCCCGCGCGTCCCAGCGGCCGCGCTCCGGCTGTCATGACCGTCTCCTGTGACGCGGGCCTGCTCAGCGTCGCCTTTGCTTTTGCGGGCAATACCCTCTCGGCACTGGGCAATGATGCCGGCCTGACGCTGCAATATGATGTGCAGGCCGCCCGCAGCCGTACCTTGCCGGTCAATGCCGACAATACCGCCGTGCTGATCAACAATAGCCGAGATGCGGAGGCGTTTCTTGATGGTCTCGTGGGTACGACCAACCTGACGGCGCGGGTGACCCCGGCCAATTCGCGGTCGCTGTCGGTGCGGTTCCGGGTGGATGGATTTATCGAGCAAGTCGCCCCGGTTCGGGCCGCCTGCAACTAGTCCTGCGACAAATCAGCCTTCACATTTCGGCCGGATAACGGCCATGTTGAGTCCTTTTGCGTGCCGGATTGCTCGTTTACGCGCTGCTAACCCTAATAAGCGATAACTTCTTCTATCGGCATTTTAGCGTCACTTTCGCCGATCAGTAGTTTTGTTGCGTAGCGTTGAGTAGTGTTTGATGGCCAGTCCACACCGGACCGCGGCGCGTTTGCGCCCGGCTAGAGCGGTTCGTCGGGGGCATCCCTTTGCCAAGCTGATGGCGGTAGGGGTGTTTTGCACCCTAAGCTATGCCGGCCTGACCGGCGGGGCCTTCGGCCCGGCTGCTGATCCCCTTGGTGATCTGGGCCTGCCCGGCGTCAAGATTGCCGAAGCCAGCCTGTCCTTTACCGGGACCGATGCAGTCATTACCGGTTCGGTCGATCACCTCTTCCAAACTGCCAGCTTCACCGGCCCCAACCGTGCCGAAAAGACCGACCGGGTCAGGCCAAAGGTCGATGCGCTCGCCATTTCCCGCAGCTTCGAGGAGGTGCGCACCCGCCTTGCCGCGCTTCGCTCCCCGCCACCGGACCCGACCGATCTGGGTCAATCCCGCCTTGCGGCCGTCACCGGCCAGGGTACGGGCGATGTGGAAGAGGGGCCGCGCATGTCCGTGGCCATGATCAATCCCAATGCTGCCGCGGCGCTCGACGCCATTGCCGGCATCGCCCCCAATGCTGGTGGCCCCATGGCGGCGCTGCCGCCGGGCGATCCCATTCCCGCCGTTGCCTCCGAACAACTGGCCTATGCCCGCGCCAATGCGCCGGTTACCGGCGGTTTCTCGGAAGGCGCTGTCATGCAGGCGTCCACCAAGGAACTCTGGTGCCTGGCCACTGCGATCTATTTTGAGGCGCGCGGCGAGGCCTATCGCGGGCAGGTCGCGGTGGCTCAGGTCGTGCTCAACCGCGTTAGGGATCATCGCTATCCCGATACGATCTGCGGCGTGGTGTTCCAGAACCAGCACCGGCGCAATTCCTGCCAGTTCTCGTTTGCTTGCGATGGCATTCCTGAGGTCGTTAATGACCAGAAATCCTGGGCGCAGGCTGAGGACATTGCCAAGCGCTTCACCGATGGCGAGCTGTATCTGACCGAGGTGGGCGACGCGACCCACTATCACGCCACCTATGTGCGCCCCGCCTGGGCTCCGCGCATGCAGAAGGTGACCCAAATCGGCCTGCACGTCTTCTACAAGTTCAAGAACGGCTGGATGTTTGGCTGATCAGCAGACGCGAACCGAGGCTGTGGCGATGCAGACGACGTCGCCCACCTGGCTCAGCGCAACGGCGCCTGTGTTGAGATAAAACCAGGAATTGCCGGGCTTGCTGTTGAACGAGGACCACCCGCCATTGCTCCAGAACGAGAAATGGTTGCGGTTTCGGTTATGCGGCCAGGGCGCGCGCTCGACCGAGATGCCGGGATACTGGATGTGGTTGGAGAACATCGCGTCGGTTGAATAGGTGCCGGTCGAGGTTGTGGTGATGTCGACATAGGACACTTTGCCCCTCTCGATCTTTTTGACCCGCGTGCTGGACAGCGGGGTGGTCGAAACCCAATCCTCGTTCTCTACCAGATAGTTAGTGCCTTCGAACTTGACGAGTTGGGAGGGATCAAATCCCGGCGCCGCAAACTCATCCCCGAATGCCTTGACCACAAAGCCAGGCCCGATTGCTGCCAGAACAGTGGCGCAGACGGCGCCGAGGGCCATGCCCAACAGCATATGACGATCTGGCAGATCCATGGTTTCCGTCCCGAAATGAAGCGTCGGCAGAGTTCTGTTAACGCTTCAGTAACCACGGCGGACGGCGCGTGGCAAAATTCATCCCTTGTTAGGGTTAATATCCACGGCTAGAGGGCGATGGCCTCGAAGGCGTCGACGAAGCGATCATGGGCTTCGCGGGTCGGCCAGGGCCGGATCAGGCGATCGAAGGCTTCGACGTCGAAGGCCGGCATGCTGGGTTCGCCGAAGAGTTTTCGCGCTTCGGTATCTTCGAAGCCGGCGAGATGGATGGCCTCGAAAAACGCGGCTTCGCGGTCGGCTTTCTTGATCAGCTTGGCAAGTGCGCCGGTCTGCGCAGAGGGCAGCGAGAAGCGCAGGTAAATCGCTGACAGCAAACGATTTTCGACGTCTTTGTAATTGCCGCCCATGGCCGCCTTGAAGGGCGAGATGATGTCGCCCATGACATATTCAGGGGCGTCATGCAGCAGGGCCTGCAACTGGGCGACGCCCTCGCAATCGGGATTGTGGGCACGGAAGAGTTCGAGCACCAGCACAGAATGCTGGGCGACGGAAAAGGGATAATCGCCCAGTGTTTGCCCGTTCCAGCGGGCCACACGGGCAAGGCCATGCGCGATGTCGGAGAGCTCGACATCCATCGGCGAGGGATCGAGAATATCGAGCCGGCGACCCGACAACATACGTTGCCAGGCGCGTCCACTAGCGCGTGCCATGATGCCCCGAAAACCAGGAATGAGTTACCTGACTGTTAACCCTGACGGCTCGATTCGCCAACAATGGCTACTCATCTGCGACAGTCTCGCCGAACTGATAGGTGGCCCAGCCCGGCAGGCTGACCGATACCGGTTTGCCATCGACCGTGACCGCAGCCGGATCGGTAATGCGGTCGAGCCGCAAAATGGCGACAGCCTTGCCATCGACCACGGCGCCAATGCTGCCGGCCTCACGTGTGCCGGCCATGACGGGCGTGCCGGCCGCGGCCTCGATGCCAGAAACAATCACCGGCCGCCGCCTTGCGGTTCCGCGATGCTTCATGCGGGACACGACTTCCTGGCCGACATAGCAGCCTTTGACGAAATCGATGCCGTCCAAAATATCCATGCCCAGATCATGAGCGAAGGCATCCATGCCGGGGAAATCGGGACCAAGCTGGGGAATGCCGCGGGCAATGCGGGCGGCGTGGTAGGCTCGGTCATCGGCCGCCCACCCGGCCGTCGCTTCAACCGGAGCGATGATGCGCCAACCCAATTCGGTCCCATCCCGGTGGGAGATCAACTCGGGCGCGGGCGCATCGGAAAAGCCGACGCGGTGGCTTTCCCGCAGATCGTCGATCACCACCTGGGCGCGCAGGCGATACATTTTCATGCGCTTGAAGAAATCGTCGGCCACCGACTGATGCACGTCGAGCCAGAGCGCGTCGTCGGCCCAACCGGCCAGTCCCTCGGCCAAAACCTTGCCCTGCGCGGAGAGCAGCGCCCACCAGGCGGCGACGCCCGGCTCGTGCGGAATGGGACCGGTGACCACGTCATTGACCAGTTTATGCGCATCCGGCCCCGAAAAGCGGAAAACGGCACGGTCGGCACGCAAAAGAATGGTCATCGGACGCTCCGAACAGAGGCTCCCGCTGTGGCGGGAATGACCCGGTGATGGGATGGACAGGCAAGGCCGCGACCTTTTAGAACCAGACGCAATCAACCATCGGCGGGACCACAGACATGGCGCACTACGACACGATTTTCAAGAACGCTACGCTGGTCAACCATGACGGCGAGGGGCAATCCGATATCGGCGTCAGCGGCGGGCGGATCGCGGCTCTGGGGGCGCTGGCGGGCGACACTGCCGATGCGGTGGTGGATTGCAAGGGGCTGCATATCCTGCCCGGCGTCATCGATACGCAGGTGCATTTCCGCGAACCCGGCCTGACCCATAAGGAAGACCTTGAATCAGGCTCGCTCTCGGCGGTGATGGGCGGGGTGACGGGCGTGTTCGAAATGCCCAATACCAACCCGCTGACCACCAGCCGGGAAACCTTTGAGGCCAAGATCGCCGCCGGCACCAATCGCATGCATTGCGACTTCGCCTTCTATATCGGGGGCACCCATGAAAATGTCGGCCAATTGGCGGAGCTCGAAAAGCTGCCCGGCTGCGCCGGCGTCAAAGTGTTCATGGGGTCTTCGACGGGCTCGCTGCTGGTGGCGGACGATGATGGCGTGGAAGCCATTCTGCGCACGATTTCCCGCCGCGCGGCCTTCCACTCCGAAGACGAATATATGCTCGAGCAGCGCAAGCATCTGCGCGTGCCGGGCGATCCCTCCAGCCACCCGGTCTGGCGCTCGCCCGAAGTGGCGCTCAATTCCACCAAGCGTCTGGTGGGTCTGGCCCGCAAGACAGGCAAGCGCATCCATGTGCTGCATATCTCGACCGGCGAAGAGATCGCCTATCTGGCCGACCACAAGGATGTGGCCAGCGTCGAGGTGACGCCGCACCATCTGACGCTGGACGAGACGGCTTACACTCGGCTGGGCACCTATGCCCAGATGAACCCGCCGGTGCGCGACAAGGCGCATCGCGAGGCAATCTGGGGCGGCGTGCATAATGGCGTCGCCGATATTCTGGGCTCCGACCACGCCCCACATACGCGCGAGGAAAAGGACCACGCCTATCCCGATTCCCATTCGGGCATGACCGGCGTGCAGACGCTGGTGCCGACCATGCTCGATCACGTCAATGCCGGAAAGCTGAACCTGGCGCGGTTTGTGGATATGACCAGTCATGGGCCCAACCGGCTGTTCGGTATCGCCAATAAGGGCCGCATCGCTGTGGGCTACGATGCCGACCTGACCATTGTCGATCTCAAGCGCCGCGAGACCATCACCAATCAATGGGTGAAAAGCCGGGCCGGCTGGACGCCCTATGATGGCGTGACGGTGACCGGCTGGCCCGTGGGTACGATCGTGCGCGGCAAGACGGTGATGTGGCAGGGGGAATTGGTGACGCCGTCGACAGGGCAGCCGATGCGGTTTTTGGAGGCGTTGGCGGCGGGGTAGGGGGCTATCGCTGGGGGACCATTTTTCGCGCCGATACATCGCGCGTGTTGCGCGCGCTTGGTGCATGGAGAAGGCAAGAGGGCGGCCCATTGGTCATAATCAGACCCGCCGAGCGCGGTGACGCACAGACGCTCACCACATTGATGCATCAATCGAGTGCCTATGCCGGCACTTATGCCAGCATTCTGGACGGCTATGCGGTTACGCCCGAGCAGATAGACGGTGACATTTTCTACGTCGCTGACCTTGAGGGAGCGATTGCTGGCTTTTACAGCCTGACGCTGGGCGATGAGCCGGAGCTCGATCTTATGTTCATTGCGGATCACGCGCAGGGAATGGGATTGGGTGCCAGGCTGTTTCAGCACATGATTGCCCAAGCCCAGGGGCGTGGCATCGCTTCAATCACGATCGTCTCCCATCCGCCCTCCGTCGGGTTTTACCAAAGGATGGGTGCCACGATCACCGGAACCAAAGCGCCTAATGTGAAGGTGAGCTGGGAACGTCCAATCCTGAGGCTGGTCGTCTCAGAGTAGGGCTTGGATTACGACGCGAGCGGGAATGACGCGGTGGTGAGAGGCGTGAGTTTGGCGCGTAGGGAGTGCGTGCTTGGCGGGATGGTTTGAACCGACCTCGTCGCGGGCATTGGCGCCGCTTGGGTCGCCGGCTACAAACTGACACACATCATGAGGACGATGACGATGGCCGAAGTGTTGGACGCGGGACCGTTTTTTCACGGTACGATTGCGGATTTGCGGGTGGGGGATTTGCTCAAGGCGGGGTATCGGTCGAACTATCGTCCTGAAGTGGTGATGAACCATATTTACTTCACCGCCCGTGTGGACGGCGCCGGGCTGGCCGCCGAAATCGCGGCGGAACTGGCCGGAGGCGGAGCGGTGCCGCGTGTTTATGCGGTGGAGCCGACCGGGACATTCGAGAATGACCCGAACGTGACCGACAAGAAATTTCCCGGCAATCCCACCCGGTCATATCGCAGCAGCGCACCGCTGCGGGTGGTTGGCGAAATCACCGATTGGACCAAGTTGACACCCGAAGCATTGCAGATGTGGCGGGAACGACTGATCGCGGTGCCCCCGGACAAGCGGGGCGAAATCATCAATTGATGGTGGGTGCCAGAGGGCGGCACTTGGCCGGCTGCTACTGCAAAACCCGATCCAGATTGTATTCGCCCGAACGGATGCGGTCGGGGAGCATGGCGATGAGGTCCGCGGTGGCTTCGTCGCCGTGGAGTTTGACGAAGGTGGCGAGCGCGGCGAACAGCGAGGCGTGGGCCAGGGCCGCGCTTTCCAGGCCATCGTCTTCGGCGTGGTTCCAGGCTTCGGCCAGATATTCGAGCGCGAGTTGGCGCTCGCTCTGCTCGCGATCGAAGGGGCCCAGCCCGGACGCCGGCGAAAACATGGACTTGGTCGTGGTCATAGGCCTTGGGTTACCACGCTGGGAGCGTGAGATCGCGTAAGAAGTAACCCGAAGGTTAACGGGTGGTGCGAAATGCTATCGAGTTAGTAAACCGTTTAACCTCTCGTTAACCCACGGTCTATTCGGCAAACCGCGTATGGATGTCGCGCGCGGTGCGTTCGGCCTCGGTCAGCAGGCGCGTCAGGGCTTCATGCGCGGCGGGGGTGCAGGCGCGGTGAAAGCGGGCATAGGCGGTGTAGCCGCCGTTGAACGCTCCGGCGAGGCGCTGGCGGCGATCTTCGTCGGGTTCGTCAAGGCTGATCAGATCGGACATCTGGGCACGCCAATCGGTAGTGCCGGCCTTGCACAGCGGCTGCAGAAAATAGAGGCTGCCCATGATCTCGGCCAGCCGCTCCATTTCGCGCTGGTAGAGCGGATCGATGGCCATGGCCGGCGGGGCAATGAGGCCCAGCGTCAGCAGCACGATCATCGCTTTGAACAGTCTTGCCATAGGTCCCGTCGCCCTTGTCCGCGGCGCTTGTATCAGCTTTGCGTCACCGCCGCGAAGGCCTTCGCGAGGACGTCATCGAGGCGGCTGGTGGTGCGGAAGGCGACGAGGGCTGCCGGGGCCACCCATTTGTGATCGCTGATTTCGTCGGAGGCAAAGAAGGCGCCGGAAAAATCGGTGCTGGCGAAGACGGCGAGCCGGAAGGTCTCGCCCTGGCCCAGCAATTGCACCATGACGGGTTTCAGATTGCGCACGGCAAGCCCCACTTCCTCGCGGATTTCCCGTGTCGCGCATTGCTCGATGGTTTCGTCCGCCTCAATGCGGCCGCCGGGCAGGGTCCACAAATGCTGGTAGGGCGCATAGGCGCGCTTGATCAGCAGCACCTTGCCATCGCGGATCAGGGCAACACTGGCGGCGTTCGGGGTCTCGGTCACTGATGGGTCCATTTGCGATTCGCGTTTCCACAGACTACCTCTTTGGCGACCGATTCCGGAGACCCCTCACATGTGCGGACGCTATGCATCGACCTTGCCGCCCGAGCAGATGGCGGAGCTGTTCAAACTGCTCAACAGCGTTGAGTCGGTGCCGCGCTATAATATTGCGCCGACGCAGCCGGTGATTGCCATCTGGGAGGAGTCCGGCCGGCGCGAGGGACACTTTGCGCGCTGGGGGCTGGTGCCGCGCTGGGTGAAGGACCCGCGCGAATTTCCGCTGCTGATCAATGCTCGCGTTGAGACCATGGCGGAAAAACCCGCCTTTCGCGACGCGCTCAAGCATGGCCGCTGCATCATTCCGGCCAGCGGCTATTACGAATGGCACACCAATCCCGATAAATCCAAGCAACCCTATTACATCACCCTGGCTGATGACCGGCCGATGGCGCTGGCCGGACTCTATGCCACCTGGGTAGGGCCCGAGGGCGAGGAAATCGACAGCGTCGCCACCATCACCGTGCCGGCCAATGGGCAGCTTTCCGCGGTGCATGACCGGATGCCGGCCATTCTTGAAGGCGACGCGATCGAGCAATGGCTCGATGTGCGCGGGGTTACGGCCAAGGCCGCCCATCAATTGGCGCTGCCGCTGGAGGATGGGGTGGTCAAGTTCCATCCGGTGTCGACGCGGGTCAATTCGGCGCGGGATGATGATCCGGGGCTGATTGCTGAGGTCACGGTGGAGCGGCCGGCGCCGGTGCGGAAGAAGGCGGCGGGTGGGCAGCTGGATCTGTTTTAGACGCCGATGCTGAAATAGCCCAGCGCGTCGCCCATGGCGTCTTCTTCATAGCCCAGATGGGACAGCAGCACGCGTTCGAGCGCGTGGTAGATGGTCAGCGTGGTCTCGAAATTGGTGGGATTGGGATCGCCGGCGAGGGCGTTGAGCGCGTCGACCAGGCGGATGAGCAATTCATGCACCACGACATGCTCGGCCCGCAGGCGATCGGCGATTTTGCGGAAGGCTTCGCCTTGTTCGGCCAAAGCCGGGAAGATCGCATAATCCTCGATGGAATGGTGGGTGTTGACGATCTGGCAATGCTGGCCGCAGAGGTTCCCGAAGCGGCGATAATTGGCGACGATGGCCAGCTCGGACGTTTCCGCCTCGATTTCAGCCGCGGTGACACTGCCGGCCCTGGCGCGCTCGATCAGCTTGCCGAGCGTGCGCATATTGTGGCGCAGATGATCGTGGATCATCCGCAGGTGCTGGCCCGGCTGGCGCTGTTCCTCGGTGAGGTTTTCCAACGCAACCGGAGGCGGACGGGTGGCGTCGTCAAGGAATTCGACGCCGGCAAGGGGCAGGATCTGGGTCATGGCGCTGAAATGGCGCCTAAGGTGCCATTTCGCAAGTAGGTACTAAAAAGTGACTGTTCAGGGCAGCATCTTGCCCGGATTGAGGATGTTCTTGGGGTCGAGCGCGGTCTTGATCGCCCGCATCATATCGAGCGCGACGGGGTCTTTGACCTGGCGCAACAGATCGATCTTGAGCTGGCCGATGCCGTGTTCCGCTGAAACCGAACCGCCCAGCTTGAGCACGATTTCGTAGATCGCTTCGTGCAGCTTCTCGTCGGCCTCAGCCATGAAGGTCTTGGGATCGGCCCCGACCGGCTGGCTGAAATTGAAGTGGATATTGCCGTCGCCCATATGGCCGAACGGCACCGGGCGGATGCCGGGGAACAGGCGCTCGGCGGCCGCGGAGCCTTCGGCAATGAGCTGGGGTACGGCGGCGATGGGCACCGACACGTCATGCTTGATCGAGGCGCCTTCCTTGGATTGCACTTCGCTCATCTGCTCCCGGAAGGCCCACATGCGGGTGCGATCGGCGAGGGACTCGGCGAGCACCGCATTGTCGATCAGCTGGCGCTCGAAGGCGGTCTCGATGGCGGCCTGCAACAGCCCGGCCTGCCCGCCCGCCATGCGCGAAATTTCGATCAACGCATACCAGGGGGAGGGGCCGGCAGTGGGATCACGATCCAGCATGGCATGGCGCAGTTGCATGTCGAGGCCAAGCGAAGGCACGATCTCGAAGGCATTGAGGCGCCCGCCCAGCCGTTCGCGCAGGAGTTGGAACAGGGTGAGCGCCGCTTCGGGGCCCGCGATATTGACGATGCAGGTCTCGTAATCTTCCGGCTTGGGGAAGAGCTTGAGGGTTGCCGCGGTGATGATGCCCAGCGTGCCCTCGGCGCCCACCAGCAGGTCCTTGAGATCGTAGCCGGTATTGTCTTTTTTCAGCGAATTGAGGCCCTGATAGAGCCGCCCATCGGCCAGCACTGCCTCGACGCCCATGGTGAGTTCGCGGGCATTGCCATAGGTCAGCACATTGACGCCGCCGGCATTGGAGGAGAGCAGGCCGCCAATGCGGGCGGAACCCTGCGAGGCGAGCCAGAGCGGAAAAATCGTGCCCTGCGCTTCGGCCGCCTTGTGCGCGTTTTCGAGGATGACGCCGGCCTCTGCCGTCATGGCGCCGGCCGCGGGATCGACGCTGCGGATTTTGTCGAGGCGGGTGAGGCTGATGATGACTTCATCGCCGCGCAGCGGCACTTGTGCGCCCACCAGCCCGGTATTGCCGCCCTGGGGGATGAGGCCCACGCCGTGCTCATTGGCCCAGCGGACAATGGCCTGCACTTCGACAACCGAAGCGGGCAGCACGATCGCGGCGGCGCTTTTGTGGAAGCGCTTGCGGGGCTCGTTGAGATAATTGCCCATCTGTTCTGGCACGCCGATGACGGCGGCGGGGCCTACCAGAGTGGTGAGTTGTGCAATGATATCGGTGACGGAAAGGGGCATGAAAAAACCGGACTTTGGCGGCCGGACGGCCGGGGCACGAACTTGCCTTGTCGGGACAACCATTGCGGCAAGTGAGCGCCACAATGGCCCCTCGATGGTGGGCAGGCAAGCGCGGCATGGCTGCTTTCCAATTTGGACGGTGGCGTGACCAGGGGAATCCGCTACGGTGAGTGCCATTCACTCTGATAGGACGCGTTGCACAACGCGGGAATAAGCACATGACAGCCTTGGTCTGGCCGGAAATCTACTTCATCCGGCATGGTGAAACGCCCTGGAACGCCGAACGCCGCTATCAGGGGCGCAAGGACATTCCGCTCAACGAAAAGGGCAAGGGCCAGGCCAACCAGAACGGGCTGACGCTGGCGGCTCTGTTCAAGGCGCGCGGGCTCGATCCCAAGGCGTTTGAATGGCACGCCTCGCCGCTCAATCGCACCCGCGACACCATGGATCGCGTGCGGGCGGGCTTTGATATCCACCTGCCCGAGGTGAAATACGATGTGCGGCTGATGGAGATTTCCTTCGGCGTGCTCGAAGGCGAATTGTTCGAGCAGCTGCCGGCCAATATGGCCGTGGCACCGGGCGAGCGCACCGAAGATTATTGGGATTTCCGCCCTGAGAATGGCGAGAATTATCGTGACGTCGAAGCCCGGCTTGAGGAATTCGCAGCGGTGCTGACTGGCCCGTCCGTGGTCGTTGCCCATGGCGGCATCGCCCGCACTTTGCGCGTGCTGATCGAGCATGCCCCGATCGTGGAAGTCATCAACTGGGCGCCCCCACAGGACGCGGTGATGCACTTCACGCCGGGTAAGATGGAACTGCTGCGGGTGGGCGACGTCTGAGGCATCTTGTCGTCTCGTCTCATCAGGCATATGTTGTGGCATATGCCTGAATGGAGGCGCCTATGAGCGAGATCAAAACGGCAAGCCTGTTCCGCAACGGCCGCAACCAGGCCGTACGTATTCCGGTGGAATTTGAGATGCCGGGCACCGAAGTCACCATCCGCAAGGACGGCGACAAGCTGGTCATCGAGCCCAAGGCACACAAGACCTTGGGAGAAATTCTGGCGTTCTACGGCCCGGTTGATTTCCCAGACATCGATGATTCCGATCTCTTGCCGCTCGACGAGCCCGACCTGTGACGTTCCGCGCCATGCTGGACACCAACATCATGTCCACCATGATGCGGCAGGGAGCGGGTCGGCTTTGGCAGCGCGTCGAGCGTTTTGGCACAGGCAATATTTGCGTCAGCGCGATTGCCACCGCAGAACTGCGTTATGGCGCCGAATTCCGGCGTTCGCCACGTTTGCATGCTGAAATCGATGAAATTCTGACGGTTATCCGTTCCGTGCCTTTCGAGGCTCCGGCCGACGCCATTTATGGCTCAATCCGCACGCATCTGCGGCTTGCCGGAACGCCCATCGGCGGCAACGATCTCTTCATCGCGGCCCACGCCTTGGCGCTCGATCTCACGCTCGTTACCGCCAATGTCGGCGAGTTTTCCCGGGTGCCCAATCTAAAGATCGAGAACTGGCTTGATTGACCTGACCGTCCCTCCTGCCTAGAAAGCCCTCAACCATGGGGCCGCGTCATGTCGTTCAATACTTTCGGACATCTCTTCCGTTTCACCACCTGGGGCGAGAGCCATGGGCCTGCGCTTGGGGTGGTGGTGGATGGGTGCCCCCCGGGCATCGTGTTGACGCCGGAGTTGATCCAGCGCGATCTTGATCGGCGCAAGCCGGGGCAATCGAAATATACCACGCAGCGCCGCGAGGCCGATGAGGTGAAAATCCTGTCTGGCGTGTTCGAGGACGAGCGCACCGATGGATCGCGCACGACCGGTACGCCGATCTCGCTGATGATCGAGAATACCGATCAGCGCTCCAAGGACTATGCCGAGATTCGCGACAAATACCGGCCCGGCCATGCCGACTATACCTATGACCAGAAATACGGCATTCGCGACTATCGTGGCGGCGGCCGCACCTCGGCGCGCGAAACCGCGGCGCGGGTAGCGGCTGGGGCGGTGGCGCGGCAGGTTTTGGCGGGGATTTCCATTCGCGCGAGCCTCGTGCAGGTCGGGCCACACAAGATCGATTACAATAATTTCGATTGGGACCAGGTCGACCAGAACCCGTTCTTCTGCGCCGATGCCCAGGCGGCGGCGATGTGGGCCGACTATCTCGATGGCATCCGCAAGGAAGGCAATTCGGTGGGTGCGGTGATCGAGGTGGTGGCCGAGAATGTGCCGGCCGGCTGGGGCGCACCGATCTATGGCAAGCTGAGCGCGGATCTCGCGTCTGCCATGATGAGCATCAATGCGGTCAAGGCGGTGGAAATTGGCGCCGGGTTCGAGGCGGCAAGCCTGACCGGCATCGAGAATGCTGACCAGATGCGCAGCGGCGAGAACCGGCCCTATTTCCTGTCCAACCATGCCGGTGGCATTCTGGGCGGGATTTCCAATGGCGATCCGATCGTGTGCCGCTTTGCGGTCAAACCGACCTCCTCGATCATCACGCCGCGGCAGACGGTGACGACGATGAACGAGGACACCGATATTGTCACCAAGGGTCGGCATGACCCCTGCGTGGGCATTCGCGCGGTGCCGGTGGGCGAGGCTATGATGGCGCTGGTGCTGGCCGATCATTATCTGCGCCATCGCGGGCAGACTGGGCGCGAGGGTGCGGTGGGGTTTGAGCGGAACTGAGGGTTCCGAGTACCCCCTCCTAGCCTCCCCCTGATAGGGGGAGGGATCTCTCCACTCTTGGAGCTGGATCGAGTTCTAACCACAAGGCGGTTCCTCCCCCTATCAGGGGGAGGTTAGGAGGGGGTATCCCCTACCGAGCAAACACCAACACCGTCTCCACATTCCCATCGCCACCGGCAATCGGTGAGGTCACCGAGTTCCGGTGCTGGAAGCCCTGGGCTTGCATGAAGGCGATGACGTCGGTCAAGGCGGCCTGGATGGCCTCTTCGCTGGTCACGATGCCGCCCTTGCCGACATTGCGGCGGCCGACTTCGAATTGGGGTTTGAACAGGATCACCGCGTCGGCGCTCGGAGTGCAGAGCGCCAGCGGAGCTTCGAGCACCTTGATGACCGAGACGAAGCTGACATCGGAGACCAATAGGTCAATCGGCTCGGGGATCATCTCAGCGGTCAGGTCGCGGGCATTGACGCCCTCCATGCTGACCACGCGGTCGCTGCCCTTGAGGCGTTCGTGCAATTGGGCGTGGCCGACATCGACGGCGTAGATGCGGCGGGCGCCGCGTTCCATCAGGACCTGGGTGAAGCCGCCGGTGGATGAGCCGACATCAATGCAGGTTTTGCCTGTGGCGTCGATATTGCCAGCTTCGAGCCCGGCCACCAGCTTGAGGGCGGCGCGGGACACGTAATTGGCTGCGGGATCGCTGAGGGCGAGCTTGTCGTCGCGGCCAACCATCTGGTTCTGCTTGACGGCGGTGACGCCGTTGACGGTCACCGTGCCGCGCAGAATGGCGTCGCGCGCGCGGGCGCGGCTGGGCACGAGGCTCCGTTGTTCGAGCGCCAGATCGAGCCGGATACGCTCACTCATCCTTGCACCAGCCGCTTGACCTTGGCGAGCGCGGTGCTGCCCGCCTCTTCATAGGCGACGGTGCCCTCGAACTTGCCTTCGGCGTCGATCAGGAAGGTCAGCGCGGTGTGATTGACCAGATAATAGGGATCGTTGGGCTCGCCGGCCTTTTCGGAGAAGACGCCGAAAGCGGCTTTGATCGCTTCGGTCTGCGCCGCGTCGCCAACCAGGCCAATGATCGAGGGATCAAAGCCTTCGACATAGCCTTTGACGGCGTCGAGCGTGTCGCGTTCGGGATCGACGGTGACGAAGATGATGCGGAGCTGATCGGGCGTCAGGCCGAGCTGGGTGCGCCAGGCGGTGGTTTCGGCCAGCGTGGTCGGGCACACATCAGGGCAGAAAGTGTAGCCGAAGAAAATCAGGCTTGGTTTGCCCTTGAGATCGTCCTGCGTGAACGTGCCGCCGGCGGTCGAGGCCAGGGCGAATTGCTGGGTGGCGAAATTGAGCGGCGCCGGCCTTGCGGGCGGGCGCAGCACATAGAGCGCGGTGGCGCCCAAAGCCACGACGGCGACCAGGCTCCACAATACGATGCGGAAATTGCGGAGGGATTTGCTGGTCATGGCAGGGCGCTAGGCGTCCAGCGGCTCGGTGCCGGTGGGCTTGCCATCGCGGGACAGGGTGATCTTTTCGATACGGGCTTCGGCCGTGCGCAACAGGGTTTCGCAATGGGCCTTCAGGGCCTCGCCGCGCTCATAAATGGCGATGGATTCGGCCAGCGGCGCGCGGCCCGACTCGAGCTTGCCAACGATTTCCTCGAGCTGGGCCAGAGCGGCCTCAAAGCTCAGCGTTTTCACATCGTCATTGGTAGCTTCGGCCATGCGGGGCTCCTTAGATTATGCGTCCAGTTCGGTGATGGAGGGCTGCAAATGGCGGTTTCCTCCGCTTCCGGTGCTCACGTACCCAAAAGTACGTTGCGCTCCGGTTCTCGAAAACCACCATTTTCGCCTCTCCCTGACCGAATTGTCCGCACAATCTAGTCTTCGAGGCGGCCTACGGCGCCGTCCATCAGCATGGCAACGTGATGCGACGCACCGCCCGCCAGCCCTTTGAGGTCATAGCCACCTTCGAGCAGCGACACAATGCGGTTGCCGCAGCAGCGTTCGGCCACATCCATCAATTTTCCGGTGAGCCAGCTGAAGTCCGAGGATTCCCAATTGAGCTGGGCCAGAGGATCGAGGCGATGGGAGTCGAAGCCGGCCGAAAGCAGCAGCAGGTCGGGTGAAAAATCGATCAGCGCGGGGATGATGCGGGTGAGATAGGCGTCGCGCATGGCAGCGCCATCCGAATTGGCGTCGAGCGGCACATTGACGATATTGCCGACGCCGGTTTCGCGGGGATGTCCGGTGCCGGGATAGAGCGGCATCTGGTGGCTGGAGGCGTAGAACACCGTCGGATCGGCTTTGAAAATATCCTGCGTGCCATTGCCGTGATGCACGTCGAAATCGACAATGGCGATGCGCTCGGCGCCATATTTGCGCTGGGCCTCGCGGGCGGTGATGGCGACGGTATTGACCAGGCAAAAGCCCATCGGCCGGTCGATTTCGGCATGGTGGCCGGGTGGCCGAATGGCGCAGAAGGCGTTGTCGGCTTGCCCCAGCAGCACAGCATCGAGCGCCATGAGGGCCCCGCCAATGCCGGTGGCGACGGCGTCGAGCGAGCGGGCGGAAATGAAGGTGTCGGGGTCCAATTGGCCAATGCCCTCGGCGGGGCGGGCGGCGCGCAATTGGGGGAGATAGCGGGCATCGTGCACCAGCTCGGCCAGCATCAGATCGCCAGTCGGCGCATTGCGGCGGACCAGGGCGTCAAAGCGCGAACGGGCGAGGGCTTCTTCGATCGCGACAATGCGGTCGGGGCGCTCGGCATGACCCGGCGGGGTGACGTGATCGGCAAAATCTGGCTGGCTGACGAGAAGCGTGGTCACTCGGGGCTCCGGTTTCCCTGCACTTCGTCTTGACGTGGCGGGGCGTCATTGTCAAACAACGGCCATGACGAAGACTGGTGAATTGAGCGTTCCTGAGCCGAAAACAGTGGACGAAGCAGCCGCGATCCTGCTTGCGGGCAAGCTGTGCGCGTTTCCCACCGAAACGGTCTATGGCCTGGGGGCGGATGCGACCGACCCCGATGCAGTGCTCTCGATCTACGAAACCAAGGGCAGGCCGCGCTTTAATCCGCTGATCATTCACTGCGCGGATATTGCCATGGCCGAGACGCTCGCCGTGTTTTCGCCGGCGGCGCACAAGATTGCCGCGCTCTGGCCGGGGCCGCTGACGCTGGTGCTGCCGGCGCGAAAGGACAATGGGCTAGCCGATGTGGCGACCGCCGGGCTCGACACGGTGGCGATCCGTATTCCCGACCATCCGGTGGCGCTGGAGCTGCTGGCAGCGGTGGGGCGGCCGCTGGCGGCGCCATCGGCAAATCCATCGGGGCGGCTATCGCCGACCAATGCCTATCAGGTGCGGCTCGGCTTTGCCGGGCGGGTGCCGGTGCTGGATGGCGGGCCGTGCCGGGCGGGGGTGGAATCCACCATTATCCGGGTCGATGGCGATCGGTTGATCCAGTTGCGGTCCGGCGCCATGGCGCGAGGGGATATCGAACTGGTGCTGGGGACAGTGGTGGAGCTGGCGGAGAAGGATGCCGCGATTGCAGCGCCCGGCATGCTGCTCAGCCATTATGCGCCCGATGCGCTGATGCGGCTGAATACCGAACCGCGCGAGGGGGAGGCTTATCTGGCGTTCGGCGCGGCGGTGGCGTTTGACGGGCCGGTGCGCAATCTGTCGCCGTCGGGGGATTTGAAGGAAGCGGCGCGGAACCTGTTTGCCATGCTGCATGAGCTGGATGCGGAGGGGCGTGGGGTGATCGCGGTGGCGCCGATTCCGGATGAGGGACTGGGCGAGGCGATCAATGATCGGTTGCAAAGGGCTGCGGCGCCAAGGGGGTAGGGAGAGGAATGCTTCTTCCCTTCTCCCCCCGTGGGAGAAGGTGCCCGAAGGGACACCGAATTCGCGAAGGCGAATTTCGGTTGGGATGAGGGGGCCTTCCGGGCTACTGGGCATGGCGGACGCAGTACCCCTCACCCTGTCATTTCTGCTGAACGCAGAAATGCCGTCCCTCTCCCACAAGGGGCGAGGGGGGCTCTGTGGGTGGGCTAGTTGTCCCGCACCTTATACGGCTTCTGATCGCGCATGAATCTTGCCAGGGCTTCGAGATCCGCGTCGCCGCCGGGGGGTAGCACGACTTTCAGGTTCACATAGAGGTCGCCGCCGCCATGGAGGCCCTTGCCTTTGAGGCGGAGGGATTTGGCGGTGTCGACGCCGGGGGGCAGGGTGAGTTCGACCGATCCGTCGAGCGTGGGGACGCGCACCTTGGTGCCCAGCACGGCTTCGTAGAGCGTGATGGGGACATCGGTGCGCAGGTCCGCGCCGTCGCGGCGGAATTGCTTGGATTTTTCAAAGCGCACGGTAACCAGGGCATCGCCCGGCTCGCCGAAGGGATTGGGATTGCCCTGGCCCTTGAGGCGGATCTGCTGGCCTTCCTCGACCTTTTCGGGAAGCTTGACCGACAGCACCTTGCCCGAGGGCATGCGCACGGGGATCGACGCGGCCTTGTGGGCATCCTCGAGCGAGACGGCCGCAGTGACGACGACGTCATCGCCCTTGGGTGCGCCTCGTGCGCCGCCAGCGGCTGCGCCGGCAAAGGGGTCCCATTGGGCGCCACCGGCCGGGCCGCGACCGGCACCACCGCGAGGCTGGCCGCCAAAGCCGCTCATAAATTCCTTGAGAATGTCCTCGGCCGAGAACCCGCCCTGGCTGGAACGGCCGCCACGTGCGGCGCCCGGATTGAAGCCGGCAAATTTGGGATTGCCGTCGGCATCGATCTCGCCCCGGTCAAACTGGGCGCGCTTTTCCGCATTGGTCAGCAGGTCATAGGCATTGGTCGCCTCGGCAAACTTGCCGTGCGCTGAGGTATCATCGGGATTTTGGTCGGGGTGATACTTCTTGGCGAGTTTGCGATAGGCGGACTTGATGTCCTTCTCGCTCGCCGAACGTGGCACCCCAAGCACGGTATAGGGATCGCGCATCTGGTCCATTCAATGAGTCTGGCGTTGCTTCGCCAAGGTTTCCCGTCCTATATGGCGACCACCCCCCGCCTTGTCCAGTTTTTGGGTGCATAGAGATGTTGCAAACCCTCACCGAACGCCTGTTCGACGACGGCGACCGGGCCGATCTCGACCCTTTTGCCGTGTTTGAGGAATGGTACGCCCTGGCCCAGGAGGCCGAGCCGAACGATCCCCACGCCATGGCATTGGCGACAGTCGACGATGAGGGCATGCCCGATGCCCGCATGGTACTGCTCAATGCCCGCGATGCCAGCGGCTTTTGCTTCTTCACCAATTTCGAAAGCGACAAGGGCCGCCAATTGCTGGCGCACCGAAAGGCGGCGCTGCTGATGCACTGGAAATCGCTGCGCCGGCAGGTGCGGATTCGCGGCAATGTGGAAGTGGTGACGCCGCAAGAGGCCGATGCCTATTTCGCTTCGCGCGCCAGGGGGAGCCAGATCGCATCGTCGGCATCGGCGCAATCGCGGCCGCTGGCCAGCCGTGCAGAATTGTCGGCGCGCGTGGATGCGTTGACCGCCGAAGTGGGCGAAGGGCCGGTAACGCGGCCGGCGCATTGGTCGGGCTTCCGGGTGGTCCCGCAAGTGTTTGAATTCTGGAAAGACGGGCAATATCGTCTGCATGACCGGGTGCGGTTTGTCCGCGAGGGTGCGCACTGGGTGAGTACACGGCTCTATCCATAGGGATTCGGCCGCAAACCCATGAGCGAAACACACGATCCGGCGGGCCATAACGCATTTGACGATCTGGCGCGAGACGCCGTTTATCAGGCAATTTTCGGCCGTCGCGATGTGCGCAGCCAGTTCAGCACGGCGCCATTGGACGATGCCGTGCTGGCGCGGCTGCTCAATGCTGCCCATCACGCGCCCTCGGTGGGCTATATGCAGCCCTGGAACTTCATCATTATCCGCGACATGGCGCGCCGGCAGGCCATGCGCGAGCTGTTCCTGGCGGCGCGCCAGCAGGAACTGCCCCAGATCGAAGCGGACCGGCGGGCGCTTTATGCCAAGCTGAAGCTGGAAGGCATCTGCGAAAGCGCGGTCAATATCTGCGTGACCTGTGACCGAAATCGTAGCCGGAACTCGCCGCTCGGCCGCTGGCACAACCCGCAAATGGACCTCTACAGCACCGTCTGTGCCGTGCAGAATTTCTGGCTGGCGGCGCGGGCGGAAGGCATTGGCGTGGGCTGGGTGAGCATTGTGGATACGCCGGCTCTGCAGCGCCTGCTGGGCATGCCCGACCATGTCGTGCCCATTGCCTATCTCTGCGTCGGACCGGTGCATGGCTTTTCCAATAAGCCCGATCTCGAGCGGGTTGGCTGGGGCACGCGCCTGCCGCTGGCCGACCTGATCATGAGCGATTGTTTTGGCGGCGAGGGTGAGGCCGAACTAAAGCAGATCGCCAGGACCTTGTCCGGCTAGCCGCGGCCGATCTTCAAACTCCCGCAAGACCTTGGCGTTACCATGCGCAGCGAACTGAACTGACGGCGGCAAGTTGCGCATTCTGATCCGGACATCGAGATGGGCTATCTGGGCGCGACGCCTGGGCACGCTGGCCCTGCCGCTGGTGGTGATCCCGGTGCTGCTGCATCGCGAGCGGTTCATTACCGGCGATCTGTTTCTGGTGGCGGTGCTGCTGGCTGGGTTGGTGGCGCTGTTCGCCTTGCTGATCTCGCTGATCGCATTGGCCCGGCTGTGGCATACGGGCGACCAGGGCTGGGGCAAGGCGCTGGCCGGGCTGGCGCTGGCCTTGGTGTGTCTGGCCCCGTTTGGCTGGTATGGGAGCCTGGCCCTGCGCTATCCGCCGGCGACCGACATGGCCACCACCGAGCGTGGGGCCCTACCGCTGGTATTCGAGCCGGGAACGGCCGCCATGCCGGCGCCCAGGCTGCTGACGCCAGCGCAACAGGCGGCGATTTTCCCCAATGCGCAGATGCGCACCTATCCGCTGGCCCCCGAGCAGACCTTTGCCATGCTCGAACGCATGGTGGCCGATCGCGGCTGGGACGTGCGGCTGCTGCGCGAACCCGCTGCCGATAGCCCCGGCCGGATCAATGCGCAGGCCATGACCTTGCCGGGTTGGCGGGAGGAGGCGGTGCTGCGGGTGACGCCCATTGCGGAGGGTTCGCGTGTCGACATGCGCTCGGCCTCGCTCAATGCGCTGCACGATTTCGGCTCCAACGGGCAGCGGATCGAGGAATTTCTGATTGCACTGGATGACGCGGTAACAGTGTTGCTGCGGGATAATCCGGTGGTGGAGCCGGTGGAGGGCGAGGCGGAGACGGCGCCGCTGGCGGTGCCGGTGAATTAGCTGGGCGCTTACTGCCCACACCCACCCCATACGCGGTGTCATTGCCGCGCAGGCGGGAACCTGCGTGGTTGGATGTGGGATCGGAGTGAGGACTGGGGCTACGCCTCCAGCCGCGTTCCAAACCATCCCCGGTGCACCCGCAACAATCCCTGCGCCTCCAGATATTCCACATGCGCTTTGATGGTCATGGCCGCCGCCCGCCGCACCATGAGCGGCTGGGTCGGATAGATCGCCTTCACCACCGCGCCGATGCTGCGCGCGCCCGCCCTGACGGCGGCAAGGGTCTGATCGTTCCGCCATTGCCGATGCGCCAACAAGGTCTTGGCATAGACCGGGCCATCGGCGATGGGGCCGCCATGGGCGGGGACATAGCGGCGATAGGGCAGGGCGATGACCTTTTCCAGCGAGGCCAGATAATCGGCCATCGAGCCATCGGGCACGCTGACCAGCGTGGAATTCCAGCCCATGATGTGGTCGCCGCTGAGCAGGATATCCGTGCCGGTGAGGCCAAAAGCCAGGTGATTGGCGCAATGGCCCGGCGTGGCGTGGACCGTGAGTTCGATATCGCCGGCGGCGATGACCTCGCCATCGATGATCGTGCGGTCGGGCACCAGATCCCAATCGCAGGAATTGCGAATCGGATTGCGCTCGAAACGGCGCAGCGGGCGCGACAGCCGATGCGGGCCGCCAAACCACAGCGGCGCCGCAAGCATGGACGCCATGCGCCGGGCCAGCGCGCTATGGTCGCGATGGGTATGGGTGAGGATGATGAAATCGACCGGGCGACCGGCAATGGCCGATATGAGCGCGGCGATATGGGCTTCGTCTTCCGGGCCCGGGTCGAGCAAAGCCAGCCGTTCGTGGCCGACGAGGAAGCTATTGGTGCCGGTGAACGTATAGGGGCTGGCATTGGGCGCGGTGATGCGGACAAGGCCCGGCGCCACGCTGACCGGCTGGCCGGTTCGCGGCGCAAAGCTCTTGTCATAGGCCGGGGAGGGGGCTGGTCTGGTCATTGCGCTGGCTTTGTCGAGGGACTAAGAAGTCAGGAGTAATGCGCGCCCCGGACGGGCGGCGCTTTGATTTGAAGCATGGAAGGTATGAAATGGCCGTGACTTTGACCACGCCCAACACGCTGCTCGGCGTATTCCAGCCCAAGGGCGACGCTGCCAAGCTGGCGTCCACTCTCGCCACGGTCGTGCTCGGCACGCTGCTGCTGACCATTTGCGCCAAGATCAATGTGCCGGTCTGGCCTGTGCCGGTGACGCTGCAGAGCTTTGCCGTTGCTGCGCTGGCTGCCGCTTTTGGCGCCCGTATCGGGGTTGCTACCGTCGCGCTCTACCTGGTTGAAGGCGCGCTTGGCCTGCCGGTTTTCGCGCTCGGCGGTGGCCTTGCCTATCTCGTTGGCCCCACTAGCGGGTTCCTGTTCGGCTTCCTCGCCATGGCCGCCATTATCGGCTTTGCCGCCGATCGCGGCGCTTCGGGCAAGCCGCTGACCCTGTTCGCCGCCATGCTGGCCGGCGGCGCGGTGATGTTCGCACTCGGCTTTGCCTGGCTGCTCGCCATGTCCGGCCAGGCCGGCTGGATCGACCAGGCCAATGTGGTGGGCTCCGCCTTCGCCAAGGCCGTGCAGCCCTTCATCATCTGGGACGTGCTCAAAATGGCCCTGGCGGCCTTGACCGTGACCGGCGCCTGGGGCCTGTTCGGCAAGAAGCGCTGATCCCTCTCCAATCGAATTGAAAAAGCCGGCCCGTGTGGGCCGGCTTTTTTGTTGGCGCGAGGGCGATTGGCGGCAACGTGCAGGCTTCCGGCGCGTTGATGGGCCGGAGGGCAAAATGGCCAATCACTATGTCGTCGCCGAACAGGACCGCGCCTGGCACTATAGCTTCAAGGGTGCACTGGTGGGGCCCTATACATCCAAGCAAGCGGCCATCGACGCCGCCATCCAGCAGGCCCAGGCCTCGGGTGACGGCGATATCGAAGTGGTGGTGCGCGACGCCGATATGCGCAGCGAAACGGTGTGGCGGCCGAAATAGTGTCGGGAACTGTGTCGGCAAAACAAACCGGGCGCCGCCGATCTCTCGGAGACGCCCGGTTCTATTGGTCGGAGTAGAGTGATTCGAACACTCGACCCCCTGCTCCCGAAGCAGGTGCGCTACCAGGCTGCGCTATACTCCGTCAGGGATCGCGACAATCGGGTCTGCGGCGCCGTGCGGGCGCCATGTCGTGATTGGGCGCTTTATAGCGATGCTTCCGGCAGCACACAAGCGCCTCCACACGCGTTTTTCAACACCCTTCCAGCCATGTTGCGAAGCGCCCCCAAACCGTGTACGAACCGCCCCAGTTGGGGTATCGCCAAGCGGTAAGGCACCGGTTTTTGGTACCGGCATTCCTAGGTTCGAATCCTAGTACCCCAGCCAGATTTCCGCTAAGTTGTTGAAAACGCTGGATTCCGGTCAGGAGTCGCGCCGCAGCGGAAGCCCGCTGTATTACATGGGTGTGTTACATGCTGCTCTGAAGCAAGCCATGGTCACCTATCACGGCGGCCCGAGGCGGCTGATAGCGGATTGAGTAAAGAACATTCCCTCGCTGGACGATTTCGTATTCAACGAGCTTCCAGCCTGTAAACGGGATGATGATCCACAAGATCTATACCCACATTGGCTGCCTTAAGAGGTGTTCATAGCTTGCTCGCCTGAGCCGCACCTCGCGCCCAGGCAATTGCCAGCAGCGAGAATGTCCCCAGAATGAGCGCCCCCCAAACGAAGGACTTAGGTGTCCCATCATAACCCTGCCCAATGAGCGAACCGAGCAGCGTGGCCCCGAGCGCCTGGATAGCGCCAAATGCCGACGCCGCGGTGCCGGCAACCTTGCCCAAGTTCTCCATCGAGAGCGCGCCCAGGGTAGCGTCGGCCCAGGTAAACATTGCCATCATTGCAGTGACCAGCAGGAAAAACAGCCAGAACGGCAGCATCCCAAGAGAGTGCATCAGCACCAGCACAGCCGCAAATCCAACATAAGACGACAGGGCGGTCAGCCCAATGGCAGGCGCACCGAAGCGGCGGATGAGACGGGAACAGACGAAGGCCGCACCCGACTGGACAATGGCGGTTGCCGCCATGGCGAACGGGAAAAACCCGCCCAGACCGAATGCTTCGCCATAGACTGGCTGGGTCGTTGCGATAAAGCCATAAAGGGCACCAAGCAGGAACATGGCGGCCAAGCCGTAGCCAACGGCGTTGCGGTCGCGTGTGATGATGCCCAGGCCCGCCCAGATTGATGCCAAACTGAGAGGCCGCCGGTCCTCCGCGGCCAGCGTCTCGGGCAACTTGAGCCACGTCCAGGCGAGCACAGCCGTCCCAAGTGCGGCCATCGTCAGAAAGATCGCCTGCCAGCCCGCAACAACCAATATGCCCTGACCAATCAGGGGAGCAACAACGGGGAGTATGAGAAAGGCCATCAGCGAGAGTGACATGGCTTCAGCCATTTCACTGCCGGAGTAATGATCCCGCAACACGGCTTGGGAAAGCCGTGTCGTGCCAACGCCGATACCCTGGACGAGGCGAAGAGCAAGCAGCATTTCCATGCTTTGTGCGAATGGAGCCAGTAGGCTAGCGACCACGAACAATGTCAGCCCAGTCAGGATCGGCAGCCGGCGTCCATAGGCGTCAGCAACCGGCCCGACAAAGAACGCCGAGATGGCTGCACCCAGGAGGAATACGCCAACGGTCAACTGCGCCAGATTGGGCGCAGTTGTCTGCATCGCGCGACCTATATCAGGCAGCGCGGCGAGCATGCTGTCGAGAGCAATGGAACTGAGACCCATAAGGGCCGCAACAAGCAGGACGAGTTCGCGTCGTCCCAGACCAGCTATGCTAGATAATTCGTGCACCTACCGGCAGCGACATGACCGTCCAGACCAGCCTTGGATCGTGCGGTCGCTACCCACACAAAATTGCATAGGATCATTCGCTCCGCAATGGGTGGCGTAACCACTCTGGCGCGAGGTTCACCCTGGCGCTTCCAGTGCGTTGTCTGGCAGGACCGATATGGGGTCAGGAGCCGTTGGGCTGCGAGTTGTCCCATTCCAGTCGTTCGAGCGCGGCCGCAAACGACGACTTGAGTGGGCTGATGGGTGGACGCCCCGACGCCATCGATGTGCCACGGGCGTCCACAGATGGGAGGCTGGCGCTGACGCCAAAGCGGCCTTCAATGAGGGGCCGTGACGCTCGCTAAGCCCCAGCGCGACTGCCACCATTTGGGCGATTGTGAGCTCGCGCAAGGTGAGGCATTTCGACATGGCCAGCGGGTTGTCGCGTTCGGCGGATAGTTCAGCCGCCGATATGGGTGAGCTTGTCGGGATTGCGGATCATGTAGATGGCGGTGATCTTGCCGTTTTCGATGGCAAAGGCCGTGGTCTGCAGGATAGCGCCCCGTTCGCGGCTGACATAGCCGGGTAAGCCATCGATCCAGGCCGGGCGGATGAACTGGGTCCAGTCGGGGCCCAGCTTGCGGTAGAGACCGCCATACATGCGCAGCACATGCTCCAGGCCGATAATGGGGCGCAGGAAGGCGAAAACCTTGCCCCCGCCGTCCGAATGCAGCACGACATCGTCGGCCAGCAGAGCCCGCAATGCGGTGACATCGCCCGAATGGGCGGCGGAGAAGAAGGCCTGGGCAATACGGTCGCCATCCTCCCGGGCGACGGGGAAACGGGGGCGAGCCTGCTGCACGTGCTTTCGGGCGCGCGAGGCAAGCTGGCGCACCGCGGGCGCGTCGCGGCCAAGCGTCGTTGCAATCTCCTCGAGCGGCTGGCCGAAGACATCGTGCAGCAGGAAGGCGGCGCGTTCGAGCGGCGACAGACGTTCGAGCGCGAGCATGAGCGTCATGGTCAGCTCGTCGGTGTCGATACCCGGTTCTTCCGGCTCGATGATGGGTTCAGGCAGCCAGCTGCCGACATAGAGTTCGCGCCGGGCGCGGGCCGATTTCAGCTCATCGAGGCAGAGCCGGGTGACGATGCGGGTGAGGAAGGCACCCACATTGTTGACCGCGGACTGATCGGTGTTGGACCAGCGCAGCCAGGCATCCTGCACGATATCCTCGGCAGCGGCGCGGCCACCGAGCATGCGATAGCCCAGACGCACCAGCCGGGGCCGGTGCGTCTCGAACAGATCTGAAGCCTGCTCAGGCGCCATGTGTATCCTCGGGGAAGGGCGGGGGCACGGCAAAGCCGACCTGCAGGCGGTTCCACACATTGATGGCGCCGATCGCCAGCGTCAGGTTGACTTGTTCCTCCGGCGTGAAGGCGGCCTCGAGGATTTCATACTCAGCCTCCTCGATATCGGTTTCCGATAGCCGCGTGAGGCGCTCCGTCCAGGCCAGGGCTGCTCGCTCGCGTGCCGAGTAGTGTGGCGCCTCGCGCCAGGCATCCAGCAGGTAGAGTCGCATGTCGCTTTCACCCGATTTGCGCAGCGAGGTGGCGTGCATATGGATGCAATAGGCGCAGCCATTGATTTGCGAGGCGCGCAGCTTGACCAGCTCCAGCAATCCCGTTTCAAGACTACTCCCCTTGAGCGCGGCTTCAAGAGCCATCAAGGCCTTGATCGCGGCAGGCGCCTTGGCGAGGTGATCGTCCAATCGTGCTTTCATCGTAGTGCTCCTCAGCGCGGCGTCTGGCTGGCGAGCCAGTCGGTATAGCCAACGGTGCCGAGGCGGGCCGTACCGCGCGGCAGCAGGGTGTCATCGGCGAGGCGGGCGCCGAAATAGGGGGCGTCCGGGCTGCCGATTACGGCGCGGGTGTCGCCGACATCGCGCAGATACCGGCTCAGCAGCTCAGACATGCGCACCTTGTCCGGACCGGCGATTTCGAGAGTAGCATTGAGCGGAGCGCCGAGAGCGACATCGGCCATGACCGCCGCAACGTCGGGGGATGCGATAGGCTGGATGAAGGCGGTCGAGAGCGTGATGGTGCCCTCGGCGCCGGCCGACTTGGCGATGCCCCCGAGGAACTCGAAAAACTGGGTCGAATGCACGATGGTATAGGGGATGGGCGAGGCTTTTATCAGGGCTTCCTGTGCCTGTTTGCCGCGGAAATAGCCGCTTTCGTCAAGGTCCTGCGTGCCCACCACCGAGAGCGCGACGTGATGGCGAACGCCTGCGGCTTCTTCCGCGGCCAGCAGGTTGCGCCCCGCCGTCTGGAAGAATTCGAGCACGGCCGCATCCTCGAAGGAGGGTGAATTGGCCAGGTCCAGCACCACATCCGTTCCGGCCATGGCCTGGGCCAGGCCCTCGCCGGTGATGGTGTTGACGCCAGAACTGGGGGAGGCGGAAATGACTTCATGGCCGCGCTCGAGAAGAAGGCGCACGGTCTTGGAGCCGATAAGGCCGGTGCCGCCGATGACGAGGATCTTCATAGTCTTGTCCTGCTGATTGACGCCGGGCCGCGATTGGCAGCGTCTTCAGCAGCAAGACGAGATGACGCGGACCGGTTGTGACATGGGCGGCAAAAAGATTCTGCGCCTGGCATGTCACACTGCTGGCGGCGGTTTCGTCCTGGATGCAGCAACCTTGAGTACGGGGCATCCCATGCATGTCGGAAGATCCTATAGACCAATCGAATTCGCGCTGTGGTCTCGCGGCAGCATAGTGTTCATGGTGGCGGTGAGCCTGTGTGCGATCGGGGTCTACAACATCCCCTCCATTGCCGGCTTCTCCGTGCCCTGGCCGATTGTCGTGGTGCTCGGCACGACGGTTTCGCTGATGGCCGGTTTCAAGAACTCGCAAGTGCTGGTGCGAAGTGCGGAGGCCCTGCAGGCCTTTGCGCAGATATCGGCGAGCAGCCGCATGCTGTCCCGGTTCTGCGCCGATTTCACCGATGAGCCAACCATGCGCGTGCTGGTCTACCGGCACATCGCCTGGATGACCGCACTGCGCCATTGCCTGCGCCGGCCGATGCCCTGGGAGTCGATGGGCCGCAAGGCCAATGCGGAATTTCGCAAGCGGTATCACATCGTCGAGGATACGACGTCGCTGACCCATGAATTGGAGACATTGCTAGGCAAGGAGGCGGCCGCAAAGATACTCGCCAATGGCATGCTGGCTGCGCCGTTGCAGCTGCTCGACAGTCAAGGGTACCAGATCAATCTTCTGTTCCGCGACGCCCGCCTGCCGCCGCAGGTCTATGCCGAACTGCTCAAGCTGATGCGGGATTTCCATGACCAGCAGGCACGCTGCGACCGCATCAAGAACAGCCCCTATCCGCGCCAATATGCCATTGTCAGCGCGATGTTCGTAGCCATTTTCTGCACGCTGCTGCCGTTCGGCGCCGTGCCGGTCTTTGCGGAGATGAGCAAGCTTGGTGGCGTGTGGAGCGTGATTTCCATCTGGCTGACCATTCCGTTCAGCGCGCTGCTGGGCTGGATGTATATGTCGCTCGACCAAGTGGGCGAGAGTACATCAAATCCGTTCGAGGGCGGCGCGAACGACGTGCCGATCTCCCAGATCTGTCGTGAGATCGAGATCGAACTGCGCGCCGCCATGGGCGAGACGGAACTGCCCGCGCCGCTGCTCCCTCGCAATGGCATTGCCACATAGACGCAGGGGCGCAGCCGAGCAACTACGCCGACGGTGGTTGGCTGACGTCGAGGAACGCGGGCAGCCGACCTCTTGGGTCTTGGCTACAGATCGGGGTGGCGCCGGTATTGTGGACGTCTCGTATTATCGCACTGGCGGCGGAGCCGGCATTCGCACTCAGTTTGCCTCACACAACCAATGGCAGCTTCAGGTTAAGTAGGCTTCTAAGCGGCCTGTCACGCGGTCGCCCTGCGTATGTCCTCGGCGAATCCCGCCACCGCCAGGAGTTTTTCGCGGCTGCCAGTGAAGTTCTGGCCACGTTCGCCGTCGAAGGCGAGGTCAATCAGCGTCCGCCATTCCACATCGTCAATGCCGTAATGGCTGTGGTTGGTGGCGACGCCCAGCTTGGTCAAGGTTGCCGCCAGCTGATTGGCTGCGTTTCCGATGTCGCCGCCAAAGATGGCGTGCAGGCCCTCGGCGCACAGACCGCCGTCCCCCTCCACGCCGCGCATGATCATCGGCAGCGAGAAGGAACAGGCTATCCCGTGCGGTACGCCGTAACGCAGCGTGATGGGGTAGGACAGGGAATGCGCGATTGCCGACTTGGTGTTTGAAAAGGCAAAACCGGCCAGCGTTGCGGCACGCGCCATGTGGTCCCGCAATTGGGGGTTGCGCAGATCATTGGCCAGAAGAGGCAATGTCGAGAGCACGCCTTTGGCGGCAGCAACGGCATGCGCCATCGACACCGGATTGGCATTGCGGTTCCACAGGCTCTCCAGCGCGTGGGACAAGGCGTCGAGGCCCGTCTGGATGGTCAGGTCGCGCGGCTTGCCGATCATGAGGTCAGGGTCGACGAGTGCGACTTCGGGATAGAGACCCGGATGGGCCAGCGAATATTTGAGGCCGGCGGCATTGTCCCAGATCGTGCCCCAGCAGGTGACTTCGCTGCCAGTGCCGGCCGTGGTGGGGACGGCGATCAGGGGCAAAGGCTTTACCGTCTCGGCGCCAGCGCGCTTGTTGAGATAGGCGTCGACCACGCCGAAGTCGCCCCGCGCTGCAGCAAAGACCTTGGCAGAGTCGATGACTGAACCGCCGCCGAGCGCGACCACGACCTCGGGCGGTGTACTCAGCCCGGCGAACCGTCCCGCCTGCGCTTCAAGCAGCAAAATATCGGGGTTTGGCGCGATATCGTCGATGACCAATACCGGGGCGCCCGCCTTGGCTTTGAGCTCGGCCGAGAGCGTGCGGAAATATGGCTCGCCATAGGTCACGAGCGCATAGCTGCGGCCGCCGATAGCGTCCGCGAGCATTGCAAAACTGCCGCGGCCAAAGCGAACATCAACGGGATTTCGATACGACCACACGGCAAATTCCTGACCTGATTTCGTTGGGCCAGAGGAAACTGTCGAAAATTCAATCCATTGACTAATACAAATTTTTGCGGATTATCATAGGCTGTGGCTATAGTATTTACTCACCTTCGCTCCTTCCATGCCGTCGCCGAAAACCGCGGCTTCACGGCCGCAGCTGGTGCTTTGAATATCAGCCAGCCGACCGTCACCACCCAGGTCAAAGAGCTTGAAGAGCGCTACGGCGTGGAACTTCTCGTGCGCCGCGGCCGTCGTGTAGAGCTGACGGAAACGGGTGCCGCGCTGTTCGATATCACCCGACGGATCATGAGCCTGCATGGCGAGGCCGAGGAACTTTTGCTCAGCAGCGGGCAATTGACCACCGGCCAGTTGCGGGTGGCGGCGGTGGGACCGTTTCATGCCACCGAGATGGTGGCGCGGTTCCTCGCAAAGTACCCCTCGATAAAAGTCAGCATGCTGCTGGGCAATTCCGACCAGACGCTGGATAGAATTCTGGAACTGGAATCGGACGTGGCGATCCTTGCCCATGTGGTCGAGGACCCTCGGATCTATTCGGTGGCTTTCGCCACGCACGAAGTCGTCGCGTTCGTCAATTCGCAACACCCCTGGTATGATCGCCAGAGTATCACAATGGCTGAGCTCGCCGGCCAGCCACTGATCCTGCGCGAAACCGGATCGACCACGCGTCGTGCGTTCGAAACTGCCGCGCGGCAGGCTGGTGTGCCGATTGAGCCGCTGCTCGAGATTGGTAGCCGAGAAGGCGTGTGGAAGGCAGTCGAGCAGGGACTGGGCATTGGGGTTGTCGCGGATTTTGAGTTTGTGCCACACCCCCATCTCAAGACTGTCCACATTGCCGATGCGGTCATTCAAACCGAATACCGACTGGCCTGCCTGTTGGAGCGGCGTCATTCGCCCAAGATCGAGGCATTCATGCATTCCGTGCTGCAGCCCTGAACGCACTTGCCCGCAATGCATAGAGCCAAGCTATTGATGCATTGAAACTAACTAATTGACCCGCAAGCGAGCGGGGCATGACATCGGGCCAGTCTGCAAAGGCAAGCCCATGCACTTCTCGCTCATCCTGCTCCATATGGCCGGCGCCACCATGCTGTTGCTTTACGCCGTACACATGGTGCGCATGGGTATGGAATTGGCCTTCGGCCACACCCTGCGCAGCATGCTCGGACAGGCCAAGCGGGGCCAGCTGGCAGCGGCAGGCGGTGGCCTGGCCATGGCAGTCATGCTGCAAAGTTCGACCGCGGTTGCCATGCTCGCCTGCGGATTTGCGGCGAGTGGAATTCTGGCAACGCCGACGGGATTGGCGCTGCTGCTCGGCGCCGATCTTGGTTCGGCCCTTGTCGTGCGAATTCTGACATTTGATCTGGGCTGGCTGGTACCGGTTTTCCTGTTCGCCGGCGGCGTCATGCACCTCAAGCTGTCGGGCGAACGGGTCCGCGAGGCCGGCCGGATGGTATTGGGCATAGGCTTGGTTCTTTTGTCGCTGCAACTCATCGCGGCGGCCACCGGGCCATTGCGCAACAGCGCCATGTTGCCGTCGCTATCCGCTTATCTGGCCGACGACTATTTGACGGCGTTCCTGATTGGCGCCCTGTTTACCTGGCTTGTGCATTCGAGTGTGGCCGCTATCCTCATGGTGTCGGCCCTGGCCGCCCAGGGGCTGATCCCGCTAGAGGCGGGCGTTCCGCTTGTCCTCGGTGCCAATCTCGGTGGCGGACTGATCGCCGTCTGGTTATCGCGCGGCATGCCAGTCGCGGCGCAACGCCTCCCGATGGGAAATCTGCTCTTTCGTGCGACAGGGGCCGTTCTGGCCCTTGCCGTCATCAATACCAGCGGCTTGTCGATGCAGGCGCTGGGGGCCGATCCCGGCGCGGCGCTGGTCAATTTCCATCTTCTGTTCAATGCCGCTCTGGCGTTGGTCAGCCTGCCACTGGTGCGGATCGTGGGCGATCTAACCTGTCGGTTGCTGCCGGACCGCCCCGTTGCTGGGACGGCGCATCGGGTCAGCGCGCTCGATCGCTCGGTCATCGGCACGCCGCATCTGGCGCTTGCCAGTGCGACGCGCGAATTGCTGCGCATGGGCGAGCTGGTCGAGGTGATGGTGCGGCCGGTCACGGAGTTGATACGAGCGGGCGACCGAGCAGCCATCCTGCGCGTGCGCGAAATGGACGAGGCCGTCAACCACACCCATACCGCCATCAAACTCTACCTTGCCGAACTCAATCGAGGGCAGATGAGCGTGCAGGAAGCCAAGCGCAGCATCGAGCTGACCGACTTCGCCATCAACCTCGAACATGTCGGTGACGTCATCGCAAAGAACCTGCTCGTGCTGGCGCAGGAGCGTCTCGACAAGAACTGGCGCTTTTCCGCCGAGGGGTGGGCAGAGCTGGTCGCGTTGCATGAACGACTGATCGAGAACATGCACCTCGCGCTTAACCTGCTCGTAACCCGGGATCTTCCGTCGGCGCGTCAGCTTGTCGTTGAAAAGGAACGGATGCGGCGGCTGCACCGCCATAGTTATAGCGAGCATCTGAAACGCCTGCAGTCCGGAACTCCCGAGAGTATCGAGACCAGTGGCATGCATCTCGAGATTGCTCGCGGGTTCAAGGAAATCAACTCGCTGCTGGTCACTGTCGCCTACCCCATTCTGACCGAAAGCGGGGATCTACTGGAGAGCCGCCTCTCCAAGGTGAATTAAGCTATAGCTTTGGCCTATAGGTTCAATTCAGAAATGCGATTTTCCAAATGGAGCCGCTGGGTTCAAACAGTTTGGGAACCGAAGCAACACAATACCAGGCCAAGGAAACCCTATGAACCAGATGTCCCCAATTGCGGTGAATGCGAACGGACGCAGTTATCCTTGGCCGCGCGTGCCGGCAATTGCTATCTGCCTGGACGGCTGTGAGCCGGCCTATCTGGACGAGGCGATCAAGGCCGGATTGATGCCGGCGCTGGAGCGGATCAAGGCCAAGGGTACGGTGCGGACCGCATTCAGCGTCATTCCCAGCTTTACCAACCCCAATAATATGTCGATTGCGACCGGGCGGCCGCCGGCCGTGCACGGCATTTGCGGCAACTACCTCTACAACCCGGAGACGGGTGAAGAGGTGATGATGAATGACCCCAAGTTCCTGCGGGCGCCGACAGTGTTCCAGGCGTTCTACGACGCTGGCGCCAGGGTGGCCGTGGTGACGGCCAAGGACAAGCTGCGCTCGCTGCTCGGCCACGGACTGCGCTTTAACGAAGATCGGGCGATCTGCTTTTCGTCGGAAAAATCCGACACCACCACAATGGCGCAGCACGGCATCGACAACGCTTCCAAATGGCTGGGCCGGCCGGTGCCGGAAGTTTATTCGGCCGAATTGTCGGAATTCGTGTTTGCGGCGGGGGTGAAGCTGCTCAGAGAATGGCGTCCCGACGTCATGTATCTTACCACCACCGATTATGTGCAGCACAAATACGCACCAGGGGTGAAGCAGGCCAACGACTTCTACGAGATGTTCGACCGCTACCTGGCGGAGCTGGACGCGCTGGGCGCCGCCATCGTAGTGACCGCCGATCATGGCATGAAGCCCAAGCACCATGCGGACGGTTCGCCCAATGTGGTCTATGTGCAGGACCTGCTCGACGAGTGGCTGGGCAAGGACGCGGCCCGGGTCATTCTGCCGATTACCGACCCCTATGTGGTGCACCACGGGGCGCTGGGCTCGTTCGCCACTGCCTACCTGCCCAAGGGCGCTGACCGCGCCGATATCATCGCCCGGTTGCAGGGCGTCGAAGACATGATCCTGGTGGTCGATCGCGAAGAGGCCTGCTGCCGGTTCGAACTGCCGGAGGACCGGATCGGGGACATCGTGATGATCTCGGGCGAGAACAAGACCATCGGCACCAGTGAACACCGCCACGACCTGGCGGCGCTCAACGAGCCGTTGCGCTCGCATGGCGGGCTCACCGAACAGGCAGTGCCGTTCATCACCAACCGCGTGCTGCCCGACCAACCCGACGCGCCGGCCTTGCGCAATTTCGATGCGTTCTACTACGCGACGCTGGCTGCCGCGCAGCCCGCAAATTAGGGGCGGCCATCATGAACGTGGTAGAAAAGAACGTGGCGGTACGGCACGAGCCGATGCGCATTGCCGGCCAAAAGGTCGATGCCGAAGGCGTTGTCAAAGTTTATTACCCTTGGGACAACCGTGTCATTGGCACTGTTCCAGCGGGCGGGGCCGAACACGCGCGACGTGCCTTCCAGATCGCGGCAGCTTACAAGCCCAAGCTGAGCCGCTACGAGCGGCAGCTGATCCTGCTCAAGACCGCCGATGCGCTAAACGCGCGCAAAGAGGAGATCTCCGACCTCATCACGCTGGAGCTGGGCATTTCCAAGCTGGATTCGCTCTATGAGGTTGGCCGTGCCTTCGACGTCTTCACCCTGACCGGGCAGATGTGCATCCAAGATGACGGGCAGATCTTTTCCTGCGACCTCACTCCACACGGCAAGGCGCGCAAGATTTTCACGACGCGCGAGCCGCTGAACGCGATCTCGGCAATCACCCCGTTTAACCACCCGCTCAACATGGTGTCGCACAAGGTGGCGCCGGCCATCGCCACCAACAATTGCGTCGTGCTCAAGCCGACCGAGCTGACCCCAATGACCGCGCTCGTCCTGGCGGATATTCTCTATGAGGCGGGACTGCCGCCGGAGATGCTGTCGGTGGTCACTGGCTGGCCGACGGATATCGGCGACGAGATGATCACCAACCCGGACATCGATCTCATCACCTTCACCGGTGGTGTGCCGGTGGGCAAGCTGATTGCGTCCAAGGCCGGCTACAAGCGCCAGGTTCTTGAGTTGGGCGGCAACGATCCGCTGATTATCCTCAACGATCTGTCTGACGACGATCTGGCGCGCGCCGCAGACCTGGCCGTTGCCGGCGCCACCAAGAACTCCGGCCAACGCTGCACCGCGGTCAAGCGCATCCTAGTGCAGGAGCGCGTGGCAGACCGGTTTGTCCCCCTAGTGCTGGAACGCGCCAAGAAATTGCGGTTCGGTGACCCGATGGACCGCTCGACGGACCTGGGGACTGTCGTCAGCGAGCGCGCGGCCAGGCTCTTCGAAGACCGCGTCCATATCGCCGCAGAGCAGGGCGCCGAAATCCTCTACCACCCGGGCCGTCGTGGTGCGCTATTGCCCCCCATCGTGGTCGATCACGTGCCGCACGGCTCCGAGCTGGTTATGGAAGAGACCTTCGGTCCGATCATCCCGATCATCCGCGCGCCGGACGATGACGATGAACTCATCGCGCTGTCAAACTCGACCGCCTTCGGGCTGTCCTCGGGGGTCTGTACCAACGATTTCCGGCGTATGCAGAAATACATCGCCGGGCTCGAAGTTGGCACGGTAAACATCTGGGAAGTTCCGGGCTACCGCATTGAGATGAGCCCCTTCGGCGGCATCAAGGATTCGGGGAACGGCTATAAGGAAGGCGTCATCGAAGCGATGAAGAGCTACACCAACGTCAAGACCTTCTCCCTGCCGTGGTGATCTGTTGCCACTGCGGCTGAGTTTGTCGCCGCAGTGGCCATCCAGCGCTCAGCCGCCCAAGTTGCTGCGTTATCTCCATGCCTGCACCCGCTCAAGTACTGTCGCAAAACTGTCATTTGATCAATGTAACTCGCCGATCGATAGATTTGATCTATACACTCCATAGATAGATGAGATTGGACCGGAACGTAGTGCGGTGCGAGCCTGCCTTATCGCTCCTGGCATACGTCGCCGTAAAAGACGCCGAGATCAGGTCGCATGAGTGAAAGTTTGGGATGGCTCGCCGCGCTGTCGCGGCAGAAACTGGAGCACGACGTGACAACGATTTCCAAAAGAGATTTTTTGAGACTGCTAGGGTTCGGCGCATCCACACTCGGCTTGCAGTCAATGCTCGGAAGTTTTGCATTCGCGCAGGACGGAGCGCTTCCAGGCTGGGCCGCGCTGCCTGACGGCGCCGTGCCGAAGACGGGCGGCAAGCTGGTCTACGCTCAGACCTACCCCAATTGGGCCGTCGGTACCTCCGACAATGGCAAGCATCCCTATTACTGGATCGATCTGCTGACGCGTTCGGTGTGGAACAGCCTGGTATGGGTCGATCACGACTATAATCTGCAAGGTGAACTGGCCGAAAGCTGGGCCGCGACCGATGAAACGCTCAAGGTATGGGATTTCAAGCTGCGCGAAGGCGTGCTGTTCCACAACGGCAAGGAAATGACGTCGGATGACGTGGTTGCCTCTTTCAATGCGCATATTGCGCAGAAGGGCAGTAGCTTCATTACCAAGTGGTTCGAAAAGATTGAGGCGCAGGGTCCCTATGCCGTCCGGTTCACTCTGAATGCGCCTTACGCCGAATGGCCCTATGCCCTGGCCGAATATCGGTTGGTGGTCGTGCCGGCAGCCGAACCGGATGTCATTTTTACGGATGGCATTGGCACAGGTCCGTTCAAGCTGGTCGAGGTCGACAATCGTCGCGGCTTCAAGGCGGTTCGAAACGAGAACTACTGGCTGACCGGACGTCCATTCCTCGATGAACTCGAAGGTTATGTGGTCAATTCCCAGACCGCGATCAACGGCTTCCGCTCGGGGCAGTTCAATGCCGTTTTCAATATCGATCCGACCACCGCTGGCCAGTATGAGACCGATGGCGGCATCATCCACAAATCTGCCGGTGGCGACCAGTTCCTGATCGCTCTGCCCAAGAACCTCGATATCGCCTGGAATGATCCGCGCGTTCGCCTCGCCGTGAGCCTGAGCATCGACCGCCAGGCGATCAACAGCATCGTCTACAATGATCCGGGCACCTGGGTCGGAAACGATACCCAGATGTCGGGGCTCAACGCAGAGTTCCTGGCGCGCGACAAGGCGTATGATGTCGAGGCCGCAAAGAAGCTATTGGCCGAGGCCGGCTATGCGAACGGCATCGACCTGCCGCCCATCGTGTTCTCGCCCTCTTTCCCGGAAATGCCTCGCATCATGGCGATCGTGGTTGAATCGCTGAAAAAGGGGGGGATCAACATGGAAATCCGTGAGATGCCGACCGACGGTTTTGACGCCTACGTAAAGTCGGTCAACGAGCCCTACGGACGTCCTTCGGCTGGTGTGGTGGGGCCACGCAACGCGGCGATCAATCTTGGACGCATGGTGGCAAACGAGCAGGAAAAGGGTGCCTGGACAGGCGAGAGCGCGGATGCATTTGCCAAGCTCTACGCCGAAACGATCGCCGAGCCGAGCGCGGAAAAACGCCTGGGAATGTATCAGGAGCTGCAGCGGATCATCCAGTCGGATACCCCTGCCATTGTGCTGGGGGGCCGCCGCAACATGTTAGCGCATGCTCCGACCGTGAAGAACCTGAAATCGCACTCGCAGAACTGGTCGAGCCGGTTTGATGACGTCTGGATCGAATCCTAAGACCTGAACCGAGGGGCGCGTCACGCGCCCCTTTCCACATCCAGGATCGCGCTATGTCACAGATATTAGCAATGACCGGGCGGCGCCTGCTGATGGCGTTTCTCATTCTCAGCGTCACGGCTTTGATCGTGTTCCTGGGAACGGAGGTGCTGCCGGGCGACGCGCTGACAGCCACCATTCCGGCAGAAGAGCTGCAGTTCTATAGCCCGGCCCAGCTCGATGAGATGCGCAGCGAGCTGGGACTTGACCGTCCCATCCCGGTCCGCTTCCTCGAAGTATGGACCCGGCTGATGACCTTCGATTTCGGCACCACGATCATCAAGCACGAGCCGGTGGCGGCGCGAATCTTTCATCCCATGGTCAACTCCGCCATCCTGGCCGGTGTCGCGCTCGTCGTCATGTTGGCCATGGTGATCTCGCTGGGCACGCTGGCCAGCCTTAAACCCGGCGGACGCCTCGACACGACCATCAGCGCGACGACGCTGTTCACCTATTCCATGCCCGACTTCGTGGTCAGCAACCTCTTTGTCATCGTCTTCGCGGTCTGGCTCGGCCTGGCCCCGGCGGTGATCCTGGCGCCCACCAACGCCCCCAAGCTGACTATCCTCGCGGCTTCCATTCTTCCGGTCCTGGCGCTTTGCGTTCACGGCGTCGCCTATCAATTCCGGTTGCTTCGCGCCGGCATGGTGGAGGCGCTGAACAGCGACTATGTCGAGCGCGCCCGGCTGGCCGGTATCCCCACCTGGCGCATTAGCCTTGTTCACGCCCTGCCGGCCGCGTTGATTCCGATGCTCAATGGCACGGCCACCTTTGTTGCCGGCCTGCTGTCCGGATCGGTCGTGGTGGAGGCGGTGTTCAAGTATCCGGGCGCCGGCGGCGAGTTGCTGCGTGCCCTTTCGCAGCGGGAAATCCCCACCATCCAGGCCATCGCCTTCCTCGCCGCCCTGGCGGTGATCGTCGCCAACCTGCTGGCGGACCTCGCCATCCTCGCTCTCGATCCCCGCGTTCGCACGAGGCCTCAAAATGGCTGATATCCCGGTTTCAACGCCCCTTCGCCCTTTGCCCGGCTTTCTGCGGTCGCGGCGCCTACGGCGCGCCCTGTCCGAGCCCGCGACATTGATCGGGGTCATCCTCGTGGTCGCCCACCTGCTCCTGGCACTCCTCGCACCGCTATTGGCGCCCTATGACACCAGCGCCCTGGTCGGCGCCCCGTTGCAACATCCCTCCTGGGAGTTTTTGATGGGAACGGACCAGATCGGGCGCGACTATTTCAGCCGCATCATCGCTGGTGGTCGCATCGCCTTGATGGTTTCCTTCCTTGGCGTCGCCATCGCCGTGGTGGTTGGGACCGCGCTCGGCGTCATAGCTGGTTATGTTGGTGGTCGGGCCGACGAGATCATCATGCGCATCGTCGATGCGATGATGGCGATTCCCGATTTGATCCTGATTGCCATTCTCATTCTGGCGCTGGGCACCGGACCCGGTGCGCTGATCCCCGTCGTGGCCCTGGTCTATACCTGTGGCGTGGTCCGCGTTATCCGCGCCAAGACCATCACTCTATCGACGCTCGATTTCGTGCGCTCGGCCGAATTGCGGGGCGAAACGCGCCTGGCCGTCATGCTGCGTGAAATTCTGCCCAACCTGATCGGCCTGCTTGGCGTGGAATTGGCAGTCCGGGTCTCCTCGGCAGTGCTTCGCATCAGCGCACTCTCGTTCCTGGGCCTCGGCATCAGCCAGCCCACCCCCGATTGGGGTCTGATGGTGCAGGAAGCCATGGGTGTCATCTTCACCGATCCATGGTTTCTGCTGCTGCCCGCCATCATGCTCTCCAGCCTGATCATCGGCGTCAATTTCATGGTTGATGGTCTCTCGCGCGCCTTCGGCATCACCACAGCGGAGCTTGGCTGAGATGACCACGCCCCATATTGATGTTCGCAATCTCAAACTTGTCTACAAGACCGGCCCGCAAACCGAGCTGGCCGCCATCGATGATGTCAGCTTTTCCATCGGGAAGGGCGAGACGCTCGGCATTGTTGGTGAAAGCGGTTGCGGCAAGTCATCGCTGGCCCGCGCCTTTCTTGCCTATACACGGCCCGGCGCGCGCATTGCGGGTGGCGCCCTCATGGTGGGCGGGACCGACGTCTTTGCGCTCACCGGGGAAGCGTTACACCGGTACCGCGGCGGCCACGCTGCCATGGTGCCACAGAACCCACTTTCCGCGCTAACCCCGCATCGCACTATCGGGCAGCACCTGGTCGAGTTGATCCGGACACACAACGCGGCCGGCGGCGTTTCGCCCAGGCAGAAGGCGATCGAGCTGCTGGCCAGCATGGAACTGCCCGATCCTTCGGCGATCTTCGCGCGCTACCCCCACCAGCTGTCCGGCGGCCAGCGCCAGCGGGTCGTCATTGCCGCGGCGCTGGTGGCCGAACCGGAGCTGATCGTCCTCGATGAGCCGACCACAGCCCTCGACAAGACCGTGGAGACGCAGGTGCTCGATCTGGTCAGCCGCTTGCAGAAGCGTACTACTACCACGCTGATCTATGTGAGCCACGACCTGAACGTCGTCGCCCGCATGTGCGACCGGGTCCTCGTCATGCAGCATGGCAAGGTGCTGGAGGATGGCCCGACCAGGGAGGTCTTCACCGCACCCAAGACCGACTATGCCAGAACGCTCATCGCGGCCATCCCCAAGCTGCGGACGAACTCGCGGTCCGAGCCGGTCCGACTGGCCACAGCGCCGCCGATCCTGAGCATTCGCGATCTCGATTTCAGCTATGGCGGCAAACGTTCGCGGTTGATGTCACGATTCTTCCCGGCGCCGCCTGCCCGTCACACCCTCAAGGACATTACATTGTCCATACCTGCCGGCTCCACCTTGGGCGTCGTCGGAGAATCGGGCAGCGGCAAGTCCACGCTTGCCAGCCTGGTTGCCGGTCTGGTGCACGGCAATAGTGGCAAGATCATCTTCGACGGCCAGCCCCTTTCGGGCCTGGCCAATGGTCGCGGCCGTGAATTGCGGCGGCGCGTTCAGCTCATCTTCCAGGATCCCGCATCCTCGCTCAATCCGCAGCATAGTGTGGAGCAGATCATCGCCCGCCCGCTGCAGATCTTCTTTGGCATGACGCGCGCTGCCAGCCGCGACCGGGTGGTGCAATTGCTCGAAGAACTCGATCTCGATGCACGCCTGCTCACCCGCTCGCCACGGCAGCTATCGGGCGGTCAGCAGCAACGTGTGGCCATCGCACGGGCGTTCGCTTGCAAGCCGGACTTGGTACTGTGCGATGAGGTGACATCGGCGCTCGATGTCACGGTTCAGGCTCAAGTGCTCAAACAGATGAAGCGGCTGCAGCGCGAGCACAATACGGCCTATCTCTTTATCTCGCATGATCTGCCTGTAGTCGCCGAGATGTCAGACCAGATGCTGGTGCTGGAGGCGGGCGAAATCCGCGACTACGCCGACACCGGCACCATCCTGTCCAATCCCAACTCGACCTACACGAAAAATCTATTGCAAGCGTTTGCCAGCGCTTCTGCGCATTCCACCAACAGGACTCTCCAGCATGTCAGCTAACGCCTTTTCCGCCCCGGGCCGCTTCTACAAGGGCAATTTGCATACCCATTCGACGCGTTCCGATGGCCTGCTGGACCCGGAAGAAGTCTGCAAGCGCTATCGTGAGCGCGGCTACGACTTCCTCTGCCTGTCCGATCATTTCCTGCCCGCCTATGACTATCCGGTGGTCGACACGTCGGCCTACCGCACCAATAGCTTCACCACCATTCCCGGCGCCGAATGCCATGCCCTTGCCACCGAGGGCGGCGAGCACTGGCACATCCTCGCCGTCGGCCTGCCGCTCGATTTCGAGCCGAACCGGCAGGACGAAACCGGCTCGAAGCTCGCCCAGCGCTGTCTCGACGCCGGCGCCTTCGTCGTCATCCCGCATCCCGAATGGTACGCGCTGACGCTGGGCGATGCCCAGTCCATCCCGGGCGCCCATGCCGTGGAAGTCTATAACCACACCAGCCAGGTCCGGCAGGCCCGCGGCGGCGGGGCCTATTATCTCGATGCGCTCCTCACCGCCGGCCGGCACATCAACGCTACAGCCGCCGACGACGCGCATTGGTTTTATGAGGGCGACCGTAACCGCGACGCCTTCGGCGGCTGGGTGATGGTGAAATCCGAGCGCAACGAACCGGAAGAGCTGGTTGAAGCGCTAAAAGCCGGCCATTACTACTCAACCCAGGGTCCGAGCATCGAGAATATCGTCGTCGCCGAGGGAACGGTGGCCATCGAGTGTTCGGAAGCCATCCAGATTATGGTCGTCGGCCGCGGGTCCAAAAACGAAGCGATTTCGGGCGATGGCATAACCTCCGCGCGTCTCCCGTTGAAAAAATTCGAGGGGAGCTGGTACCGCGTTATGGTGATGTCCGAAGATGGCAAGCTCGCCTGGTCAAACCCATTTTATTGTTAGCGAACACGGCGGAGCCCGCCTTCGTCGTGATCGACGTCGATTGCATCTGCCGTCCAGTGTGGCCGTGGGTCCCCGTGGGCTATACGCCCGAGCCATGCGCGCATAAATCCTCAGTCCGCTAGTGAGCTTGGGCGTCAGCAATGAAGTGGTCACGCCGTTGGCGGAAGCAAGAGGGCTTCCCTCGTGACAAGGGACCTCTCCGGCGCACGTGGTTATGGCGGCAATCTTTGGGTTGGTCGGATATGGCCTGTTCAAGCTGGGTTCGAAGCCGCGCCCTGGCACTGGGCTTCGTGCTGGGCGACCTGCTCGAGCAAAAGCTGCGTCAGGCGCTGATCATTTCCAATGGCGATCCCTCAACCTTCATTCACTCCCCGCTCTCGGCCGGGTTGCTGCTGGTGGCTGTCATCGCGCTGGTCATGGCCGTGCTGCCATCCATTCGACGCTCGCGCGACGAAGTGTTTGCCGATTCCTGATCTTGGTGGATCCCTGGGCGCAGTTCCGGCGGTCTGCTAACGCTGAACGAGAACAGCGACGCATCAAACTCATCGATCAGCGGCCGTGCCAGCGGCTCGAGCTCGCGGCCAATGGCGGTGGGCGTCACCTGTCGGGTCGTGCGCTGAAACAACTGCCCCCCACTGTGCCTTCCAGCTTCTGGATACGCCGAGATAATGCTGGCTGTGACATGTTGAGAACGTCGGCAGCACGCCGGAAATTGGCAACCTCCATTAGAGCGATGAAGGCTCTCAGATCCAGCGTGTAGCAGTTGAAAATCACTCGATAAACTCCGGACCACCCAAGCGCGGCCGGCGGACGACAGGCGCTTTCTTGGAGCTATCGTGGGCAGGATCGGCCCGCCTGAGGGGAAAGACAACCCAGGCCGTTGCATAGGTGAGCAGCCAGTGCTCGGCTGCCCGCATTTGGATCGGCGCTGAACGACGCCGTGTGATTTGTCCGCAACTGGCTTGAGTTTACCTGTGGCTCGCGGCGGATGAAAGCTGCCCCGCCAACCCGCTTGCGAGCGCCCGCGCCACACCCCTCAGTTCCGCCAATCCCTTCAACCGGCCGATCAGCGGATAGCCTGGCTGCCCGCCACGGTTCAGGTCGTCGAGAATGTCCTGGCCATGATCGGGCCGCATCGGGATTATCGCGTCGGAGCGTCCGGCGGCCTTGCGCCGCGCTTCCTCGTCAACGATTGCTCTGATCAGCGCGACCATGTCGACGCTGCCGTCCAGATGCTCGCTTTCGTGGAACGAGCCGCCCACGCCGTCGCCTTCCAGCCGCACATTGCGCAGATGCAGGAAATGCACGCGATCGCCCAGGCGCCGCATGATGCCGGCAAGATCGTTATCCGGGCGCGCCCCGAGCGCGCCGGAACACAGGGTCATCCCGTTGGCCGCATCCGGCAGATGAGCGAGCATGGCGCGATAATCGGCTTCGGTCGACATGATGCGCGGCAGGCCCATCAGGGAAAACGGGGGATCGTCCGGATGGCAGCAGAGACGTATGCCGAGCCCCGCCGCAAGCGGCACCACTTCTTCAAGAAAATCGAATAAATGCCGGCGCAATCGCTCGCTCGATATGTCGCCATACCGCGCCAGATGTTCCTGCACGGTGTCGACCGACAATCGGTCAGCGGCTCCGGGCAATCCTGCCAGCACGCTTGCCGCCAGCTTCTGTTTGTCGGCGTCGCTCATGCGCTTGAAGCGTGCCATGGCTTCGGCTGCGACAGCTTGCGAAACGCTCTCGGCCGCGCCTTTGCGCTGTAGCAGGTGAATGTCGAAGGCTGCGAAGTCGATCGCGTCGAACCGCATGCAGGTGCCGCCATGCGGCAGTCGCCAGGCTAGGTCGGTGCGGGTCCAGTCGATGACCGGCATGAAATTGTAGCAGACCGTTGAAATACCGGCGGCTGCCAGGTTTTGCAGGCTCAGCTTGTAATTGGCAATGTGCTCGCGCCACCCACCGGTCTGCCGTTTGATGTCCTCTGACACCGGCAGGCTTTCCACCACCAGCCAGACCAAGCCCGAAGCGCGACCGTCGAGTGTCGTGCCGATCTGAGCCTGGCGTCTGGCGATCTCGCTCGCGGACCAGACTGCGCCGTCGGGAACATGGTGCAAGGCGGAGACGATGCCGGTGGCACCCGTCTGCATGATGTCGGAAATGGTGGTGACGTCGGACGGGCCGAACCAGCGCCAGGTTTCGATCATGCCTGGCGCTCGATGGCGGCCCCGTCGGCGCCGAACAGGTGCCAATGGTTTTCGCGCGGCGCCAGATAGAGCACGTCGCCGCGCTTGGCCAGGCTCTGGCCGGCCTCATGCACCAGGATCGGCACCTCGCCCGCCAGGGTGCAGTGCAGGTAGCTATTGGCGCCATATTGCTCGGCGACCCCAACCGTGACCGGCCAGCCGCTCTCTGCATTGCGGGACACCACGAAATCCTCGGGCCGGATTCCCAGCGTTGCTGGAGCCGCGGCCAGCGGCTGTGCCAAGGCACCCGGCAGGGTCAGCGGCGGCAAGCCGGGCGCTTCGAACACCACCTGCCCGGAGGCAGCGGCGGACGCCTTGCCCTCGATGAAATTCATCCGCGGCGAACCGATAAAGCCCGCGACAAACAGATTGCGCGGCTGGTTGTAGAGTTCGAGCGGTGCGCCGACCTGTTCGATAACGCCCTTGCGCAACACGACAATCTTGTCTGCCATGGTCATGGCCTCGATCTGATCATGCGTCACATAGATCATCGTATTGCCCAGCCGTTCATGCAGCTTGGTAATCTCGACCCGCATCAGCACGCGCAGTTCCGCATCGAGGTTGGATAGCGGCTCATCGAACAGGAATATCTTGGGATCACGGGTGATGGCGCGGCCGATGGCGACACGCTGGCGTTGTCCGCCCGACAATTGCTTTGGCCGTCGCTCCAGCAATTGCTCGATCTGCAGCAGCCGGGCGGCATCGGAGACGCGGCGGTTGATCTCGGCCTTGTCCATGCGAATGTTCTCGAGCCCGAAGCTGAGATTTTCCCGCACCGTCATATGCGGATAAAGCGCATAGGACTGAAACACCATGGCCACGCCGCGGTCGGCGGCAGGTACGTCGACGACGCTGGCATTGTCGATGCGGATGTCGCCATCCGAGACGTCTTCGAGTCCCGCAATCAGCCGGAGCAGGGTGGACTTGCCGCAGCCCGAGGGACCAACGAAAACGACGAACTCGCCATCCATGATCTCGAGGTCAACGCCAGGGATGACTTCGACGGCACCGAAGGATTTCTTGACATTTTGAAGCGTGAGATTGGCCATCAATATGGTCCTTACTTGATACCGGTCGAGGCAATGCCGCTGGTAATGTAGCGTTGCAGGAAGATGAAGGCGAAGGCGAGCGGCAGCGCCGTTAGCGTCGTCATCGCCAGCAGGATTTCGTAGCGCACGCCGTATTCGGTCTGAAACGAGGCCAGGGCCAGTTGCAGCGTGTAGGACTCGCGCCGGGTCAGCACGACCAGCGGCAACAGGAAGTCGTTCCAGCGCGACAGGATCGAGAAGATCGCGACAACCGCCAAAGCCGGGGAGGACAGCGGCAGGATGATGCGCCAGAAGATCCGCCATTCGCTGGCATGATCCATGCGGGCCGCCTCGATCAATTCGTCCGGAATGGTCAGCATATATTGTCGCAACAGGAAAACGCCGGTCGGCGTGGCCACGGTCGGCAGGATGACGCCCCACAGATTGCCGACCAGTCCAAGCTGGGCAACGATCATATAGGTGGGAACCAGCACCACGGTTGCCGGGATCATCAGGGTGGCGAGGATCGAGACCAGCGCCACGTTGGAGCCGCGGAAGCGATATTTGGACAGCGCAAAGGCCGCCATGGAATTCATCACCAGCGTGATGATGGTTGCCACCACCGTGATGAAGAGACTGTTGAACAGATAGCGCCACAACTGCCCGCCGGAACTGCTCAGCAGATTGGTGTAGTTCTCGGTGGCAAGGTGCAATTGCCGGACCGGCGTCGCATTGCCCACCGGCACCACGATCCGCTCCTGCGGATTGGCGGGATCGATCATCTGCGCCTGGATGCCGACCCGACGCAATTGCGCCAGCTGACGGGTCTGGCCATCCTCGCCCACCACGTCAAACAAGGGCAGGGGTTCATCATGGCCGTCCACCACTACGGTCTGGGCCGCATAGGGCAGCAGCGTCGGCGGAAATTCGGTGAGGTTTGCCGGCGTCTTGAGGGAGGAAATGGCCACCCACAGCACCGGCGTAAACATCACCAGCAGCCCAAGGAACAGGTAGAGATAAGTCAGCCAGTCGGTCCAATCGAGCCGCTTGCGGCCGCGCCGGCGCGTGGCGAATTCAACGATCGACACTGCTGGTTTGGCTTCGCTGAGATCAGTCATTATTGCCACCTCGCGAAATGCGCATCTGGATACCGGTGAAAATCAGGAGTGCCAGTCCCAGGAACAGCGACGCGGCAGCCGCCAAGCCGAAATTGCGGGGCTGAGTGGCGAAGCCGACTTCGTAGATGTACTGGACCATCAGCATGGTGGCCGAGCCGGGGCCACCACCGGTGAGCACATAGAGCTCGTCGAAAGTCTGCACCGAGCGGATCACCGCCAGGATGAAAACCACCAGCATGACGGGCTTGAGCAGCGGCAGCGTGATCCGGGTGAACACCCGCCACGGGGAGGCAGAGTCCATCTTGGCCGCCTCGTAGACATCGCGTGGAATGGCCTGCAGCCCGGCCAGCAGAATGATCGTGTAGAAGCCCATATGGGCCCAAACGGTCACGAAAACCGACCAGAAGAATGCCGTATTGGGGAAGATCAGCCAATTGACCGGCGTCAGGCCGGCCGCCGAAATCAGCCCGTTGAGCGCCCCGTTGCGCTGCAGGATCCACTGCCAGGTCAGCGCCACCACCACGGGGGACAGCATGACGGGAAAGAAGAAGATGCCGCGGAAGAAACCACGGCCGATAATGTCGCGGTTCAGGCAGATGGCGGTCAGCAGGGCGACGGCGATCATGCAGATCACCTGCACCGGCACGAACACCATCGTATTGCCTAAGGCCCGCCAGAACAGGTCGCGCGAGCAGGTGGAGGGATCGAGATAATTGCCGCAATCGAGCAGGCTCTGGTAATTGGCGCCGCCGACAAAAGGACGATCCCAGGGGAACAACCGGTCGCTGCCGCTAACCGAATAGAAGATGTTGATGAAGACCGGCAGCAGGGCGAACAGCACGACGGCGACCAGGTTGGGCAGCAGGAAGACCCACGGCATCCGCTTGATGCCGACCCCTCGCTGGATACCCGACATTGCCGGCTCGATGAGGCGCGCCGGCAATGACAGGATCGCGCCAGCGGCCGAGGCGAGTTGAACCCTTGCGCTCATGAGACTGTTCCTTGAATTGGATGGATAAGGCCGCCCCGCACAGAACGGGGCGGCCGCTGCGATCAGGGCTGTCCGCCGACCGCTTGAATGGCGAGGTTGACGTCTTCCTTGATGCGTTCCATCGCGGCATCCACCGTCAGCTCATTGTTGAGCACCTGGCTGATGCGGGTGGTCAGTGCATTCATCATCGCCCGCTGATAGCGCCAGCCCTGGAAACGATAGGCGGCGGCATCCATCTTTGGAATCTGGTTGATGAATGTAGCCAGCGCCTCGGAGGTACGGGCCGAGGCCGTTGGATATTCCACCCCATTGGCGATTTGCGAGGCCGCGGACGGAATCTCGACTTCGGTTGAGATGTAGTGATCGAGGTTTTCCGGCTGGGCAAAAAAGTTGATCAGTTTCCCGGCAATCTCGGCATTCTGGGTATGGGAGAACACGGTCATGGCGCCGCCGCCCGGCATCACCGTGCACGACGATGGCCCGCAAGGCGCCGGAACGACGGCCCAGTCGAACAGATCGCCGACTTCGCTATCCATCTGCGCCAGCGTCCAGGAGCCGCCGAAATAGAGAACCGTGTTGGCATTGAGGAAATCGGAAAACAGTTCACGATGCGTCGCGCCGCCGACGGCGCCCCAGAGGTCCATCGGCATGGTGCCGTCCTGGTGCCAGGCGACGAATTGCTCGATGGCGGCACGCAGGCCATCGTCGACCACGGGGTGCCCCGCCTCATCGACCAATTGCGCGCCATAGCTGATGGCAAGGCTGGCAAAGCGGTGGCCTGACCGGTCCATTTCCATGGCAAATTCGGTATTGGTGGCCTGTGCGACCTGCCGCGTTGCCTCGGCCCATTCCTGCCAGGTTGCGCCCTCGGCGGGAACCGGCACGCCAGCCTGCTCGAACAGGGTCAGATTCACATAGGCGCCGTTGACGGTGAGCGTCGTCGGCATGCCGTAAATGGCCGCGCTCGCCGCATCGCCGCCGCGCAGCCATTGCAGCGTCTGGCCCCATTCCTGCTCGAAATAGGCCGCGTCAACATAGGGTGTGATGTCCTGATAGAAGCGGCTCAGCCCACCCAGATCGGTGATGATGGCGATGTCCGGCCCTTCGCCGGCTTCCAGTTGCACGGGCAAGCTTTCCACCAGCGTCTGGTAGCTCACTTCCTCCACATTGACCGTGACGCCGGGATTTTCGGCCTCGAACGTCTTGGCCATTTCGGCGAAGATCTTGCCCCCGCTGCCGGTATCGCCGGCCCACAGGGTGATCTGCTGCCCGTAAGCAAGGCTAATCGGCGCGGCGGCAATCACCAAAGCCAGCGCGGTCGTGGTCCTCAATCCAGTGCGTTTCAATTCCAATTCCTCCCTCCAGGAATGCGCTGCGTTTGAAACAGCCGCTGGACTCAAGCTTGTTTTGGTAAGACCACAATGTCAAGCCTTCTGGTATGACCAGATTGGGCGGAACACGATAGGGACCAAAGAATGCCAAGGTTTGTACGTGATAATTCCACAGAAAGGCGAAAATTTCGGACTTTCTGGTCAGCCATTGGTCCTTGACAGGAAAACAGAATGCCTATCTGGTTTGACCAATTAATGAGCCTGCACTGGCTCGCCAGTAGTGGAGGAAATGCCTGAAATGGTTAGATTTGCGGTCGTCGGCATCGACCACGGACATATTTTCGATCATGCCAAGGGGCTGATCAAGGCCGGCGCCGAGTTTGTCGGCTATTGCCCCCAAACCTCGATTCCAAGCCTGGTCGAGAGCTTTGCGCAAACCTATCCGGAAGTTCCCCAGATTGATCGAGAAACGCTGTTTGCCGATTCCAGCATTGACGTGATCTGCATTGCCGCCATTCCGAAAGACCGTGCGGGCCTGGCGATCCAGGCCATGCGGGCGGGCAAGGATGTCATGGTCGATAAGCCCGGCCTTACCACCTACGCCCAGCTCGAGGCGGTGCAGCAGGCCGTGAGCGAAACCGGGCGCATCTTCTCGATCTGCTTCACCGAGCGGCATAGCGTTCGCTCGGCAGTCAAGGCTGGCAAGCTGGTTGCCGAGGGCGCCATCGGCAGGGTCATCCAGACCTTGGGCACCGGGCCGCATCGCCTGGGCAATTCCCGGCCCGACTGGTTCTGGCAACATGACGCATTCGGCGGCATCATCGTCGACATCGCCTCCCACCAGATCGATCAATTCCTGTTCTACACCGGCTCCGAAACCGCCGAAATCGTCACGTCCCAGGTCGCTAATTTCGCCAATCCGCAGGCGCCTCAATTCGAGGATTTCGGCGATCTGCTGCTGCGCAGCGACAAGGCCTCCGGTTATGTCCGCGTCGATTGGTTCACTCCGGATGGCCTGCCGACCTGGGGCGATGGCCGGCTCACCATATTGGGCACCGAGGGCTATATCGAGTTGCGCAAATATGTCGATATCGCCGGCCGCGACGGCAAGGACCACCTTTTCCTCGTCAACAAGCATGGCGTAGAACATATCGATTGCTCCAACGAAGAGCTCGACTATTTCGCCAGCTTTGCCGCCGATGTCCGCGACCGCACCGCGACTGCAATGTCCCAGCAGCATGTCTATGAGGTCTGCCGGCTGTCCCTCGATGCGCAGAGCAGAGCCGTCAACATTTCTTCCCAGCCTAAAGGATAGCTCCCATGACCCGGAAACTGCGCGTCGGCCTGATTGGCGCCGGCATCGCCCAGCGGCACCTGGCCGGTTACAACTGGAACAAGGACCTGTTCGAGGTTCCCGTGCTCTGCTCCCTTGATGAGGACCGCGGCCGCCAGGCCGTCGCTGAATTTGGCGTCGGCGAATATACCAGCGACGTCGAAACCCTGTTCGCGCGCGACGATCTTGATGTCATCGACATCTGCACGCCGCCCGATTCCCACTTCGCGCTCTCAAAACGCGCCATCGAGGCGGGCAAGCACGTCATCTGCGAGAAGCCGCTTTTCGGCTCCATCGCCGATGTCGATGCGATGAGCGAAATCGTCGCCAAGACCGATCGCAAATTCATGCCCATCTTCCAGTACCGCTACGGCACCGGGTTGCAAAAGCTCAAGCGGCTGATCGAACTGGGTCTGGCCGGCAGGCCGTTCCTCACCACGGTCGAAACACATTGGTGGCGGGGGCCGGCCTATTACGAGGTGCCATGGCGCGGCAAATGGGCAAGCGAACTGGGCGGCGGCCTGCTCGGCCACGCCATTCACGCCCATGACATGCTCAACTATGTCCACGGCGCCTGTGCCGAAATCTTCGCCCATGGCGCGACCTTGGTGAACAAGATCGAGGTCGAGGACACCATGACCCTCTCGGTCAAGATGGCGAACGGTTCGCTCGCCGCCCTGTCCATGACTCTGGGGTCGCGCAAGGAAATCTCCCGCCTGCGCTTCTGCTTCAGTGAAATGGTGGCTGAGAGCATTCTGGAGCCCTATACGATGGGTCGTGACCCTTGGACCTTCATCGCCGGCAGGCCGGAGCACCAGGCCAGGATCGATGCGGCGCTCGCCGAGCACCAGGTCACCGAAGATGGCTATACCAGGCAGTTCGAGCTGTTCCACGAAGCGGTGATGACCGGGGGGGAGCCACCAGTGACCCTCGAAGATGCGCGCAATTCGCTTGCTTTGGTGACCGCCGCGTATCATTCCCAGAGAACGGGCCAGCCGTCACAATTGCCAATCACGCCAGCGCATCCGCTTTATGGCTCCTGGCTCCCTTGATCGGCGGGCCGACGGCTGGGAGGTCAAAGATGCAAAAGGACCGGAGCTATCCGCGGCTGCAGGGCAATCAACGGCTCTACCAGGTCGTTGCGCGCCAAATCGCCAGGCTGATCGAGCAGAATGCTGCCGATAAGTCCTGGCGCATGCCATCGGAGCGGGAACTGGCCGAAGAACTTTCGGTCAGCCGCCCAGTGGTGCGCGAGGCTGTGATCGCACTGGAAATGCGCGGCATCGTCGAAGTGCGCGGCCGGGCCGGGATCATGGTGTTGCCCAGCCGGCTGTCGCAGGTGAACTTCGAGCTGTCCGTAAGCGACATCGGGCCCGGACCGTTCGAACTGTTGGAAGCGCGCCTTGCCATCGAGTCGAGCGCCGCGGCGCTGGCTGCCGAGCGGGCGACCAATTACGATATTCTGGTATTGGAAGAATGCATCGCCCAGATGGAGCAGGAAACCGAAGTGGTCCTGCTGCAGGAAAAGGGCGATCGGGACTTCCACATGACGATTGCCAGGATGACCAACAATGCCATCATCGTCTCGATGATCGAGGCGCTATGGGCGCAGCGCGATGAATCATTGATGTGGAAGAAGCTACACGAGCACATCCACGCCGAAAGCGTGCGCCCGCTCTGGATCGGCGATCATCACGCGATCCTCTCGGCCCTGCGCATGCGCCATCCCGACGCCGCCTACAAGGCAATGGCCCGCCATATCCGCAACGTCACCAATGAACTGCTCGAAGCCGACGAACGCGGCCGCGTGGTCACGGAGTAGGGGCTGGTCAAGCGATCAGGTTGCGATAGATGCCTGGGCCGTGGTCGGCGCAACGATCGCCCATAATGGGACTAGCATTATAAAGGCGGCGCGATGCTGCGACTGCTTTGCTGATGCTGCGACAGCATGGCAACGAAGGCGATGACCTTGGGTGGCCGGAAGCGGGCCGCCGGATAGACGGCATAGATGCCGCCGGCGGGCAAATCCCAGGCCGGCACGAGCTGGACCAGCCTATTGGCTGCCAAATGTTCCGCGGCCAGAAAGTCCGGCAAGACTGATATCCCCCCGCCGGCCAGAGTGGCGGCCATGGCGGCTGGCGTGGAATTGGTCAGGATGCTCTGGCGGAGCCTGACCGTTGTGGGGTCGAAGTCATTCTTGGTGAAGCGCCAGACCAATGGCTCCTTGAGGGAGGCATTGGCAATGAAGGGCAGGCTGACCAGATCCTCCGGTACCATTGCAGTCTCGGCCTGCAGCAGCTCCGGCGAAGCCACCAGCAATTGCCGGAACGAACCGATACGCCGGGCCTGATAACTGGAATCGTCCAGCCAGCCGACGCGGATGGACAGATCGAAATGATCGGCAATGAGGTCGACCTTGGTATCGGAGAGCCGCAATTCGACATTGCAGGCTGGGTATCTTCGGGTGAATGCGGCGATGAGCGGGGCAATCGTTGCTGCGCCGTAATCGCTCGGCGCCGCTATTCGCAGGGTCCCGGTAGGCTCAGAATTGATCTGCGCGATCTCGCCAATGGCTTCTTCCACTGCACCGAAGATCATTACGCATCGGGCATGTAGCAGCCGTCCGGCCTCGGTTGGCTCGACCCGTCGCGTGGTCCTGACCAGCAGGCTGGTCTGCAGCTCTTCTTCGAGACGGCTAACCTGCTGGCTGACCACCGCTTTGGTGATCCCCAGCCGCTCGGCCGCCTTGGTGAAGGAGCCGGTTTCGGCCACGGCGGAGAAATAGGCGAGCCGGTTGAGTCTGATGGCCTGCATCGTCTGTCCGATTGTATGTCAAAGGAAAACATTGTGTCAGGTTTGATGCTCTCGATCAATCAATGGCGGAGGCATAGCTTCCAGCCAACAATTTTGAGGACATCGGGCCCATGCACATCACCTACCTGTTCGACCCCCTTTGCGGCTGGTGCTATGGCGCCACCGGCGCGCTTGAGCAAATCAGCCGGCTGGGCGGCGTCACCATCCAATTGTCGCCCACCGGCCTGTTTGCCGGCGAAGGCGCCCGCCCGATGGATCAATCCTTCGCCGCCTATGCCTGGCAGAACGATCAGCGCATCGCCCGCCTGACGGGGCAGGCTTTCAGCGAGACCTACCGCCAGCAGGTGCTTGGCGCGGTCGGCTCCACCTTCGACTCCGCGCCGGCAACTTTGGCCATTGTCGCCGTGGGCCTGCAGGCGCCCGCCCAGGAGATGGCGGCGCTCAAGGCGCTCCAGCAGGCCCGCTATGTCGATGGCCGGGACAACGGGAACATGGACGTTGTGATCGACATCCTCGCGGCTGCCGGTTTCAGCGATGCCGCTGGTCGTCTTCGGGCACCGGACCAGCAATTGCTGGCAGCCTACCGGACGCGGATCAAGGCCGCCCGTGCCGACATGGCGCGTTTCAGCGCCAATGGCGTGCCGGCGCTGATCATTGGCAAAGACGACAAACGTCGCCTGCTGCCCAGCGGCACTTTGTTTGGCGACCCGCAAATCCTGGCGGCTCAGCTCGAAGCCGCCTGAACCCTCGCAACGATTACGACTTTCACCAAGGAGTGACCACCATGACAATTACCCTGAATTGGACCCATTTTCCTGCCGGTGGGAACGGCTTCTTCCGGGCGCCGGTGTTGCTGTCCGGGCCGAGCGAGGCGCTATTGATCGATGGCGGCTTCACTTATCCCGATGGGCGCGCGCTGGCGCAGGCCATAGCGGCGACGGGCAAGACGCTGACCACGATCTATATCAGCCAGTCCGACCCGGACTATTATTTCAGCCTGAAGCCGGTGCTCGAAGCTTTCCCCAACGCCAAGGTCATTGCCGCTTCCGCCACGGTGGACGCCCTCAAGGGCAATGTGGACAAGAAACTGGCCGCGTGGGGACCCAAGCTCAACGAGAATGGACCGCAGACGCAGGCCGATATCATTTTCCCCGAGGCATTCGATGGCCCGACACTGACCGTGGATGGTGAAACCGTCGAAATCGTTGCGGCCGAGGGCCTCGCCAATCGCCGCTATCTGTGGGTCTCCACGCTGAATGCCGTTTTTGGTGGTGTGCTGATCTTTTCGGGCGTGCATGTCTGGACGGCCGATACCCCCACCAAAGAGCAGCGTGCGGCCTGGATTGCCAATCTCGACGCGATTGCCGCCCGCCATCCTGCCATCGTCATTCCGGGCCACATGGATCCGGCGGCCGCGACGGGTCTCGCCGCGATCGAGCATACCAAGGCTTATCTGCTGGCGTTCGAAGAAGAACTGGCCAGAGGTGGAGACTCCACCAAGCTCAAGACCGCAATGGAAGTCCGCTTCCCCGATCTGGGCATGGGCGTGGCTCTCGACATTGGCTCCAAGGTCGCCACCGGCGAAATGCAGTGGGGTTGAAATGAGCACCAATCTCGAACTGATGAGAAGCACTTATGAAGGAACCTCGGCGGACAACGGCCGCAACCTGCGGGCCGTACTATCCGCCGATGTCGAATGGACCGAGGCAGAGGGCTTTCCCTATGCGGGAACCTATGTCGGGCCGGAGGCGGTGATCGCCGGCGTATTCCACCGTCTTCAGACGGAATGGACGGGCTATCGCGCCCAGGTCCACACCTATCTTGCCGATGGCGATCGCGTTGCGGCGTCTATTCCGGCACCTATAACGCAACGGGCAAGTCCATGACCTCGCCCTTTGCCCATCTCTACCACCTCAAGGACGGCAAGATCATGCGCATGACCCAGTATGTCGACACTGTCCTGGTATCCCGCGCACTCAGCTAAACCTCGCAAAGATCTAAAGGAGACAAGGCAGTGCCTTGGTAGCCTCCGTCGCGGGATCGGCCGTGCCGGTGCATGCCCAGGACACTGCCCCGACCCATATCGCCGGGGGCACTGGCCAGACTGCGACCTGCAAAGCGGCGTATCGGGTTAAGTTCGCCCGCTCTTCAACGCCGCTTGGTAGGCGCGCTCTGCCCATTCCCGGAGACTGTCGTCATCTTCGAGTATGTCGGGGGGAACGGCCCAGTAGGACTTGAGCGCGTGATCCTGGCCTTCAGTCGTATAGCCGAGCGCTTGAGAACCCGCTTCCTCGTATTCCGGGCGTGAATCGGCATCGACCTTGAAGTAAAGCGCGCCCTGCCAGACCATGGCAAAGACATGCTCATTGCGATAGAGCGCCACCGCACCGAACAGCGGCTTTGTGGTGATTTTGGCCCAATCCGACAGCTGATCGACATAGTGCTCGGCAAGATGCCTGGTCTGTTCGGATTGCTTCGACATCTGCTTTGTCCTTTGCTGGGATGATAGGCGCGTGAATGAGATTGGTCGAGACCGACCTCATATTTACCCAGCCCAGTCAGGTGGCGAAGCAGATCGAGTTGGTCCACGCCGGTCGCGCCAGTGCCGCCGAGTAGGCTCAGCGGCACTTGCACGGCCGATTGTGGCGAAGAACTACGCGCGACTTGCCAGCCAGGCCTTGTAGCGTTCTTGGGTTTCGGCGTTGGGAGGGTAGACGCCAACGGTCGGCTTGCCCGACTCGATCTCGAGCTTGAGGAATTCTTCCTGCCGGTCCATTGCCACCGCCTCGTCGGCAATCTCGTCGGCCCACTTGCGCGGGATGACGATGACGGCTTCGGCATCGCCGAACATGACGTCATCGGGGTAGACAGCAACCCCACCACAGGCGATCGGCTGGTTCATGTCGGAGGCGTGGTGCGCGACCAGGTTTGCCGGTGCGGCGGCACCAGTGCAGAAGGTGGGCAGACCCAGTTCGGCAATGTCCATGGAATCGCGCACGCCGCCATCCAGCACCACGCCGGCGACCTGCCGGAAAATCAGCCGGCGCATCAGCACCGCTCCAATGCCGGCGATCTCGGGGATGTTGCGGCAGTCGAGCACCAGCACATGGCCCGCTTCGATCGTATCGATCGCCTTGCGCTGGAAATTGTCCGGGCTGGAACTGTATTCGGAACCGTCGATGTCCTCACGGGCCGGGATATAACGCACCGTCAGGGCCGGTCCCACCATGGGTTCGAGATCGGTCCGCAGAGGGCGCACGCCGCGGATGGCGGTGTTGCGCAATCCGCGCTTGAGCAGCAGCGTGCTCAGCGTGGCCGAATTGGTCGTCTTCAGTTTTTCGATCGTCTCGGCGCTAAGACCCGTCATGCGCTCCTCCTCTGTCGCCAGTCACATAGCAGGCTGGTGCAGAAAAGTTCAATAGGGGTCCATAGGTTTCTTATTTGGATTTTTGCGCAGCGCCGCCAAGAAGCTGGGTCAGGCTGTCGGCCACTTCGGTCACTTCCTTGCGGATAGTGCGCTTGCGATCCGGCGTTGCGTCGCCGATGAACGGAACGCTGACAGCGGCAACCAGCGCGCCGGCGGCGTCGAAGACGGGAGCCGCGATGGCGCGCAGGCCTTGGCTGGATTCCAGGTTGTCTTCGGCATAGCCGTCGTCGCGGATGCGGCGTAACTCGTCCATCAGCACGTCGGCATCCGTTATGGTATGGGCGGTGCGGGCGGGTAGGCCCTTGGCGCAATATTCGGCAATGGCCTCGTCGCTCGAATGGGCCAAAGCGAGCTTGCCGGAAGCGCCGACATGCTTGGGTGAGCGGCTGCCAACACGAACGGAAATTGCATATTCCGCGGGGCTTTGCGTCGCTAGGATGGTCAACATTTCATCGCCCTCGGGCGCTGACAGCTTGAACGATTCACGGATGCGATCGGCCGCCGATTGCATGATGGGATGGGCGGCTTCGGCCATGGTGGCGCGATCGGCGCCCGGCGAAATGCGCCGTGCCAATTCGATGAAGCGCGGCCCGAGTTGATAAGTCGCGCCGCCATTGACGCGGGCGACGAGGCCGTGAGCGGCCAACGAATTGAGGATGCGGTAGACCGTGGACCGGGCGACGCCAAGCTGTTCGACCAAGTCGGAAAGCGAGATGCCATGCTTGGCCTCGGCGATGGCGCCTAGCAGATGGGCGGTCTTTTCAACGACTGGCGATCCATGTCTAAGTTCATTCATGAAACTTGCATGCCCTATTTGGAACTAAACTTGACAGGGGAATAGCGATGTGATGTGTCTTGTCCATACCCGATGTCGTATTTGAAACTAATCCATCTGTGAGCATCGGTACAGGGAGGAATATCAATGCTGCACAAGTCCACGCTCCGCGGGAGCGCGCTTCTCATCGCCACCATGCTCAGCACTGCGCTGGTCCAGCCTGCATTGGCGCAGTCCGATCTGGTGACAGTGGTGGTGACCGACGAGCCCAAGTCGCTGGACCCCTGCGACACCGATCTGTCGAACAACGCCCGCATCCTGCGCAACAATGTCACCGAAACCCTGGTCAATCTGGACCCGGCCAATGGCGCAGTTCTGCCCAGCCTGGCCACCGAATGGCGCCAGATCGATGACCTGACATGGGAATTCAAGCTGCGCGAAGGCGTCACGTTCCATGATGGCAGCGCCTTCGACGCGGCAGCCGTCGTTGCCGCACTGGCGCGCGCCACCAATCAAGATCTCGGCTGCGAAGTTGGCCTCGCGACGCTGCAGGGCAATACGTTCACCGGCGAAGCGGTCGATGCCACAACGCTGGTGATCAAGACAGGAACCGTCGAGCCGATCCTGCCCAACAAGCTGTCAGCGCTCGACATCGGTGCACCTGTCACCCCGGCCGATGCCAAGACTCGCGAGCCGATCGGCACTGGTCCCTATGCCCTAAAGGCCTGGACCGCCGGCCAGTCCGTTGCCCTGCAAGCCTTTGACGGCTATTGGGGCGACAAGCCGGCCATCGCCAATGCCAATATCGTCTGGCGTGGCGAATCTGCAGTGCGTGCGGCCATGGTCGATACCGGTGAGGCGCAGATCGCCTTCGAAATCGCCCCCCAGGACGCCACCAGCGCCAACGACATTGCCTTCCCCAATGCGGAGACCTCGCTGCTGCGTATCGACCAGGCCATTGCCCCGCTCGATGACAAGCGCGTGCGAGAAGCGCTGAACATGGCTATCGACCGCGACGGGCTGATCGGCACGGTGTTCAACGAGGGCGCCACCAAAGCCATGCAGGTCGTGCTGCCGTCGGTGTTCGGCTACAATCCGGACATTCCGGTCTGGCCTTATGATCCCGATCGCGCTCGCGCGCTGCTGGATGAGGCGCGTGCCGCCGGCGTGCCGGTCGATACCGAGATCGTGCTTTACGGTCGTATCAGTATCTATCCGAACTCGGCCGAGAGCATGGAAGCCATTCAGGCCATGCTGCTCGACGTCGGTTTCAACGCTCGCCTCGAAATGATGGAAACCACGCCCTGGCTGGAAAAGCTGATCGGACCCTTTCCGGCAGAGCGCCAACCGTCCCTCCTGCAGACCCAGATCGATAATACCGAAGGTGACGCCGTGTTCACCCTGCCGAACCGCTTTACCTCGGGCGGCAACACCTCGACGCTTGCCGATCCAACAGTGGACGATCTTATCGCCAGGGCCTCGGCAGCCACCGGTGACGAGCGCCAGTCGCTGTTCCAGCAGGCCTTCGCCAACATTGCGGTGGAAGCGATCAACATCGTGCCGCTGTTCCATATGGTGACGATCGCTCGTGTCTCGCCTGATCTCAATTATGTGCCGGACGTTCAGGCCGGCAACGAGATCAAGCTGCGTTCGATCAGCTACAAGTAAGCCGCAATTCTAAAGTCCGCCGGCCACCGGGGCGGCGGACACCACGCAAAGCATTCAGGTCCATGTCACCCAAAATCCTCCTCAGACGCACGGCGCTTGCGGCATTGGCCCTGCTGGCACTGATGGCGGCGACCTTTTTTCTCGTGCGGTTGACGGGTGATCCGGTCAATCTTTACCTGCCGGTGGACGCCTCCCAGGCGGCACGCGACGCCATGCGGATTCAGCTGGGTCTGGACCGGCCGCTCGTGGTTCAGTTCTTCGAATTCCTGTTCAATGTGCTGCGGCTCGATTTTGGCACTTCGCTCTGGCACAATCGGCCCGCAATGGAGGTCGTGCTTGAAGCACTGCCGCGTACCTTGGCACTGGGCGCCATTGCGCTGGCACTGGCCTTTGCGATCTCGGCTCTTGTCGGCGTCATTGCCGCGGCCAATGCCGGCAGCGCCGTTGATCGCGTCATCAATGTCGTAAGCCAAGCGGCCGCCAGTGTCCCCGATTTCTGGCTTGGCCTGATGTGCGTGCTGGTCTTTGCCGTCAATCTGCGACTGCTGCCCACCTCCGGCTTTGGCGGACCGGCCTATTGGGTGCTTCCCGTCGTCTGCCTGATGGCGCGGCCTTTTGGCATGCTGGTGCAGATTATCCGCGGCTCGATGATCGAGGCGCTCAATGCCAGTTATGTGCGCACTGCGCGTGCCAAGGGGGCTCGTGAGGGGCGCGTCGGCTTCGTGCATGCCTTGCGCAATGCTCTGCTGCCCGCAGTCACCGTAACAGGCGACCTCGCAGCCCAATTTGCCGGTGGGGGCGGCGTCGTCGAAGTGGTGTTCGGCTTCCCCGGCATCGGCAAGCTGCTGATCGATGGCATCCTGCGCCGCGACTTCGCCATCGTGCAAAGCTCGATCTTTGCGGTCGCTGTGGTCATCTTCCTCATCAACATCCTGGTCGACATTCTCTATGCCACCATCGATCCGCGCGTGAGGGTGGAATGACCGAGATTTCCGGGATTGTGCCCGCACGCAAGGCAAGTCGCTTCACATGGTTTGCCCGTGCGCTGGCCGGCGACCCGATGGCGTTGTGCTCGGTCATTTGGCTGGTGCTGGTTCTCGCGCTGATCCTGGCCGATACATTCGGGGCCTTCAGCGGGAGCCGCATCGCGCTCAAGGCACGCAATCTGCCGCCGTTCGACTTTACTCAGGATTGGCGGCTGTGGATCGGCGCCGATTCCCTGGGCCGCTCGCTACTGGGTCGTCTTGCAGAAGCAGCGCTGACTTCGATCGGCATTGCATTGCTGACCGTTCTGCTCAGTCTGGTCATGGGCACCATGCTTGGCCTGATTGCGGGCTATTTTGGCGGCCCGGTGGGCGCGCTGATCATGCGCATTTCCGACGTCGTCATGGGTTTTCCGACCCTGCTGGTCGCGTTGGTCGGGCTCTATCTCTTCGGTCCGAGCGTCACCAACCTCGTCATCGTGCTCGCGATTACCCGCATGCCTTCCTACATCCGCGTCGCCAGGGCGGAGACGCTGGAGGTGCGCGAACGGCTCTTTGTCGATGCGTCACGTGTGTTTGGCGGCGGGCCGATCTGGATCATCCGTAACCACATCCTGCCCATCGTCGCACCGACAATGCTGACCCTGGCCTCGGTGAATGTTGCCATGGTCATGCTGTTTGAATCCGGGCTCAGCTATCTGGGCCTGGGGGTGCAGCCGCCTGCAGTCAGCTGGGGCCTGATGATTGCCCAAGGACAGGGATACCTGTCTTCGGCATGGTGGCTGGGCTTTTTCCCCGGCCTTGCCGTCATGCTAACCACCATGAGTTTCAACCTGCTCGCCAATTGGTTCCGCATCGTCAACGATCCGTCCCAGCATTGGCGGCTGATCCGCCGGAAGCGATGACCATGACCCTTTTGGACATTCGCGATCTCGCCGTTTCCTTCGACACCGCCGCTGGCCGCATCAAGGCGCTCAATGGTGTGTCGTTCTCGCTGCAACGCGGCGAAGTCCTGGCGCTGCTTGGCGAAAGCGGCTCCGGCAAGTCGGTGACGGCCTCGGCAATCATGGATCTGGTGCCCAATCCACCGGGTGCCATCGATGGCGGTTCGATCACTTTCGATGGCACTGACCTGCTTGATCTGCCGCATCGGGAGCGGCGGGCGATCTGTGGCACCCGTATTGCCCTGATCTTCCAGGATGCGCTGGCTGCGCTCAACCCGGTCTATTCGATTGGCTGGCAGATCGGCGAAATGTTCCGCATCCACCACAAGAAGCCAGCGGGCGAGATCGAGGGCGCGGTCATCGACCTGCTCGATGCGGTGGGCATTCCTGATGCAGCCAAACGGGCCCGGCAGTATCCGCATGAATTCTCCGGTGGCATGCGCCAGCGCATCATGATTGCGATGGCTGTGGCGCTCGAACCCGACATCATCATTGCCGACGAGCCCACCACGGCGCTGGATGTCACCATCCAGGCGCAGATTGTCGATCTGCTCAATACCATCCGCAAGCGCAGCGGCGCCGGGATGATTTTCATCACTCACGATCTCGGCGTGGTGGCCGAACTCGCCGATCGCGTAGCCGTCATGTATGCAGGGCGCATTGTGGAACAGGCCAGCGTTTATGAGCTGTTTGCCGACCCGCACCATCCGTACAGCATCGGCCTTTTGGCTTCGCAACCACGTATCGACGTGGCGACATCGGAACTGGTGCCCATACCCGGATCGGCGCCCAATCCCGCCGATTTGCCATTCGGCTGCGCGTTTCGCACCCGCTGTCCGCGGGCAAAGGAGCTTTGCGCCCAGGTAGTCCCGATCCTTGCTGATGCCGGACCAGGGCGTCTGACCGCCTGCCATTTTCCGGGGAACGCCGCATGAGCGCGCCACTGCTTGAAGTCGATAATCTCAGCAAGCACTTCGGTGGCGGCTCCGCGCCGGTCCGCGCCGTCGATGGCGTGAGCTTTTCCATTGCCAAGGGCGAGACATTGGGCCTGGTTGGCGAGAGCGGCTGCGGCAAAACGAGCCTGGTCCGCACGCTGTTGCGTCTCAACGCCGCTACGGCGGGTCACGCCATGCTGGATGGTGTCGACATCGCCCAGGCCAAGGGTGCTGAATTGCGCGCCATGCGGCGCAAGATGCAGATCGTCTTCCAGGATCCCTATCAATCGCTCAATCCGCGCATGCGCGTCGACCGGCTATTGTCCGAACCATGGGCGCTGCATCCCGATGTCCTGCCGCGCGCCCAATGGTCGACCGAGACCGCACGGCTGCTCGAGGCGGTCGGGCTGCGTCCGGAACATGCCTTGCGCTATCCCAACGAGTTCTCCGGCGGCCAACGCCAGCGGCTCGGCATTGCCCGCGCGCTGGCGCTCAACCCGTCGCTGCTGGTTTGTGACGAGCCGGTCTCGGCCCTCGACGTATCGGTCCAGGCCCAGGTGATCAATCTGCTCGCCCGCCTGCGCAAGGAGCGAAACCTGGCCATGCTGTTCGTCGCCCATGATCTGGCGGTGGTGCGGCACGTCTCGGATCGCGTCATGGTCATGTATTTGGGGCGCATCATCGAGACCGGGCCGACCGAAGAGATTTTCTCGGCTCCGCGGCACCCTTATACCCAGGCCTTGCTTTCCGCTGTGCCAACCCCCGATCCGACGCTCCGCGGCATGCGCCGCCGCATCGTGCTGCAAGGCGACTTGCCCAGCCCATCCAATCCGCCCAGCGGCTGCCGTTTCCGCACCAGATGCTGGAAAGCAACCGAAAAATGCGCCGTGGAAGCACCTGAGCTGGTGGCCCATGGGAACACCAGTCTTCTAACCGCCTGCCACTACGCCGAAACCATGCCTGATTTGGCGTAGGGCAGGATGAAAACTGTCTCCTCACGCACGCCGGAGCAGCAGTGCCTGGTATGGTTTCGGCTTGAAGTGTAGCAATTGGCCGCGCTCGACATCTCTGGCGATCTCGGTTTCGGTCATCTCCCAGGTGTCGATCAGGGTGGCAGTGTAACGCTCGTCCGGCGGCACATTGGCGGCCACTTCGCCCGGCTGGTTCTCGCCAAAATAGCTCAGATAATAGCGGTGCGGCTGCCCGGCGGTGGCGAAATGCATGCCGACGCGGCTCCAGCCTTCCTGGCCGGGAAATGGCGCGATCAGCTTGCGCAGGTCGGCATGATCCAGCCCGCCTGCTATTTCGATCTGGTAGTGACCGGTGCTGGGCACCGGGTCCAGCCCCTCGTCCGGCCCTGCCTCAAGGATGCGGCGGAGGAAGGCAATGCGGCTGACACTGTCGCCAATCAGCTTGCCGCCCTTGGCCCACCATAGCGTCTCGCTGTCATTGTAATAGGTTTCGCCATGGGTAACGTAGCCGCCATTGACTGTGCCCTTCCAGAAGCGGTGCACCAGCTCGCGGCCCGAAATATTGCCCCAGGCTTCGGCGATATCCCCCTCGTAGCAGACCTCGTCGAGCGAGACCGGCTTATTGAATTGCTCCCGCCAGATCATGCTGCGCTCGGTATAGGGACGCTGGATGCTGACATGGGTCAGCTTGGGGTGGCTGTAGTCGAACGGGGCAAAGCCGTTGTGCACCGACACCAGATGCCCATGCGGATCAGCCTCGGCGACGATGTCGATCCAGCGGTTCCAGTCGTCGAGCGTCTTGGTGAACATGAAGTCATATTCATTGGCCATCGACCACCACACATTGGGGAAGGCGGCGAGGCGCGCGATCAGATAGCGCAGGTAAGTGTCGTCCTGTTCGGGCGACATGCGCGCAAAGCCCCAGCGGTCATAGGGATGGAAGATGATGAGATCGGCCTCGACACCGATCGCCGCCAGATCATTGATGCGTTTTTCCAGATGCCGGAAATAGGCCGGCTCGAAACGGTCGAAATCGAACTCCCAACCATAATCGCCGTTGAAGCTGCCGCCCCACTCGCTACTGCCCTGCTTGATGAGCGGGAAGGGATAAAGCTCGGGCTCGACCTCGTTGTAGCGATAATGCTTGGGGAACACGCACATGCGGATCTTGGTAAAGGGCGCTTCGGCCAGCGTCGCCAGCGTCTGCTCTTCGAGCGCATCGCCTTGCAGGTTCCACACATAGGCGGTGGTGCCGATATTGATGTAGCGGGTGCCATCGGCATGGCGAAAGTGATGGCGGTTCGACACGCGCACGGGGCCATGGTGCCCAGGCTTGGCCGGCCCGACCTCGATCGTTCCGTTGATGCCATCCAGCGCCGGGGCATTGCTCGACGTCACATAGCTCCAGCTCCCCGTCGTATCGGGCAGAAAGCGGATTTTGTAGTTGCCGCCGCCGTCATAAAAGCCGGTGACCGGGACCTGCCGGTCGCCCTGGCGGAAGCTGGCGCGCAGCTCTACATCCCTGAACGGGTTGCCTTCCATGGGGCCAGAAAGCGTGAGTTCGAACGTGGCCCACAGCGTTGCGGCGCCATTGGCCGTTGCAGAATTGGTCATGATCTATCCTGTCGTCTAAATGAGGGCGCCCGGCGCCGGCGATGAAACTTGATCAGGCGGCCGCGGGTGTGCGTGGACGCCAGCGGCTGCGGGTGGTCGGAATGGAGTCGAGCAGCAGCCGCGTATAGGCATGCTGGGGATTGCTCATCACCTCGCGTGCGGCACCGAACTCCACCACCTGTCCCTTGTTCATCACCGCCACATAGTCGGAGATGTAATAGGCGGTGGCGAGATCGTGGGTGATGTAGAGAAAGCTGCGTCCCTCTTCGTCGCGCAGCCGCTTGAACAGGTTGATGATGATCATGCGCCGGGAGGCGTCGATCATGCTGACCGGTTCGTCCGCCACGATCAGCTTGGGCTGCGGAATGAGCGCTCTCGCGACCGAGATGCGCTGCAATTCGCCGCCCGAGAACTGGTTGGTATATTTGCCCCGGATTTCCGCATAGTTGAGGCCCACGCTGTTGAGGGCCTCGGCCACCGCAGCTTGGGCCTGGGCCTCGTCCATGCCGGCAACGCGTCGCGCTGTTTCGTGAAGATAGGCGTCCACCGGCCGATAACGGCTGAAGGCCTCGAACGGATTCTGGAAGATGGGTTGCACAAGGCCCAGGAATTCACGCTTGGAGGGTGTTGCCCCCGCGCCTGCCACCACGCTGTCATAGACGATGGCCCGGCCCGACGTGGGTGTCTCCAGCCGCAGCAATGTCTTGGCCAGGGTCGTCTTGCCGCTGCCCGACTCCCCGACGACGGCGATCACCACCGGCTTGTCGCTTTCAACCGTGATATTGACGTTGCTCAATGCATGGATGTGCCGGGCCCCGACCAGTCCGCCCCGGCGATAAACTTTGTTGAGCCCTTCGGTCTTGAGGATGGTGGTCATGCCGCGGCTCCCGCGTTCTGCACGGCTGGGCGCGCCACGAAATGGTTGGGTTTGACCTCAACCAGTACCGGCTCCACGCGAAAGGCTCGATCGCCGCCCGTTGCGGCGGCGCTTGCCATCACGCCGCGCATGCTGTCGTCGCCAATGGCCGGCAGGGAGTCGATCAGCATCCTGGTATAGGGATGCTGCGGATCGGCGAAAACGCTCTCGGTATCGCCATATTCTACGACGCGGCCGGCATACATGATCAGCATTTTGTGGGTGGTCTGATAGTGAACGCCCATGTCATGCGACACCACCAGAATGGTGTTGCCCATCTGCTCCTGCAGGTCCATCAGCAGCATCAGGATTTCCTTCTGCACCACCACGTCGAGCGCGGTGGTCGGCTCGTCGGCAATGATCAGTTCCGGCTGGAAGAAGGTGGCGAGCCCGATCATGACGCGCTGCCGCATGCCCCCCGACAATTGGTGCGGATAGGAATCGAGGGTTTCCGGCGCCAATCCAAGCTTGCCGATATAATCCCGCGCCCGCTCGAGGACCCGCCGCTTATTGCTGTCGGTTCCAGGGAAATCGATGAACTGGTCACGAATGCGGATAACCGGATTGAGGGAATTCATCGAACTCTGCGGAATGTAGGAAATGGACTTGAACCATTCCTGGCGCACGCTCGCAGTCGTCACCGGCCGGCCATCGGCGCCCTTGAGGCCATATTCGATATTGCCGCGCGAGAGATACATCGGTGCCTGGATGTCACCGTAGATGGCTTTCATCAGGGTCGACTTGCCGCATCCCGATTCACCGGCAATGCCCACGATGCAGCCATCGGGAATGGTCAGCGTCACGCCGTCCACGGCGTCGATGACCCGGCTGCCGATGTGATAGCTGATCTTGAGATCGGACAGACGGATCATGATACACCGCGCTTGCTGGCAAAGGCCTGGTTGAAGCCTGTGGAGGTAAGGAACAGACCGAGGAACAGCGTGATCGTGGCGATGATCGGCGCCACCAGCCAGACATATTGCCCGGTGAACAGGGCATTGTAGTTCAGCGCCCAGAAAATGATGGAGCCCAGCGTGGGCACCTCCACCTTGGACAGCCCGATCACCGCCAGCGTGGCCTCGGTATTGATGGCGAACAGCACGGTGTTGATGAAGCCGACCACCATATAGGCCGATACATAGGGGAAGATTTCCCGCAGCAGGATCTGCATGGTGTTGGCGCCGGAAAAGCGCGCCATATTGATGAATTCACGCTCGCGCAGCGACAGCGCCATGGCCCGCACGGTGCGCGCATCCCAGGCCCAGCCAAACAGCACGATGATGAAGCCCACCGTGAGGAACGAGGTATTGCCGCGGATCAGGGCTCCCATGATGATCAGGATGGGCAGCAGCGGCACGGTAATAAAGGTATCGACGAACAGCATGACGATGCGCTCGAAGCGCCCGCCGATATAGCCGGCGCTAAGCCCGACCACGGTGGCGATGATGGTGACGCCGATAGCCACGACAATGCCCAGCGTCAGCGAATTGCGGATGGCAAAGACCAGGAACCAGAAAATGTCCTGCCCCAGCGCATTGGTGCCGAGCAGGTGCACGCCGGAAACCGGCAGGTTGCGCATATAGCTGGCCTGGATCGACGGGTCGACCGGCGCGAAACTGGGCAGGATGAAGCTGCCCAGCCCCAGGACGAACAGGATGATCAGCCCCAGGGTCAGCCGGACATTGAGCAGCCAGATCAGGCTGCCCTTGCGGCTGGTGGATGCCGGGGTCGGCGCCACCACGATGGCCACCGGGTCGATATCGTTGACGTCGATGCTCATTTGTGGCGGATCCGCGGATCGAGGAGGGGATAGAGCAGGTCAATGACCAGCCCGGCGGTCGCCACGGCGATGATGGAGATGGTGATGGCGCCATAGAGCACGTTGTAGTCGCCACCATTGGCGGCGGTGCGCATGACCAGCCCGATGCCGGGATAGGAGAAGATCATCTCGGTCAGCAGCGCGCCGTTGAACACCATGCCCAGCGACAGCGCCAACGCGGTCACCTGCGGCAGCAGCGCATTGCGGAAGACATAGCGCGTCATCCGCGTCCAGTTCGAGGTGCCCTTGAGCCGGGCATAGGTGACGTATGGCTCTTCAGTCGTCGCCACCGTCAGCGCCTTCATCGACAGGATATTCCAGCCGAACCCGGCCAGCACCAGCGTGATGCCGGGCAACAGGGAATTGTAGATGACCATGCCGAATTTCTCCGGCGTCATCTGCCCCACCGGAAAGGTCGCCGACAGCGGAAAGACCGGGAAGATATAGGCCAGCAACAGCAGCATGGTGACGGCCAGGATGTAATAGGGGATGGGATAGAGCAGGATGCCGACGAATTCGAGGAGCGAGGCGGCCTTCTGCTTGTGGAAGTAGCCGGCGACCAGCCCGACCATATTGCCGAGCAGCCAGGCGATCACTGTCGAGGTCAGCAGCAGGCCCAGCGTCCAGGGCAGTGCATTGAGGATCATCGCTGAGACGGGCTGGGGGTAATAGGTGAAGGAAGGGCCGAAATCGAAGCTGAGGACGATGCGCTTTAGGTAGGACACATATTGCGTGAACACGTCACCCTTGAGCCCGTAAAGCTGCTCGAGATTGACTCGCAGTTCGGCAATCGCCTCGGCCGTCAGCGTGCCATTGGCCCGGCTCTGGATCTGGCCGATATAGCCATCCACCGGATTGATCGGCATCAGGCGCGGCAGCATGAAGGTAATGGTCAGGCCGATGAACAGCACGGCCAGATAAAGGCCGATGCGTTTGGCCACGAAGCTAACGACACCCATGGATCAAACCTCAAGGCTGAAGAGGGAGGCGAGACGGCCGGGAGAATGCCGCCTCGCCCACAGGCCGGCTATTGCTGGCCGGTTGGCTCGATGTTCACCACCGTCTGCTTGAAGGAACTCCACCAGGTATAGGGCGCAGCGTAGAAGTTGTTCTGCTTGGGGAAGTTCGTCCAATAGGTGCTGTTGGTCGGGATCGTGGTGGGGATGTTCATCAGGTTGATGATTTGCATCTCGCTGGCGATCCGCATGGCGATCTGCTGCCCGTTCTGAACGAATTTGGGATCGTCGAGCGGCAGCGCCGCGCCTTCAGCTACCAGGTCCAGCACTTGCTGGTCGGTGATGCGGGCATAATTGCCGCTCAAGGGATCGGTGGAATCCGCCGGCTTGATATTGCTCTCGCGGAACTGGTTCCAGTTGCCCAGCCAATTGCTGTTATAGACGCAGGTATTGGACCAGTTGATCTGCAGTTCGTTGCGCGAATTGGTGTTCTGCACGGTCGTGTATTCGCCATTGTCCACCTGGCGCGCATTGACGTTGAAACCGGCCTGGCGCCAGCTGTCCGCGATGGAAAAGCCGAGGCGTTGCAGCACCTTGTTCCAGTCGCCGGGGATGACGAACTCGATCACCCATGGTGAGCCGTCCGGCAGGGCGTAAAAACCATCCGCGCCCTTTTTGATGCCCACCGAGCCGAGGAGTTTTTCGGCTTCCGCCGGATCGTGCTTCCACCAGCCGGCACCGAAGCCCGAGCGGATTGCGTCGCCGGTCGGCAGCAAGGACGGATCAATGCCCTGGGCCTTGAGCGTCTCGACCAGCTGGGTGCTGAATTCTGCATCGAATGGCTTGTAGCCATCGCCGATCGTCAGGTCCTTGAGCGCCTGCAGATTGGCTTCGTAAAAGATCGGGCCGGTAATCGGGGTGTCGGGCAGGGGCAAGGCCGCAGCCTTGAACTGGCCGCTCATGGCGCTGATGCCGATCTGGGAAAGGTCCAGCGACAAGGCTAGTGCCCAGCGCACCTCCGGCTTGTCGTAAGGGGCGCGTTGCTGGTTGATATAGACGCCGTAGGAGCAGGCATCGTTCATGTCGTGATAGGGGAAGGTCGCCGAGAAGGTCTCGACCTTGGGATTGCGGGCCTTGGCAGCATCGATGCTGTCCGGGCTCATGAACGTGTCGACATCGTACTGGTTCTGCACGAAGGCCAGGGCGCGCGTCTCTTCGGCACCGAAATCCTTGTAGAGAATGAATTTGGGTTTTGGCGTACCGAGATTGCCCCAGCTCGACTTTTGCCAGTCTTCGCGCAATTCCCACAGCTGCCAGAAGCCATTGGGGTCGAATTCCTTGACCTTATAGGGCCCCAGGGTCACTGGCGGCGCATTCTGGAAGCTGACGACCTGGTCGCCCTGCGCTTCGAATATGTGTTTGGGGACCCAGTTGAACGGCGTACCCCAGGTATAGACGCCCAAGCGGGTCGTCAGGTCGTAGGACGGGTTCACCGTCTCGACCTCGAAGGTGTAGTCGTCGATCTTCTTATAGCTCTTGAGATAGACGGTGACGCTGGCGACATTGGTCAGCTGCTCGCGATATTTGAAGGCGGTGTCGAGCGAGTAGATGATGTCGTCGGTCGTGAACTCGACGCCGTCGCTCCACAGGATACCCGGGCGAATCTTGATGCGGAACTGGGTATGGGCGTCGTTCAGCACTTCGGGGAAACCGTCGGCCATTTCGGGATAGGATTTGCCCGTGGCGGTATCCATTTCCCAGAGATAGCCCCAGCCGAGCTCGCGGAAACCGCGCCAGATGGCGTAGGAGTTCAGCGGGTTCTGTGCCGACGGGTTGGCGGAGCGCCCGTCGAAGGTTTGCACGATGAGAGTTTCGCTGCGTGGCGTTCCCACATCGGTCATGGCGCCTTGCGCGAAGGCGGCGGTGGTCATCAGGCCGCCCATTGCGGACGTCAGCAGAAATCGGCCAAGCCGGGTCATCTGTATCCTCCTCGACCGGCCGTGCGCTTATGCGAGCATCGACCGGTTAAATCAGGCATTCCGGGCACGGATCGGCCACAACCTGGCGTCGGCTGCTGCGTCAGCAACATGCCTGTCAGACCAGGGATGACACCTCCGTTCCACGCGCTTACCTGCGGGGCGCATCGCAGTAATTGTTTTTATTTTCGTTATTTTTGCGATTTCTAACGAATATGGTCGAAGCGAACCGCTGTCAATGCCCTTTTGGCGGAACACGCAGCTAAACGTTAGAAGGCGAAAATGATGCGCTTAGTCGGCGACGAGCACTTCGACGCCGCGGCGCTCGAAGGCTTCGCGGTCGGCCTTGGTGATGCCGTTGTCGGTGATCAGGGTATGCACTAGCTCCACCCCGCCGAGCGAAGAGAACGAGACCTTGCCGATCTTGGTCGAGTCAGCCAGCAGATAGACGCGCGAGGCGGCTTTCACCATGGCGCGCTTCACATAGATGTCCCCGATGGCCGGATAGGTCAGGCCCGCCTCGAACGAGATGCCGGCGGTGGCCAGGAACAGCTTTTCGGCATAGATGCCGACGAAAAATTCCGCCGACTTTTCTCCGCTCAGCGACAGGGTGGGCGCCTTGAACTGGCCGGCCGGCATATGCACCGTATTGGTGGGAATTGCCCCCAGGATCAACGCGATGTTGAGGGCATTGGTGATGATGTTAAGTTCTTGTCTGGACTTCAAATTCTCGGCAAATTGCGTTGTCGTCGTGCCGGAGTCGATGATGATGGTTTCGTTGTTGCGAACCAGTGATGCGGCGACCGCTCCGATCAGTTTCTTGCGGTCCATGTTCTGGCCATGCTGCAGGGACATGGACTGAACCTGCTGGGGGATGGAGCGCAGATAGGCGCCGCCATGTTCGCGCGAGATATAGCCATCGGCATCCAGCCGCTCGAGGTCCTGGCGGATCGTTGCTTCGGACACGGCGAAGGCCGCCGAAAGATCGCGTACCCGGGCGCTGCCTTCTTCCTGCAGCCATTCGAGAATTTTCATGCGGCGCGGCTCGGCCAGCAAATGCTGCCGCCCGCCCTCGACACTCCCGTGCCCGGCTTTGGATGATCTTGGTTTCTGCATTCCGCATCCCTCACACAGGGGTAAAGTGCTAGCATCTGGTTATCCGTTTGAAGCACCAAAACGCGCTTGTCACCCGAAAAAGCGCAAAACAGGTGCACAGGCAAAGTTAGAAAAAACACATAAATCGAAACTTTTCGCCATTGCATGAAAGCAAAACGCAGGATAGCAATCATGCAAACAAAGAGGTGCAGCAACCGCACCCTGTCTGTGAGGAAGCATTTTCGCTGTGGCATGGCCGGCGCCCATTGGAGGCGTTTGCATCTCTGCAACAATTTGCTCGCCACGCCCGACAGGGGCGGCCCGTGCCGGCCCGACCCGCTGGAGACCAGATTGTCATCACCTGCGCCAACGCTAAGAAATGACCTCGTTTCGCTCATCGCCAGCAAGGCCCTGTGGATTCGCCGGCGCAGCTTCCAGATGGTGTATGAGGCCCAGCAGGGGCATCCCGGCGGCGATTTCAGCGCTGCGGATGTGCTGGCAACGCTGTATTTCGGCGCTATGCGCTACGATCCGAAAAACCCCCGCGATCCAGCACGCGACCGTTTTGTGATGAGCAAGGGCCATTGCACCGGCGCCTTTTATTCGGTGCTCGCCGCTGCCGGCTATTTCCCGGAAGCTGACTTATCGAGCTATATGAAGCCCCTGAGCATGCTCAACGGGCACCCCAATCGCAATTACCTGGCGGGCGTCGAAACCAATACCGGTCCACTCGGCCACGGCCTGCCCGTTGCCATCGGCATCGCCATTGCCGGCCAGATCGACAATGCCGATTTCCGCACTTTCGTGCTGACCGGCGACGGCGAATTGCAGGAGGGCAGCAATTGGGAGGCCGCGCTTACCGCCGGTCATCGCAGGCTCGAAAACCTCACCCTGATCATCGACCGGAACCGGTTGCAACAGGGCGCGCGCACCGAGGACACCGCCTCGCTCGATCCGCTGGACGACAAATGGCGGGCCTTTGGCTGGCATGTCGAAATGGTGGATGGGCACGATCACGCCGCGCTCCTGAGCGTACTCAGCGCCAATCCGAAAGGCCGGGGCAGGCCGCTCTGCGTCATCGCCAATACGATCAAGGGCAAGGGCGTGAGCTTCATGCATGACAATGTAGCCTGGCATCATGGCGTGCCCAACAAACAGCAATATGAGCAAGCCATGGCGGAGTTGGTCTGATGAGTGCAGCAGCCCCGGCCAAGGCCGGCTTGTTCGATTGCCGCGACAGTTTCGCCGCCACTATCGAGTCGCTTGCTGCCGCCGACCCGCGGATCGTCACCGTGGTCAGCGACAGCGTGGGCTCGTCCAAGCTGGCCGGCTTCAAGCAGAAATGGCCCGAGCGCATGGTCAATGTCGGCATTGCCGAGCAGACCGTCGTGGCGGTTGGTGCGGGCCTTGCCAATGGCGGTAAGGTGCCGTTCGTGTCGGCGGCGGCGTGCTTTCTCAGTGCCCGCGCGCTTGAGCAGATCAAGGCCGACATTGCCTATTCTAATGTGAATGTGAAACTGATCGGGCAATCGAGCGGCGTCGCCTATGGCGAACTGGGCCCCACCCATCACTCGATCGAGGACATGGCCTGGCTGCGCCTGTTCAACAATCTGACGCTGATCGTTCCGGCTGATCCGTGGCAGACCGAGCAGGCCATTCGTGCCGCCGCTGCCATGGACGGCCCGGTCTTCGTACGCGTCAGCCGCATGCCGGTGCCTGCGCTGGAGCGTAGCCATGCATGTTTCGAGATCGGCAAGGCCGAGACGCTGGTCGAAGGCGACGACATCGCCATCATCGCCAATGGCACCATGGTGCACCGCGCCGTCGCTGCTGCCAAAATCCTCGCCAACGAGGGCATCCATGCCCGTGTCGTCAATATGGCGACGGTCAATCCGCTGGACGAGGCGGCCATTCTGGCCGCAGCGGAAACTGGCGCTATCGTCACCGTCGAGGAGCATTCGGTGCGCGGCGGGTTGGGCGGCGCCATTGCCGAAATCGTCACCGCCAACACGCCGGTCCCCATGCGTATCATGGGTTTCCCGGGCTTTGTGCCCACCGGCTCGGCCGAGTGGCTGATGGAGCATTTCGGCCTCACCGAGACCGGCATTGCCGAGGCCGCCCGCCAGACCATCGCGCGCAAGAGATGAGCCAGCCGGATCTCGTTCTCGCCATCGATCAGGGCACCACCAATACCAAGGCGCTGCTGGTCGATGCGGCTGGCCGCATATTGCAGCAGGCCTCGGTACCCAATGCCGTGTCCTATCCGCAATCGGGCTGGGCCGAGCAATCGGCCACGGCGCTGCTCGATGGCGTGCGGCAGGTCATTGCTGCGATTGTTAGCAAGGCGGGTGCCCAGAACATCGCGGCTGTAGCGATCTCCAACCAGCGCGAGTCGATCATCGTTTGGGATGCGGCGACGGGCGAGCCCATCGGGCCCTGCATCATTTGGCAATGCCGCCGATCCGCCGCCACCTGTGAGGCCCTGCGCGTCGCCGGCCATGCCGAAATCATCGAACAGAAAACCGGGCTGGCGCTCGACCCGCTCTTTCCCGCCGGCAAGATCGCCTGGCTGCTCGACACGATGCCGGGCGCCCGCCAGCGGGCCGAAGCCGGCCAATTGCGGACTGGAACAGTTGACACCTGGCTGTTGTGGAATCTGAGCGGCGGCGCCGTTCATGCCACCGACCATTCCAACGCCTCGCGCACGCAGTTGTTCAATACCCAGACCATGGCCTGGGATGCCGAACTGGCGCGCCTGTTCGATGTGCCACTGACGCTCCTGCCCGTCGTCATGCCATCGGACTCCCGCTTCGGCGAGACGGTCGCGGGAGCCTCGGCGCTACCGGGCGGCATTCCCATCCACGCCATGATCGGGGATTCCCATGCCGCGCTTTATGGCCATGGCGTGCGCAAGCCCGGCATGGTCAAGGCGACTTATGGCACCGGCACTTCGCTGATGGCGCTCACCGGCGAACGGGTGCTGTCACGCCATGGCATTTCCAGCACCATTGCCTGGAGCACCTCCGCCGGGCCAGTCCATGCGCTTGAGGGCAATATCTCGGTTTCGGGGCAGGCGGCGGCATTCATGGCCGACATGCTCGGCCTTGCCGATGCCACAGCCCTGTCCGAACTCGCCGCGACGGTTTCGGACAGCAATGGTGTGGCCTTCGTGCCCGCCTTGGTGGGCCTGGGCGCGCCGCATTGGCGGGCCGATGCGCGCGGCACCATTACCGGTATGACGCTGGGCACCAACCGCGCTCATCTGGCCCGTGCCGCGCTCGAGGCCATTGCGTTCCAGGTGGCGGACGTATTGGCCGCCATGGAGCAGGATACCGGCACGGCGCTTGCCGAGTTGCGCGCCGATGGCGGCGCCTCGCGCAACGGCTTCCTGATGCAATTCCAGGCCGACATTATCGGCCGACCGGTGGCCGTTGCTGCCGCCGCGGAAGTCAGCGCCCTTGGCGCCGCCGCATTGGCGCATGCAGCCCTCGGGCATGACACGGCGCCGGTGGCGGCGGCCGAACTGTATGCACCCGCCATGTCGGCGGCGGAGCGAGATGAGCATCTGACGCGCTGGCACATGGCCGTCGCGCGCACCCTGAGCCAACCCGAAACGGGACCCGAAAGAGGAGGATTTCGATGAGCAACCAGCGTTATGGCGCCGGCATCTGGCATTTTGCCACCTATGTGGATCGCTACGCGACCGATGGCTATGGCACGCCGCGCAGCGTCATCGAGGCCATCGACCTGGCCGGCCAGGTCAAGGACCTCTCGGTGGTCGATATCAACTACCCGTTCTTCGGCGGTGAATTCAGCAATGCCCAGATCAAGGCGGCGCTTGATCGCAACAATCTCGGGGTCATCGGCATCACGCCGGAAATCTATACTCGTGAATTTGCCAAGGGCGCCTTCACCAATCCGGATGCCGGGGTGCGCCGCCGCGCTCATGAACTCATCACCGAAGCCTGCGACGTGGTGCGCTTCTTCAAGGCCGATTATGTCAAGCTGTGGCCCGGCCAGGATGGCTGGGATTATCCCTTCCAGGTCGATCATGGCACGCTGTGGAAGCACTCGCTCGATGGCGTCGGCCAGCTCGCAAGCGAAAACCCGGACCTCAAATTCGTCATTGAATACAAGCCGCGCGAGCCGCGCGTGCATATGAGCTTTGATTCCCTCGCCCGCACCCTGCTCGGCATCGAAAAGATCGGGCTACCCAATGTCGGCATCCTGCTCGATTTCGGCCACGCTTTGTTCGGCGGCGAGTCCGCGGCCGATTCAGCCCAGATGGCGATCGACTATGGGCGGCTCTTCGGCATGGACGTCAACGACAATTACCGCTCCTGGGATGACGATCTGGTGGCGGGCAGCCTGCACCCGATCGAACTGTTCGAGTTCTTCTATGTGCTTCGCAAGAACAAGTGGGAAGGCGTCTGGCAGCTCGATCAATTCCCGTTCCGCGAGGACAGCGTCGCCACGGCGACTCATGCCATCGACTTCCTCAAGGCGGCTTCCCGCGGCCTCGAGGCGCTCGATATCGACGCGCTCAAGGAGGCGCAGAGCAAGCACGACGCCATCGGCGCTCTTCGCATCGCCCAGAAAGCCCTGTTCGGCTCGTTTTGAGCCGGACCTGACCGCCATTAACAGGATAGCCGCCATGCTGCCCCGCGAAAAACGCGCCCGCCTGATCCTTAATACCGACGCCAAGAACGAGGCCGACGATCAGTTCACCATCGTCCATGCCCTGCTGACGCCGACTTTTGATTTCCACGGCATCATCGCCGCCCATTTCGGCGCCCATCGCTCGCAAACCAGCATGCTCGATAGCCGGGAGGAGATCGATAAATTGCTGGACCTGATGGATCTGTCCGGCCGCATCCCGGTGGCCAATGGCGGAGCAAATGCCTTGCCCGACGAGAGCACGCCCGTGCCGTCGCCCGGCGCGCAGCTGATCATCGACCAGGCCATGGCAGACGACGATCGCCCGCTTTATGTGGCATTTCTGGGCCCATTGACCGACATGGCCTCCGCATTGCTGCTGGAGCCGCGGCTCAATGAGCGCAATGTCATCTGCGTATGGATCGGGGGCGGGGCCTGGCCGGTGGGCGGGCGCGAATTCAACCTGATGAACGATATCGCCGCCGCCAATGTGGTGATGCGCTCGAATATCCAAGTCTGGCAAATCCCCTCCACCGTCTACCGCATGATGGCGGTGAGCTATGCCGAGCTACAGGAACGTTGCGCCGGCCGCGGCGCTATCGGGGATTATCTCGTCGAGCAGTTGATCGACTGGAATTTGCGGGTGCATCCGGGTCCTATCGAACACCGTTCGCTGGGCGACACTCCGGCCTTGTCGGTCATCCTCAACCCCCATGGCGGGCTATCCGACTGGCGCCCTGCGCCCGAATTCACCAGCCACATGAACTACGTTCATACCGGCAAGAACCGGCCCATCAAGGTCTACGACAATATCGACGTGCGCTACATCCTTGAGGATTTTTACGCCAAGCTGGCCCGCTTCCACCGCGGCGTGCAGGACCTGGCGCAATTTGGTTAGCGACGCGAGCAGCAACAGCACAAAACGCTAAAACTGTCCGGACAGGCCAAGCCTGGCGCCGATGGAGCGCTGGCCATTGCCGTCGATGTCGAGCAGAAAATTGGTATCGACGGACCAGCCTTGCCTTGTTGCGACGGACACGCCAAGCAGCAGCTGCCCGAAGGCGCCGGAACCATCTAGCCCGGCAAAGCCGCCGGTCAGGCCCAGCTTGGGCAGGAGGGTCATGCCGTCTTCCAGCACATAGAGGCGGGCTATTTCGCCGCCGAGGCTGACGCGGAATTGCTCGTTGGTGAAGCCGGGCAGGTCGATGACATTGCCAAGGCCGTTGGTGACCGTGTAATCCGCCGCCGTTTCCGAGAGATAGACCGCCCGCAGTTTTGGGGTGAGCGTGGTCACTTCGTCGAGCAGCCATTGACCGGTGATTGCGGTGTCGGCCATCCAGCGTTGCGTGTCGAAGGTGCCATCCCAGGCCCTGGTATCGATATCGTTGGCGGAACCGCCATAGCGCAGGCTTGTGTCCCAGAACACGCCTTGGCCCAGTTCCAGCGACGCATACGGACCGGCAAGCCAGCCATTGCCGCTCAATTCGGCGTCCTCGCCCGGATCGGTCATGCGATCGAAATGGACTGACAAGCCGATCAGCGCCTGGTCGGTGACGAGATAATCGGCACCGGCCGAGATCATGCCGAAACTGCCCCATTGGTTGTCGCCGGCATCGCTCTGGTGCATCAACAGCGTCCCGTCGACCCACATATTGAACGGCGCTGCAACGGCCACCGCAATGCCCGCATCGGCCGCTTCCAGTTGCGCCAGGCTGGTGGAGAAGCCCAGCGCCATCCCTTGCTCGGTTGGCTGCAAGCGCGATGCTATCGGATCGGCGGATAGTGCCATGTTGCGCCGGTCCACCAGACCGGGAACCTTGATCGTCGAGGCGATCAGGCCCTGCCGGGCCTGCACGAAGTCCTGCACCAGCCCGCCGATCTCGGCGGCGATCGCCGCTGAATCATGGGCGAGCACATAGGTGACGGTCCCGGTATTGGAGCTTCCCAAAGCGCTGGTCAGCCGGAAACCGACTTGCACGCGGCCGGAAAAGGCGGGGTCCGGAATGAACTTCAGATACCAGCCGAGCGGCCCGGCCGGTCCGGCCTGAGCGAATTCGCCGCGCACGATGGAGGCGGTGCCGGCATTGGACGGCGTGACGGAGATGATGTCGGCGGCGCTGAAGGGGCCGCCGGTGGCCCCGCGGGTGAGATCGACATTAACCGGGGTGGAGCCGGGCGGGACCTCGATCTGCTGATCGGGCACCGTGACGGTGCGTTCACCGACCTTGAGCGTGTAACTGGCTGCACCGGTCGCGCCGGTATTGTCGCGGACCTGAATGGTGAAGCTGTAATCGCCCTGGCTATTCGCATCCAGCGGACCGCTCAGCGTGCCGGTGGAAACGTTGAGGACCATGCCGGCCGGCAATGTGCCGGAGAGCAGGCTATAGAGCAGGGGGGCGGTGCCGCCAACAGCCGATATCGGCTGATTATAGTCTTCGCCAACCATGGCATCGGGCAGGGCGCCTGAGGGTGGAGAGAAGCTGAAGTCCGGTGTCGGCGTATCCCCGATCACGGCTATGGTCTGGATGGCTTGGCGCGAGGCGTTGAAATTGGCGTCGCCCGGATGCTGCGCGCTCAGCACGCAATCGCCGCCCTTGAGGAACGTGACCACGCCATTGGAAATGGCGCAGATGCCACTGCTTTCGACCCTCACCTCGACGGGCACGCTCGCACTGACCCGGATGGCGTGGGCGCTCACCGCATAGGTCTGCCCCACCACCGCCTCCCGAGGCGCAATGGTGTCGAAATAGATGCTCTGCTCCGCCTTGGCGATGTCGATGGTAACAGGGCTGCTGACGCCTGGCTCATGGTCGACGTCACCCGAATAGATGGCGGCAATGGTATGCAGGCCGGCGGCAAGTTGGTCGGTTGCCAGGGTGAGGCTGGCACCGCTGCCGGATTCGAATGTGGCGCCACCAATCCTGGTACTGCCGTCCATGAAGGCTATTTCGCCACTGGGCGGGGCACTGGTTCCGATGACCAGGGCCTTTATGACGACGGTTTGCCCATAGACCCTGCCGCTTGGAAGGTCATCCACGATCACTATTGAAACCGCCTTGGTGAGCGTCAACATCGCGGGTCTCGAATAGGCGGTCTCGCCATCCTTGCTGACCACGACGCGATAGCGGTGACCGCTATCGGCAACGCGAACCGGTTTGAAGGTATGGCTGCTGCCATCTGCTCCCGGAACGGTCGCGAAACTCAAACCATCGGTGCTGACTTGCCATTGGTAGGAGACGTCATCTTCGGCGACCACAACCGAGAAGGTGACGAATTGCCCTGCCGCTGTCGTCACATCAGCCGGCTGCTGCATGATGGTGGGCGGGGCGGCCTGCACTGGCGCGCTGAGCAGCACCGTGAGCGCCGCCAGCATAAGGGCGGAAAACCAAGTGCGGCATGCGCTCTTCCACCCGGATTGGAATGCCGCATGCTCCATGGGTCGGGAAAACAAGGTCACGATCAATGCCATGCCAATGCTGAATCTCGGTCGAGGAAATAGCCGGCCCGTCCCCGCGCCGGACGGCTGATGGGTGACAGCCGCGCACGAATGTCACCCATACAAAGGCCTAGAATTTTATGCCGAGACCGACCTTGAGAGCATGCTGGTCGACAGCGACATTGACGCCGCCAAGATCGCTGTCGCCGTAGTCGCTGTAACGGTATTCGACGCGGCCAAACACATTGTCGGTGAAGGCGTAATCCACGCCCGCGCCGATCGTGTAGCCGTTGAAGGTTTCTTCGGTTTTGCCAAGGCCCGGGAAATCCACATAGCCCTGCGTCGTCGCCCAGCCCGCCGTGGCGTAGATCAGCGCGCGATCGAAGGCGTAGCCCAGGCGGCCACGCACCGAACCCGCCCAGTCGGTGCCGAACTGGGCACCGAAGATTTCCTGTTCGTTCCAATTGTATTCGAGGTCGCCCTCGATCCCGAGCACGACATTATTGTCCAACTGGTAATTGTAGCCCGCGAAAGCACCGAAAATGCCGCCATTGGCTTCCTCGGAACTGGAGATGCCAAGGCCGGAAAACTCGCCGCTCGCCCAGGCGCCGCCGCCCTGGATACCGAGATAAGCGCCGGACCATGCATAGGAGGAGGGCACGATTGGAAGCGGAGACTGTGCGGCAATGATATCGGCGGCTTGTGCCGTCGACGCGCCAAGCGCGATGAAGGCGGAAAGAACGAGTTTTTTCATAATGGCATACTCCAACTGCTGAAATTCGTGGCATTGGCAGATAGCGGACAGGCGGCATCACGCGCCGGCAAGCTGACCTGCCGAGCTTCTCCGAATGCCTGACGCTCAATAGGACGAGGCCCCGATCCGCTGCGCAATCGAGGTCAAAAAATCAAATTTGGGCCGTAAAGATAAGCCGCCAGGGGCGACGCGTGGCGAATCTATCTCAATGCGCAAACCGGACCGGGCAAAATACTCCGGACGCGCAACGTCACGTCACCGGGCCAGGGCACGAGCCCCTATCGCCCCCAAAGCGTGGCCCGATCGAACCAGTTCGCCGATTCGCCCGTTCGGCCACTTTGCGCCAAAACGCGGATTTCACGTGGGGTAAGTCCATGCAGGCGTTGAAATGCGCGCGTAAAATTATGCGCATAGATGAAGCCGTGCTCGAGCCCGATTTCCGCTATTGATTTGTGGGATTGGGCTGGGTCGCGCAAAGCTGCGCGCGCCAGGTTCAGCCGCCGCTTTTGAAGATAGCTCGCAACGCCCCCCTCGCTGGAAAACAGATAGGTGAGCTTGCGCAGCGAGATGCCGAAGGCGGCAGCAATCTGGGCCGGAGAAATGTTCGGATCGAGGGCGTGCGCATCGATATAGCGGCGGATTTCTCCAAGCTGGGCAGCGGCTACCCCCAGCGATAGATCAGCTCTTTTTACTCCGTTCAGCGTAGCGGCGACGAGTTCCACAGCGGGTAGCGCAAGAGCGGCCGCCTGCTGCTCGTCAAGCAGCGGCAGCGCACGCCAGAGCGCGACCATGTGGTTGCGCAACAATGTGACCATCGGCTCGTCGGCGGCAAGAACCCGCATATTCTGCTCGTCCGGGTGAGTGAGCAAAGGCGCCAGCAGGGACCTCGGGACAAACAGGGTCAGATTGGCGAAGTCGCTGGCCGATCCCGCATGAGCCTGCCCGGCGTCGTGAATGACCAGATCGCCCGGCCCCGCTTGTGCCTCCCCGCGGCCGTCCTGGCGGCTCCACTGGCCCGCCAGGAAAAACTGCACCTCGAAATGATCGTACCCGTCCGCCCCGATACGATAGCTGGAACGGCTCAGTTTCTGGGCAACGCTAAGGCAATATGTCAGCAGCAATTCGCCGACGCGGAAGGTGGTGTGCGTCGTGTGAAATGCTTCGGGCCGGGCAAGATTGACGTCATACAGCGAGCCGGCGGAGTCCTGCCAGAACTCCAGCGCCCGTTTCAAAGGCAGCTCTCGGGTGTTGGTTTTGAACACCAGGGTTGGATGTGCGTCGTTCATGGCAAGACACTCACAATTTCAGTGTGCCCGTCGCTGCGAAAGTGACCGGTGCAAAGCAAGCGGGACTTGTCCTCTAATCAGCCTGCTGAGAAATCACCTGAAATGGAACATTGACCACTATTTAGCGGACCGGAAGCATTTGGAAAACTGCCAGGTCGATCTGGACGGCCGCTCTCATATGGCCGGGGCTGCCCCCCGGCCGAGTGGGGCGTCCCCGTGGTGCGGCACTTGCTACGGCGCTTGTCGTGATCACAACGGGGGCAATTCTTGGGTCATTTTGCTTCTAATTTAGGCAATCGAAGTTTCTGGCGACGCCTTGTGCGTTTTATCCTTGCGCTGCGAAATTCTGTACGCTTTGTTTTGGCGGAACAACAAACATCGGGTCCACATTCATGCTGAATCGCAGGCTGTTTTCTGCCTCCACCCTTGCCGCATTTGCCTTGGCAGGCTTCGCCACTGTGCCGGCCTTTGCCCAGACCGCCGTCAAGCTGACGCTGGACTGGCGTTTCGAAGGCCCGGCTGCCGGTTTCCTGTTGGCGCAGGATAAGGGTTACTTTGCAGAAGAAGGCCTGGATGTGACCATAGACACCGGCAATGGCTCGGTAGAAGCCATTCCGCGCGTCGCCACCGGCGCCTATCAGTTCGGATTTGGCGACATCAATTCGCTGATCAAGTTCCTCGATGAAGATCCGGCCCAGCCGGTCAAGTCGATTATGATGGTCTATGACAAGCCGGTGTTTTCGATCATCGGCCGCAAGTCGCTGGGCATTACCGACGATCCCAAATCGCTGGAAGGCAAGAAGCTGGGCGCGCCGCCGCCGGACGGCGCCTTTGCCCAGTGGAAGGCCTTCATTCCGGCAGCCGGGATCGATGCTTCCAGCATTACCATAGAGAATATCGGCTTCCCGGTGCGCGAACCGATGCTGGCTTCGGGCGATGTGGATGGCGTGTTCGGCTTTGCCTTTTCGGTTATCCTCAACCTGATCGCCAATGGCGTGCCGGAAGACGATATTTCCACCATCCTGTTCGCCGACCACGGCCTCAACCTCTATGGCAATGCCATCCTGGTGAACGAAACCTTTGCCGAAGCGAACCCGGACGTCGTGAAGGGCTTCCTCCGGGCGCTGGCCAAGGGCTTTGCCGATGCGGTGGCTGATCCGGCGGCGGGCGCCGCGGCGGTGCTGGCTCGCAACGAGACGCTGAACCTCGATACCGAAATAGCGCGCCTGACCATGGCCAACGAGATGAACATCAAGACGCCCTATGTGGTCGAACATGGCTTTGGCGGCATCGATGAGGCCCGGCTCACCGCGTCGCTCGAGACGCTGAAACTGTCGCTCGGCCTTAAGGGTGCGGTGACCGCGGCGGACGTGTTCGACGCACAATATTTGCCCCCCGCTGAAGAGCGCATGCTGCCTTAAGCGGCCTTCCCAGCCTCCCCCGGACAGGGGGAGGAACGGTGCCGCGAGCAGCGCGGCACCGCAATTTTCTCCAATACCGGAACCGCCATGCCCCTGGTTTCCATTGAAAATGTCGACATGCGCTATGGCGGACCGGGCGGAACGCTGGCCGTGAGCGGCCTCAACCTGCGGATCGAGCGCGGCGAATTTGTTGCCGTGGTGGGGCCGTCCGGCTGTGGCAAGTCCACGCTGATGAAACTGACGACCGGGCTGCACATTCCCCAGAGCGGTACGGTGATCGTTGCCAACCAGGAAGTGAGCAAGCCCGTTTCGATCGTTGGCATGGCGTTCCAGAACCCGACCATGCTGCCCTGGCGCACGACGCTGGAGAATATCCTGCTGCCGCTCGAAATTGTGGAGCGACACCGCCATCGGCTGCGGGCGCACAAGAAGGAATATGTCGAAAAGGCCGAGGCGCTGCTGGAAACGGTTGGGCTCAAGGGCTTTGGCGACAAGTTTCCCTGGCAGCTTTCCGGCGGCATGCAGCAGCGGGCCAATCTTTGCCGGGCACTGATCCATGAGCCCGAACTGCTGATGCTGGACGAGCCCTTCGGCGCGCTGGACGCATTCACCCGCGAAGAGCTGTGGTGCGTGATCCGGGACCTGCACGCCAGCCAGGATGTCACCATTGTTCTCGTCACCCATGACCTGCGGGAATCCGTGTTCCTGGCCGACAAGGTCGTGGTGATGAGTGCGCGTCCGGGGCGGGTTATTTCCGAATATGTCGTGCCATTCGAGCGGCCACGGCAGCTCGACATTCTCTATCAGCCGGCATTCAACGAAATGGTGCAGGCGCTGCATGGCGAGATTGCTGTCGCGAGGGTCGCCGCATGACCAATCTCGAAACCGTCACCGTCGCATCGACCCCGCCGGCGCCGCGGGTTGCGTTCAAGATCAACTGGCTGCGCCTCGCGCCGCTGCTCTACACGATTGGCCTGTTCGTGATCTGGGAGGTCGGGGTGCGGCTCTCGGGCCTGCCGCATACGATTTTTCCGGCGCCAAGCCGAGTGTTCGAAGCGATCGTGCAATATTGGTCGCCGATCTGGAAAAACTCCCTGCAGACGCTCTATACCACCGTGTTGGGCTTCCTTATCGCCGTCGTCGCGGGACTGGGGATAGGCTTGTTCATCGGCTGGTCCAAGACGATTTATGCCGGGCTTTATCCGATCATGATCGGCTTCAATGCAATTCCCAAAGTAGCTTTAGTACCGATCCTGGTCATCTGGTTCGGCATTGGCACCGTACCGGCAGTGCTGACGGCGTTCCTGATTTCGTTCTTTCCCATCGTGGTCAATGTCGCGACGGGCCTCGCCACGATCGAGCCGGAGACCGAGGACGTGTTGCGGGCGCTCGGCGCAAAGAAGCTCGACATCATGCTCAAGGTCGGCATTCCGCGCTCGATGCCGTATTTTTTCGGCTCGCTGAAGGTGGCAATCACCCTGGCCTTTGTCGGCTCGGTGGTCAGTGAAACCGTGGCGTCCAACAACGGCTTGGGCAACATGATGGCGTCTGCTCAATCCAATTTCAACGTGCCGCTGGTATTTGCCGGGCTACTGATGCTCGCGATCGAGGGCATCACCATGTACGCGCTCATGGCGTGGCTGGAGAAGCGGATGACCGGCTGGGCGCACCGCTCGACAATGAGCAACTGATCCGAGCAAGATCAATGGCGCGCTGCCGCTCCGAGCGCTGCGGCAACCACGTCGGCCAGGCCGCGCCCGGCGCTGCCATCCTCATCAAGGCGCGGATTGTAGATGGTGATCTCAAGTCCGACCGCCTTGCCACTGGCCAGCGCAATCCGCAGCGCGGCCCCTAGTTCGTCCCACGACAACCCGCCCGGTACGCGGAAATCGACAGCCGGCATGATCGCGTCGTCGAGACAGTCGGCGTCAAGATGGATGAAAAAGCCGTCCAGTTCGCCTCGCGTCAGGTGATCAACCGCTTCGCCTGCGGCGGCCTCGATGCCTTTGGCGCGCACGGCAGGCAGCTCAAGCGCCTTGAGCTCTGCGGGGAGCGGCTGGCTGCCATACTCCTCCTGATCCTTGTGGTCGCGATAGGCAAACGCGACAGCGTCTTCAGGCCGGACCAGAGGCTTGCGCCCTTCGATGTCGGTCAGCAGCGGCGGCCCGTAGCCGGTGACGAAAGCGAGATCCATGGAGGCGCCCTCGCCATTGGGTTCTGCCGCGGGCTGGAAGAAATCGGCATTGCCGTCGATGAAGAGCAGGCCATACCGGCCGCGCCGTCGAAGCGCGAGCATCGAGCCAATCAGGATCGTACAATCGCCGCCCAGCACCACCGGAAACTCTCCCGCATCGAGCACCGCTTCCACCGCGTCAGCGAGCTTGGACGACCACGCCGCAATTGCCGTGGCGTTTAGAACACCGGTCTCGGGATCGGGCGTGGGGTCCTTGCGAGGCACGCCCAACCGTCCGGCGCGGCGCGCGTGAATACGCTCCGCAAGACCAAGATCAAGCAGCCGACCAGCCAGACGCTCGACGCCCTCGGTCGCCAGGCCCAGCGTGGAAGGAGCTTCGAGAACAGCATAGGGGCCGGGCATGGGCGCCTCCTGTTTGTGGCTTAAGTCAGTCCTTCGACAACGGTCGCTGCTGCGCCTTGTTCCCTGCCACGCCGCATTTGAAGTGGGACAATGGCAAGGCCTTGCCGGCTTTCGCTTGCGCCGCGGCGGTAGAGGCTGGATACGTAATTCCATAATTTTCCGAGAGAATTGCCGTGAACCCCTGGGTCCTGATCGATACCGTCCCGCTCCCCGATGGCCGCGGTGATATCCGCCTGATCCAGCGCGCCGACGAATTCTCTATCATGCTGGGCACGATTGCCTTGATGAACAGCCGGCTCAGTGGGTCCGAAGAAGCAATGGCCGGGCTGGCACGGGCGCGGATCAGCGATCGGCCGAATGCCCACGTGCTGATCGGTGGGCTCGGCATGGGCTTCACTTTGCGTGCGGCGCTCGCCGAGTTCCCGCAAACCACCACCATCACCGTTTCCGAGCTGATGCCCGCCGTGGTGGCCTGGGCGAAGGGCCCAATGACGCCCATTTTCGGCGATTGCCTTGAGGATCCGCGCGTCGACATCAAGGTCGTCGATGTGCGCCGGCTGATCAATTCGGCCAAGGCGAGCTACGACGCCATCCTGCTCGACGTCGACAACGGTCCCGATGGATTGACTGTCGAGACCAATGACGCGCTCTACAGCATGACCGGCCTTAAAGCCGCCAGTGCTGCGCTGCGTCCGGGCGGCGTGCTCGCAATTTGGGCCTCCGCACCCGATCGAGCCTTCACCCAGCGCCTGCAACGCGCCGGATTTACGGTGGAGGAAGAGCGGATCCGCGCCAATGGCAAGAGCCGAGGCTCCCGCCACGTCATCTGGCTGGCCACCCGCCCAATTACGCACTCGCCTGGAGTTCGCTCCGCATCGAGGAAACTATAGAAATCGCGATCTGCTGCCGTGTTAGTCCGCCGGCAGGGCGCCGGCGGGGCCATGGTCAGATTACCAGGGTTGGGTTTCGTTGACCGACCCCGTGAAGGTGCCGGTGGGGCCTTCGCCGTCGAGGAGGGCGACGCGGACGGCTTCGGCGGCGCCTTGCTGGACGGTTTCCGTGCCTTCGTAGTTGTTGAGTGCAGTGCTGGTGAAGCCAGGGGTCACCGCATTGACCTTGATGCCTTCGGCTTCAAGATCGATGGCAAAGGCCAGAGTGATGGCGTTGAGCGCGGTCTTGGAGGCGCCATAGCCAGGGTTGAACGTTGCCCGGTAGGGGTTGGTCGGTGAAAGCATGGCGAGCGAGCCGAGATTGCTCGATACATTGACGATGCGTGCGGCTTCCGATTTGCGTAACAGGGGCACGAAAGCCTGTGTGACGGCGATGACGCCGAAAACATTGGTCTCCCAGATAGTGCGCACTTCGTCGACCGGGATCAGTGTGGCCCGCGAACGCTGAATATAGTCCTGCATGGTCTCGACCTCCTGGCCATTGGCCCGGGAAATGGCGGCATTGTTAATGAGAATGTCGAGGCGGCCAAATTGCCGTTCAACCTGTGCGACGGCGGCACGGATCGACGCTTCGTCGGTGACATCGAGCTGGATAGGGTGAACATCGCCGGCAAGGGTTTGGGCTGCCGATTTACCGCGCTCGAGGTTGCGCGAGCCGAGCAACACCGTGAGACCGCTGGCGGCAAGGTCGGTTGCGATCTGCAGCCCGATGCCCTGATTGGCGCCGGTGACGAGGGCAATGCGTGAATTTTGAGGCATGGCGTGATCCTGTTCTTGATTGGCCGAACAGGAGATAGTCATGGGCAGCTGGACGCTCTATATTTAAACGTCCAAGATTATGTCGAATGAGTCCAGAATGGCTGATCCTCTTGCGCAGATCGTTGGCTTGCTGCAGCCGGGCGCACCGTTTTCCAAATGTGTCACTGGATCGGGGCCATGGCGTGTGCGGCGGACGCAATCGCCCAACCCCTATTATGTTGCTGTGCTCAAGGGGAGCCTGCGCTACCGGGATCAGCTAAGCGGCGAGGTCATCGTCAATGCGGGCGACTTTATCCTCATCCCTTCGGCGCAGGACTTCATGATGTGGAGTGAGGCGCCCAGCGCTGACAATGACCTGGTGATCGATCCGGTCATCCTACCCGGAGGGGGGTATCGCGTCGGTAGTATCGATGGTCCGATCGATATGCGGGCGCTGGTGGGCTATTGCATATTCCAGTCCGAAGACGCGACGCTATTGTCGTCGCTGCTGCCTGAACTGGTGGTGGTTCGGGGCGAACATCGCCTCGCTATGCTGATGCAATTGCTGGGTGACGAGGCGGTGGGCAGCAAGCCGGGGCGAGAGGTGGTGTTGCAGCATCTGCTGGAAGTGCTGCTGATCGAGGCGCTGCGCTCGACGGCCGAACTGGGCGATTCACCGGGATTGTTGCGCGGCCTGTCGGACGAGCGGCTGGCCGTGGCGATACGGAATATGCATGCAAGACCCGGACGCGGCTGGACCGTGGCCGAACTGGCGCGCGAGGCAGCTTTGTCCCGCTCGGGTTTCCATGAGCGCTTTCAAAGCGCAATAGGCATGGCGCCGATGGAATATCTGAAGGCCTGGCGACTGGCTTTGGCCAAGGACTTGCTGCGCAAGCGAGAGGCAAGTGTCGGTGAAATTGCCCGGCAGGTTGGCTACCGTTCGGCAAGTGCCTTCAGCGTGGCTTTCCTGCGTGACGTTGGTGTGTCCCCGGCACGCTACGCCCGCGAAACGCCGGGCCTGTCCGGCATGGCGAAGGAATTTGAAGGCGCTATCGCCTGAAGTTGCATAAGTCCGTCAAACCCCGGTCGCACGTTGCCTCAGTAGACTAGCTTAGCCGGTGTACAAGCTTTGCGTGCAGCCGCGCAAAACTTGGGGCGGTGGCGGCGGTCACTGATCGTGCGGATATGCCGCGAAGCTCGAGCGCTCTCCGATAGCGCAGCGCTTCTGGGCTGGCACCAACGACGAGGACCGGCGCCTGTTGCAGGGGCCATTCGGCCTGGGCTTCGGCAATTTCCGCGCCAATCAGGAGGCCGGCAATATAACCGCTGATCTCGTTCGCCGGCATGCGCTCGAAGAGCACGAGGCTCCGCGCAGAAAAGACACGGCGCAGAAGGCCGCCTGGCATGTCGCCGAGCCAGGCCGTGCGCAGGCCACGCTCGAAACCTACATCGTCAATAGCGGCATCTGCCGGAATGAGCCGGCTGACCAGCGAATCCTTGCGCAGCAGGTTGGCTATTTCGCCGCCCATATAGGTCGCCAGGCCGGTGATCTGGCCACCCGCGATGCTCACATATTTCGTGTGCGCACCGGGTAGCACCACGACGGCACTGGCCATCCCATCACCGGCCGCCAGTGCCTTGAGTTCTTCGCCGCGCATTACGTCAGGCAGTGCGCCTGTCGTTGATACGCCGGGCAAAAAGACGTGCGGGATACCTTCGCCTGGCAGTGTCGTCGCGGCGCCGGCAAGGTCGCCAAATCCGGCCGGTGCGGGCACAAAACCGGTTTCGACCCACCCATTGCGCCCGGTAACCATGCCCGAAAGATAGGCCGCATCCGCCTGTCCGAGCCAATCCGCAGGCAGCAATTTGGCAAAGTGCTTCGCAAAGTCCCCACCCCCGACCGCATTTGTTCCGACTGGGTGATGCGCCTGCGCGAGGACTTCGCCCTCGTCGTCCATCAGCTCCGCACCAAAACTCGATGACGTCCATTCTACACCGATGAGCATGGGCACTCCTTGCATGGGGAAAGGTGGACCGCGCGGGTCGCACTTGACCGCTAGCACAGCTCATGTATGTTGTTCCACATAAAAGAATATGGTTCCACATAATGGAACTAGTATGAAGGGTCGTCGAACATGCTGCTCGGGGTATTGCCAGTTCTGCCAACGCCGTTTGCTGCTGGAGGCGGGGTCGACCCGGCCGCCATGGCACGCGTGACGGCCTTTGCGCTTGAGGCCGGCGCAGATGGCGTGGTGTTCCCCGGTGTGGCGAGCGAGTTCGATTATCTGAACGCCGAGGAGCGGCAGGCGTTGGTGGAAGTCGTGGGCAGGACGCTGGCGGGTCGCAAACCCTTCATCGTCGGCGCTAGTGCCGCGACTCCTGCCGAGGCGATTGCCTTCTGCCAGAGCGGCAAGACCGCTGGCGCGACGGCCGCGATGGTAATGGCCCCGGCCAGCGTTGGGAGCGATCTCAGTGCGCTTATTGCCTTCTTCTCGGCAGTTGCAAAGGGCAGCGGTCTCGACCTGATTCTGCAGAATGCGCCCGCACCGGTCGGCTCGGGCCTGCCGGTGAACACGATTGCCGAAGTGGTCAAAGCCGTGCCCGCCATCCGCTACGTCAAGGAAGAAACTCTGCCATCGGGTCCGCGTATCACGGCGCTGATCGATGCTACGGGCGACCGGCTCGCTGGCGTCATGGGTGGCGGTGGCTCGCGCTATGTTCTCGATGAACTGCAGCGCGGCGCCATTGCGCTGATGCCCGCCGTCGAAATCACCGATCTGCATGCCGCCCTATACCGGGCTTTCACGGACGGGAACATTGAACGGGCGCGCGAGCTCTATATCCGCTCGCTGCCAATCCTTTTGGTGCAGATGATCTATCGCATGGCATTGACCAAGGAAGTGCTGGTGCGCCGGGGCGTTTTCACCTCCGCCGCAGTTCGCGCACCGCTGCCGGCCTTCGATGCCCAGGGCCATGCAGAAATCGACATGATGCTGACCGAGATTGCCGATCTGCTGACAGTAGAGCCGGTAGAGACGCAACGCGCCGTGGGAGAGGCAAGATGACCAGTCGCATCAAATCCGTCGAAAGCTTCACCATCCAGATCGCCCGTCAGGACGAGCCCTATCTCGGTGGTCCCAAGCCCGGCGAAACCACCAATGCGGCCGGATATTTCGTCCGCGGCGGCAATCGCACCGTCTACCCGACCAAGGACCGCACGGTGATCTGCCGTATCGAGACGGTGGATGGCACAGTGGGTTGGGGCGAGACCTATGGCATCGTGGCGCCGGCCGCGGTGATGGCGATCATTGATGATCTGCTCTCGGGCTTCGTCATTGGCCGCGACCCGTTCGATGTCAGCGTGATCTATGAAGACCTCTATGATCTGATGCGCGTGCGCGGCCACGATGGTGGCTATTACCACGACGCCCTGGCAGCGGTGGACATTGCCCTCTGGGATATCTGCGGCAAGCTGCGCAACGCTCCTGTCGCCAAGCTCTTGGGCGGCGCCCGCCACACCGAAATTCCGGCCTATGTCTCAGGCATTCCCGGTCCCTCGCTGGCCGAGCGCGCCGCCTTTGCCAAGAGCTGGCAGGACAAGGGCTTCAACCAGTTCAAGTTTGCCTCGCCACACGCCGATGACGGCGTGGTCGCCGAATTCCGCTCCTTGCGCGAGGCGCTGGGGCCAACGGCAATGATTGCCGCGGACCTGCATTGGACGCTCTCGGATGTCGAGACCATTGCGCTGGCGCATCAATGCCTGCCCTATAATCCCTGGTTCCTCGAAGCGGTCTGCAAGCCCGAGGATATCGAAGGCATTGCCCGGGCGGCCGAGCATGCCCCGGCGCTGATCGCTGCGGGCGAGGAATGGCGCACCGTATTCGATGTGCGCCGCCGGCTTGAAGCGGGGCCGCTGGCCATCATCCAGCCCGAAATGGGCCATGTCGGCATTACCGCCTTTCATCGCATGGGCCTGTTTGCGGCGGCCCATCATCGCGCGGTCATTCCGCATGCCACGATCGGCACCGGCATTTTCCTTGCGGCGAGCCTGCAGGCCAGCGCGGTGCTGCAGAATGTCCGCGCCCACGAATTCCAGCACTCGGTGATGGCGCGCAACGCGCCCTACATCACCACTGCCCTCGAAGTGAAGGAGGGACGCTACATCGTCCCTGACGCACCTGGCATCGGCGCCGAACCATCGGCCGAAGCCATCGCCATCATGCACAAGTAACTATGACAATCGGGAGGAACGTCATGAAACTTACCAAAACCCTGGCCAGCCTGTTGCTGGCTGGCACCATCCTGCTACCAGGCGTAGCCGTCGCCCAGACCACGCTCAGTTTCGTTTCCTGGCAAAAGGGCGAAAAGGGCTATGGCGACTGGTGGGACCTGCTGATCAAGGAATTCGAGGCCACCCACCCGGACGTCAAGATCGATTTCACGCTGGTGCCGCGCGATGGCTATAGCGACGCCATGATCACCCAGTTCGCGGCCGGTGCACCGCCCGACATCGTGCACCTGACTTCGTTCGAATACCAGACCTTTGCCGAAAATGGCTGGCTGGAAGACCTCGACCCCTGGATCGAGAAATCCGGCCTGGACCTGACCGGCTGGGCCGGCCAGAGCGCCTGCACCTGGGACGGCAAGACCCAGTGCATCATGATGCTCTATTTCGGCTATATCCTGGCCTATAACGAAGCCTTGCTGAACGAAGCCGGCGTTGCGGTTCCCACCACTTGGGACGAGTTCCTGGCCGCCGCCAGAGCCACCACGATCGACCGCGACAATGATGGCATCAAGGACGTCTATGGCACCGGCATCCATCTGGCCACCGCCAATTCCAGCTACACCAATGACGTGCTGATGTTCGTGCTGTCGGCCGGCGGTCGCTGGACCAATGCCGAGGGCAAGGTGACGATCAACACGCCCGAAGCCATCGAAGGCATCAACCGCTGGCGCACGCTGGTGGAAGAGGAACTGACCCCACTCGGCATGGTGGGCGGCGATACCGACCAGCTGTTCATGGAGGGCAAGGTCGCCATGCGCATCAACGGGCCGTGGATCAACGGCTTCGTCCAGCGCGCCGAGCCTGGGATCAAGGAGAACCTCAAGTTCGCCGCCGATCCGCTCTCGCCCCCGCTGGGTGGTTCGTCCAACGTTTTGACGCTGGCCTCCGAAACGCCGGCCGAAAAGAAGGAACTGGCCTGGGAGTTCATCCAGCTCGCCACCAGCCAGAAATTCCAGGAGCTCTATTCCGAACTGGGCGCCTCCCCGGCTCCCAAGCCCGGCGCGGTGAGCGAAGCCGCCTTCAAGGCCGTGCCGCATATGCAATTGCTTATCGATGCTTCCGCCGCCGCTTCGGCTGCCGGCGTCGACCGCATTCCCACCGGGCTCGAAGCGCAGAACAACGAGTTCACCAAGATGGCTGCCGAAGAGCTGCAGCGCATGCTGATCGAAAAGCTGCCAACCGAAGACGTCGTGGCCGTGATCCAGCAAAAGGCCGAAGCCCTGCAATAGCAGGCGCATGGAGGTCGCCCCGATATGGGGCGGCCTCATCCATCACCCGCAGATTTCGAGGAGGAAACGATGCGGAGATATGCCTTGCCCGGCTTGCTGCTCGGGGCGCTGATGAGCTCGGTCGCGCCTGCAACGGCCGAAACGCTGACCTTTGTGACCTGGCAATTGACCGAAGACACCTACGGCCCCTGGTGGGAAGCGGTGATCGCCAAGTTCGAGGAAACCCATCCCGGCGACACGATCGAGGCGACCCAGATCGCCCGGCAGGAATTCGCCGATACGATGATGACCCAATTTGCGGCGGGCGCAGCGCCCGACATCGTCCATCTGGCCTCGTTCGAATATCAGCCCTTTGCCGAAAACGGCTGGCTGGAAGATCTGGGTCCCTGGATCGACAAGGCGGGCCTCGATCTCACCGGCTGGGCCGGGCAGGGGCTCTGCACCTGGGACGGCACCACGCGCTGCATCAACATGCAGTATTTCGGCTACATTATGGGCGTGAACCAGGCGCTTTTCGATGCCGCCGGGGTGCCCGTGCCGACCAATTGGGACGAGTTTATCGACGCCGCCCGCAAGCTGACGCAGGACACCGACGGCGACGGCATTACCGACGTCTATGGCACAGGCCTGCATTTAGCGGCGGGCAATAATTACCTCAACGACATGCTCAATTTCGTGCTCGATGCCGGCGCCAGCTGGACGACACCCGAAGGTGTTCCGGCGATGGACACGCCCGAAATGATCGCGGCCATCGAGCATTGGACGACGCTGATCAAGGAAGGTCTAGTGCCCGCCGATACGACCGGCGGCGATGCCAGGCAACTCTTCGTCGAAGGCAAGGTGGCGATGCGGATCGAAAATCCTGGACTGGCTGGGGTGATCGAGACGACCGCTTCCGACGAGATCAAGCCATCGCTCAAGCTGGTGCCCTCGCCGTTCGATCCACCGGTTGGCGGCGCCTCAGCAGTGCTGACCATGCCGGACGAACTCTCCGACGAGAAAAAGCAGCTGGTCTGGGATTTCATCGCCATCGCGGCCTCCCAGGAGATGCAGGAGCTGTTCTCCGAAATTGTTGGCGCGCCGGCACCGCGTCCGGGCTCAGTTACCCAGACGGCGCTGGATTCATCGCCCGAATATAGCCTTGTCGTCGACGCCATGAACCAGGCCGCGGCCGCCGGCGTCGATCGCGTCCCGGTAGGCCTTGAGACCCATTACAACGAAATCGCGGCCATCGTGCGCGAGGAAATCCAGCGCATGCTGATCGAGGATCGTTCCGCGGCCGACACGGCCGCCACCTTGCAGGAGCGCTTTCTTGCCGTGCAATAATCACTTCGCCGGCGCGGTGGACACCCACTGGGCCGGCATCGATATCGCTAGGAAAATGGTGAGATCATGAGCGAGTTCAGCCAATCACGGCCAACGACCCCAATCGTGCGGCGCTCGCATGGATTGTTCGGCATCGACCTGGCCAGCCCCCGCCACGCCAATAAGCTCGGCTATCTCCTATTGGCGCCGGCCGCTTTGCTGATCCTGGCCATTCTGGTCTATCCAATGCTGCTGGCCATCGATCTCAGCTTCCACGATGTCAAATTCGCCACGCTGTCGTTCGGCGCCGACGACTATACGCTCAAGAACTACCAGCGGCTGTTCTCGTCGCCCGAGTTCTGGAACGCCATCCGCACCACCTGCATGCTCCTACTGGTCGTCACCAGCATCTCTCTTTGCGTCGGCATGGGCACGGCCCTGCTGGTCAATCAGCAATTCCGTGGCCGCAGTTTTGCCCGCATGCTGATTGCCTTGCCATGGGCCGTACCGGAAGTGGTGGCGGTGGTCACCTGGGTGTGGATTCTCGATGCTTCTTTCGGCGTACTCAATTGGCTGCTGCTCAAGGTCGGCCTGATCGGCGGACAAGTCAGCTGGTTCTCTTCCCCCGGCAGCGCTTTCTCCGCCGTTACCATGGTCATGGTGTGGAAGGGCTATCCGTTCATCTCGATCATGATCCTGGCCGGGTTGCAGTCCATCCCCGAGGAATTCTACCAGGCGGCCAAGGTCGATGGCGCCAATGTATTCCAGCGTTTTTTCTGGATCACCGTGCCGTGTCTGGCCCCCGTGCTGGGTGTCACGCTGGTGCTAACCGTGCTCTGGGTATTTCGCGATTTCTCGATCATTTACGTGCTGACCGGCGGCGGACCTGTCGGGGCCACCGAGACACTGGCCATCATGACCTATGAGGAGGCTTTCTCCTTCTTCCGCATGGGCTATGCCTCGTCCATCGGCGTGGTCACGCTCCTCATCTGCGCGGTCATCAGCGCGTTCCTGGTCAAAAAGACCAGCCACGCGATCTATTAGGAGGCGCCGCGATGAAACGCACTCTGCTCCAGTCCATCCTGCTCTACGCCACGGTCATTGTGGTCTGCGGATTCCTGCTGTTCCCCATCTATTGGATGATCATCACCTCGCTGGCGCCCGCCAGCGCGCTGCGCAGCTTTCCACCGCAGTTCTGGCCGGCCAATCCGCAGTGGAGCACCTATACCAATTTGATCTTCAACACCGACATGCCCCGGTGGCTGTTCAACTCGGCCCTGGTGGCCGTCGTCTCCACCGCGATTTCGCTGCTTGTTTCGGTGCTCGCCGCCTATAGCCTGTCGCGCTACACCATGAAGGGGGGCGAAGCGGTCGGCCTGTTCATCCTGATGAGCAAGATGCTGCCGGCGACCATGCTGATCATTCCCCTCTTCGGCATTTTCCGCAGCCTGGGGCTGATGGGCTCGCTCTGGTCGCTGATCATTGCCCATGCCACCGCCATCGTGCCCTTTGCCACCTGGATGCTGAAGGGCTATTTCGACTCCATCCCACAAGAGCTCGAGCAGGCAGCACAGGTCGATGGCTGCACGCCATGGGGCGCGCTGTTCCGGGTCATCCTGCCGGTCTCGGCGCCGGGCCTGGCTGCAACTGCCCTTTATGGCTTCGTGCTGTCCTGGGCCGATTATCTCTATGCCCGCACCTTCCTCGCCAGCGCCACCCATAATTGGACGGCCAATATCGGCATTGCCACCTTCAAGGGCGAATACCAGACCGATTGGAACGTCATCATGGCAGCCTCGCTCCTGGCAGCCCTGCCCATCATGCTCGCCTACCTGTTCCTGCAACGCTATCTCGTCGGCGGCCTGACCGCTGGCTCGGGGAAATAGACCCATGGCCGACATCCAGATTCAAAATCTCAGCAAGTCCTTCGGTGCCTTCAGCGCCCTCAAGGACATGTCCCTCCAGATCGATGACGGCGAGTTCGTGGTCTTTGTCGGACCTTCCGGCTGCGGCAAATCCACAGCGCTCAAAATCCTGGCCGGTCTCGAAGCGGCCAGTGGCGGCCGCATCATCATCGGTGGTGAGGACGTCACCGAGCTTGCTCCCGGCAAGCGCGACATCGCCATGGTGTTCCAGAATTATGCGCTCTATCCGCACCTGACCGTGCGCCAGAATATCGGCTTCGGCCTCAAGATGCGGAATACCGACAAGGCCGAGATCGATGCCCGTGTCGAGCGCGCCGCGCAGGCGCTGGAGATCACCGACCTGCTCGACCGGCGGCCCAAGGCTCTGTCAGGCGGCCAGCGCCAGCGTGTCGCGCTGGGCCGGGCCATCGTGCGCGAGCCGCGCGTCTTCCTGATGGATGAGCCATTGTCCAATCTCGACGCCGCCCTGCGCGTGCAGATGCGCGCCGAGATCACTGCCCTGCAGCGCCGCATCGGCGTCACCACCATCTATGTGACGCACGACCAGACCGAGGCCATGACCATGGCCGACCGCATCGTCATCATGCGGCGCGGCGTGGTGCAGCAGATCGGCACACCCGACGAGTTGTTCAATCGGCCCAACAATATCTTCGTCGCCGGCTTCATCGGCTCGCCCTCGATGAACTTCATCACCGGCACCCTGGCGCGCGACGACAAGGGCGTCTTCGTCGAGGCTGGTGGCCTGCAATTGCGGCCCGAAGGCGCGGTGGCGCAAGCCGCTTCGGCCTATATCGGCAAAAGCGTCATCTGCGGCATTCGCCCCGAAGCGCTGGGTCTTGCCGCACCCGGCGAGGCAGCGCTCGACGTCGAGCCCATGCTGGTCGAAAGCCTGGGTAGCGAGGCCTATGTGCATTTCCGCCTGCCGGGTCAGCAGGTTGCAATCCCCGTGGCCGGCGAACATGAACACGAGGGCCGCGCCTCGGGCACGCTGATCGCCCGGCTTTATGATGTGGACCAGTCGCTGATCGGCAGGCAGGTGCGGCTGGCGATCAAGCCAAACACTTCCATACACCTGTTCGATCCGGCTACAGAAGAAGCCATCAAGTAGCAGGATCCGGCATGGCAATAGAACTCAAGCGCATCGGCGAGCACGAGATGCCCCAGGGCACCTCGGCGCTCGGCAAGGGCCTCTACGTTCTCGACCTGCTGGGCGAGGTGGATCGACCGCAGCGCTTCACCCAATTGATCAAGCTCACCGGCTTTCCCAAGGGCACGCTGCACCGGATTCTCGAAGCCCTGCTGGAGTTCCGGCTGATCCGCTTCAACGAGGCCGACCAGACCTATCGCCTAGGGCCACGCCTGTTCGAATTGGCCCATAAAGTTTGGGACGAATTCGATCTGCGGGGCGCCGCAGCGCCCGAGCTCGACCGGCTGGCCGATATGACCAGCGAGACCGTGTCGCTCTGCGAGCTGGAGAACGGCTCGATCCTTTATATCGACCGACGCCTGTCCGCCGATGCCTTCGGCTTCCGCATCGAGGTCGGCAGGCGCGCGCCGCTCCATTGCACGGCGGGCGGCAAGGCGCTGCTCAGCTTCCTGACGCCGCATCGGCAACGCGAGCTGATCGCCGAACTGCGCGCTTCCAACGATCCGGCCAAGGTGCCGGGCAACGAGGCCGAACTGCTGACCGACCTGGCGCTGACCCGGGCGCGCGGCTATGCGCTCTCGATCGAGGAACATGTAGCCGGCGTCGTCTCGGTCGCGGCTCCCGTGCTCGATCACCGGCACGAACCCATTGCGGCCATCGGCGTCTCCGGTCCCCGCGAGCGGCTGCCGATCGATCGCCTCCACATTATCGGCCGCGACCTGATGGAGGCCGCGCGACGCATTTCTGGCAATGTCGGAGCGACCGCCATGAGCATCAATGCGCCCGAGCGTCCGCGCACCCTGGTTCACGCCAATGCCGAATGTGTGCTGCCCGTCGCCGCCCATCTGGGGGAAGGACCAACCTGGAGCGAGCAGGAGGGCAAATTGCTATGGCTCGATATCCTGTCCCCCAGCGTTCACGCTTTCGATCCCGCCACCGGCAACAATACCACCACCAAAATGTCGCGCATGGTCACCTCCATCGCGCCGCGTCTGCAGGGTGGTCACGCCGTCATGACCCAGAACGGACTTGAGTTCCTCGACATCGCCACGGGGGAGTTGACCCCGGTGGCCGACCCGGAAGCTGACATAGCCACTAACCGGTTCAACGACGCCAAATGTGATCGCCGTGGCCGGTTCTGGGCCGGCAGCATGGCGCTCGACGCCTCGGGGCCTTCGGGCAGCCTGTACTGCATAGAACCCGATGCCAGCTGGCGTCGCGTCGATACCGGCTTCACTGTCTCCAACGGCATGGGTTGGAGTCCGGACGACAAGATCATGTACTTCGCCGATTCCGCGCTGGGCTGCATCTTCGCCTATGACTTCGATCTTGCGGCCGGCGCCATCGCCAACCGCCGCATCGTCGTGCAGATCCCGCCCTCCGAGGGCAAGCCGGATGGTATGACCGTCGATGCCCAAGGCTATCTCTGGGTCGCCGTCTGGGACGGCTGGGCGGTGCGCCGCTACGCCCCCGATGGCAGGCTCGACCGTGTCGTCGGCGTGCCGGTGCCACGGCCCTCGAGCTGCACTTTCGGCGGCCCCAATCTCGACCGGCTCTATATCACCTCCGGCCGCATTCGCCTTGCTGAGCGCATGTTGGTGGAAGCGCCCCTGTCAGGTGGCCTATTCGCGTTCGATCCCGGCGTGCGCGGCCAAAAGGGCGGAGCCTTTGCCGGATGAGCCGGGAGAACAGCTACCATAGTCTTGCCGGCAAGCCGGTCATCGTCACGGGCGGGGCGGCGGGCATCGGCAAGGCCATGGCTCTGGCCTTTGCCCGGCACGGTGCGCATGTCGGCATCATCGACCGCAACAGCGAGGGCGCCGGCGCGGTGCGCGACGCGATCATCGCCGCGGGCGGAACCGCGGCGGCAGCCAGTGCCGATGTCGCTGATATTCCTGCCCTTACCGCGGCTATATCAGCGCTGCGCCAGCAGCTGGGGCCGATCCAAATTCTGATCAACAATGCCGGCCACGACGAGCGTCACGATTTCGAAACGATGACGCCCGACTATTGGGATGATCGCATGGCCGTAAACCTGCGGCATCTGGCCTTTGCGGCCCAGGCCGTCACCCCGGACATGAAGCAATCGGGCGGCGGCGCCATCATCAATCTGGGTTCGACCTCCTGGATGCAGGGCGCCGCCGGGCTCATCGCCTATGGCACGGCGAAGGCGGCCATCGGCGGCTTCACCCAATGCCTCTCCCGCGACCTCGGCCCACATGGAATTCGCGTCATGTGCATCGCGCCCGGGCGTACGCTCACCGAACGGAGCCAGGCTTTGGCAAACGACCCCGCCTATGTCAGCGAAACTCTGGGCCGCCAGGCAGTCCAGCAATTGGTTACCCCCGATGACATAGCCCGCCTCGCCCTTTGGCTTGCCTCCGACGACGCCAGGATCATGTCCGGTCAGACCATCATTGCCGATGGCGGGCACATGCAGCGCTGAGGCGTCAGATGCGCTCGATGCGGACGGGGAATTCGCCTCGCACCAATAGCGGATCGAAGCCGTCATCAAAGCGGCCGAGGCGGATCAACCCGTCCCAGCGATAGCCTCCGTAAAACAGCGCCAGATTGCCCCATGGCCGGAAGTAGCAGAGGTCGCCCGGCTGCTCGTTGCTAAAAGGCCCCGCGCCGTCCTCAGTGAGTTTGCGCGGCAGATGCACGATCTTTTCATTACCGCCGAAATCCTCGATCGTCAGATCGAGTGGCAGCATGGACGCAAAATCGCGCGCGGACGGATTGTCGTAGAGGCTGGCCGTCATGGTCATGCCATTGAAGATCAAAGAGATTTTCATGCCATTCGGCTCCTGGCTTGTTGGATCGGTATCAGCCTGCGCCCGCACAGTGCCCGGGAGGATTGCTGTGGCAAAGGCTGCTTGCAACAGTGTGCGTCGAGTGAACTGCGTGGGCGCATCGGCCATGATTTAGCCCTTCTGATCAGACCGGCTGTGCCGTCGGGCGGAACAGGATTTCGTTGATGTCGACGTCATCGGGCTCGTTTATGGCAAAGGCGACGGCGCGGGCGAAGGTGTCCGGGCCAACGGCGATCTTGCTGACGAAATCCCTGGTGCCCTGCTGGATATCCTTTTCGCTGATATGCTCGAGCAGTTCGGTGCTGACGGCGCCGGGCGAGATGATCGTCGTGCGGATATTGTAGGGCTTTACTTCCTTGCGAAGCCCTTCGGACAGCGCCCGCACGGCGTGCTTGGTCGCACAATAGACCGTGGCGCCGGGATCCACGACATGGCCATAGACCGAGGAAACATTGATGATGTGCCCGGACTTCTGTGCCTGCATGTGCGGCAGGGCGGCGGCGATACCGTAGAGGACGCCCTTGAGGTTGACGTCGATCATGCGATCCCACTCGTCGACCTTGAGGCGCTCGAGCGGCGCCAAAGGCATCAGGCCGGCATTGTTGAGCATCACGTCGATGCGGCCGAATGTGTCGACCGCTGCCTGCACCAGGTTCTTGACCTGATCGCGATCAGTGACGTCCGTGGCCACGGCCTTCGCCTTATGCCCGGCCGCCGTCAATTCCTCGGCCAAGGCCTGGATGCGGTCGGCGCGGCGGGCGCCAAGCACGACGGAGGCGCCCTTGGCGGCCAGATGGCGTGCGGTGGCTTCGCCCAGGCCACTGCTGGCGCCGGTGATAACGACGACCTTGTTTTTGATGCCTTCAGTCATGAGATTTTCCTTTCAGATGTTGCGGGCGAAGGCGGCGCGCGCCACCCACCTCAAGATCATCGGGGCCGGGCCATCCAGGCCCGGCCCTCGCTCACGGCTAGGTCTCGCGCGATGGGGGCGAGCAAGCTCACCAAAAGGAACGACCGGCACACGACTCCGCTGGAGGTCCTTAACTAGTCAGGCTGGCCAATTGCGACTAGACGCTATAATCTGCATGTTGTTGTGAGCGAGGTTCAGCAATGAAGCGTGACGAATTCGCCGAGATGCGTGCTTTCCTCGAGGTGAGCAAGCAGCGCAGCTTTACGCGTGCGGCCGGCAAACTGGGCGTTACGCCCTCGGCGCTGAGCCATACGGTCAAGGCGCTGGAATCCAGACTTGGCGTTCGCCTGCTGTCGCGCACTACCCGCGATGTGGCTCCGACGCTGGCAGGGGAGCGTCTCCGGGCCGGTATCGAGCCGCATTTCGAAGGTATTGCCGCCCAGATCAGCGCGCTCGGCGCCATGCGCGATCAACCGAGCGGCCATCTGCGGATCGTGTGCACCGACGACTCGGTGGACATCGTGTTCCGGCCGCGCCTTGCCAAATTCTTTGCCGACTACCCGGACATCAGCGTCGAACTGATCGTCGACAACGCCTATTCCAACATTGTCGAACAACAATTCGATGCCGGCGTCAGGCTCGGGGAATCCATCGCCAAGGACATGATTGCGGTCCGCATCGGTCCCGATGTCGCCTATTGCGTGGTGGGATCACCGCAATATTTCGAGCGGCATCCGGCGCCGGTGACGCCGCAGGACCTCACTGAACACAGATGTATCAACTACCGCCTGCCGACCTCCGGTGCTGTCTATGCCTGGGAGTTGCGGGACGGCGCCCGCGAGTTCAGCGTCCGCGTCGAGGGTCAGTTCACGCTCAACAATATGGGTCCCGCAGTTCAGGCCGCGCTCGATGGCGTTGGGCTCGCCTACGTGCCGCGCGAGCTGGTGCGATCCTATATTGAAGCCGGCCAGTTGCAGGAAGTCTTGCATCAATACTGCCCGACATTTCAGGGCTACCACCTCTACTATCCAAGCCGCCGCCACCTCTCGCCAGCATTTTCAGCCTTCGTGGAGGCGTTCCGGTTTCGGACTAAATAGGAAAACAGGAATTTGGATCGCTGGGCACTTAGCCGCGATCGGCGCTGGCGGAGGCTTCAATTCCCAGAAGTAAACGTCCGCGCGACTTGGTGTGTCGCAGGCAAGTATTGCGCATCATCCCGGCCTCTGATGATTTAGCAGGATCGCGTTGGGGATTACCTATGACAAATGACAGTTATTTCAACCGGGTCAATGCTCCCCGTCTGAAGGCTCGTCAAGTTGACGAATTGATCGGTTTGGCGAAGGGGATTGCGGCCGATGGCGAATTGGCAAATTCTGAGCTTGATTATCTTGTGCGCTGGTTGGTGGCAAACCGTGAGATTACCCAAGACCCGTTGGTATCTGCGCTCTACCGCCAAATACAGGGGATGCTGGGCGACGGCGTCTTCACAGACGAGGAAAGATCTGAGTTGCTAGGGATACTCAAGGACTTTGCTTCGCATCCAATGGAGATGGGCGAACCGATGCTTTCCACCGCTGTGCCGTTTACCAACCCTCTGCCAAGACTGGAATTTGGCGGGCGCCGATATTGCTTCACGGGCACCTTCGCCTTCGGGACGAGAAACGCTTGCGAGACCATTGTGGCTGAACGCGGAGCTGTGGCTGGTTCTCTTACGAAGAACACCGACGTACTTGTAGTTGGACACTACGTCACGGAGTCCTGGCTACATTCGCCCTATGGATTGAAGATAATCAAAGCAAAGGGGATGCAGGACAAGGGGCATCCCATCGCCATTATCCCTGAACACCATTGGTCGATGCATCTCTGACCACCTCTAGCGAGTTCCACAAACATCGCGCACGTGAGGCTGGCACCCCGATCAGCCGAGTTCCAGGCTGGAAATGCCGAACACAGCAGGCATGTGCGTAGCAGGCGGTTTGCCCCTGTACATGCGATGCGTCGTAAAGCCCCTCCTGAAGCCAAGGCCGGCCAAGGTTGCGAGCCATTCAGTCTGGAAGGCCGGGACGTCGATGTGGACGGAGCCGGATTGGGTGGCCAGGATGTTGGTGGCAGCATTCACTGTGAGAGCGAAAAGGGGCCCGATCTTGGTGCCTTCGCGGCACGGACGACACACGGCATAGCCATCGATCATGCCACCGGTTCGGTGAACAAGGCTATGGCGCGGCGGCGTGAGCCAATGCCGCAAAAAGGCGTCGCGCGGGGCAGGGAAGCACAGGGCATCCAATTCGCGGACGTCGTCGAGACGTGCTGGCGACAGGCCTTGGCCGTCGGCGGGGCCGTCGGGCAGTGTGCCGCTCATGCGGATGGTTTCATAAACGGGCACGAAATCCATTCTTGCATAATTGGCTTGCTGTTCAGCCACGCCATCGAGCCCGATGGTGCGGGAGCCGAGATAGGCCATGGCAGCATCCCACACGGCCTTGCCGTGGCCTTGTCCGCGCCAGTCGGGGTGACAGATATAGAGGCCGATGAAGCCGAAATGGGCGGCATAGGCGATGGCCGAGATGCCGGCGACCATTTGTTCGCCAACGAACGCACCGAAGAAACCAGCTGGATCGGCGGCATGAAATGGCTGCGCATCGTCGAGCCCGGGATTCCAGCCTTCGGCGGCCGCCCAATCCAGCAGAAGCTGGATTTCTGCCAAGGTAAGCGTTCGAACGGTCCGGGTCATACGGGCGCAAACTCGGCTAGCGCGCCCTCATAGCGCTTGACCAGGGGGGCGGCATAGGCGCCGCGTTTGCTGGTCGTCAATCCAAGCGCCACCAAGGCTTCGGCTTGTTTCACCGCCGCGCCGACGCCATCGATAACCGGCAGGCCGAATTCCAGGCTCAGGGTTTTTGCGAGGTCTGCCATGCCGGCGCAGCCCAGCACGATGGCTTCGGCATTGTCCTCGGCAATGGCGCGAACGATTTCACTGCGCAGCCGATCGCGGGCACCCGAATTCGGGTCCTCCAACGACAGCACGGCGATATTGGCCGCCCTGATCCGCGCTCGGCCAGCCATGCCATAGCGATGTGCCAGCTCCTCGATCGGCACACGCGAGCGCTCCATCGTCGTCACCACAGTGAAGCGCTTGGCGATCAAAGCGGCCGTCATCAAGGCCGCCTCGCAGATGCCGATCACCGGCATGCGCGCCATCGCGCGGGCGGCATCAAGCCCGGTATCGTCGAAACACGCGATCACCGCCGCGGCGGCGCCTTCGCGCTCGGCCTTGCCGATCTCACCCAACAGGCCGGGCAGGGCAAAAGCCTCGTCATAATAGCCTTCGATCGACACCGGTCCCATGCTCGAGGTCACCGGGATGATCTCGGTGGCCGGCGCGGCGACCAGCCGCGCAGCATAGGCGATGGTCGCGGTCATGCTGGCGGTGGTGTTGGGGTTGATTACTGCGATGCGGGTCATGCCTGGGCTCGGCGGCGGTTGACCCACAGGATAGCCCCGAGCGTCACCAGGATCACGAGGAACGAGAACAATGTCGTCACCGTGCCCAGGGCATAGAGCACAGGCGTCGTGACATTGGTGGTCATGCCATAGATTTCGAGCGGCAGGGTGTTGGAACTGCCCGAGGTCATCAGCGTGCGGGCGAATTCGTCATAACTGAGCGAGAAGCCGAACAGCCCCACGCCGATCAGGCTGGGCGCAATCATCGGCAGCACGACATGATAGAAAGTCTGCCACGAACTGGCACCCAGATCGCGCGCCGCCTCCTCGTAGGACGGCGAGAAGCGGTTGAAGACGGCGAACATGATGAGCACGCCAAACGGTAGTGTCCAGGTGAGATGGGCGCCGAAGCCGGAGCTGAACCAATTGGGCTGAATGCCGATCTGCTGGAACAGCACGCCGATGCCCAGCGAGACGATGATCGAGGGCACGACCAGGCTGGCGACCGTCAGATAAAATAGCGGCGATGCGCCGATGAATTTGCGGCGGAAGGCGAGGCCGGCGAGCAGCGACACCAGCACGGTTGCAACCATCACCATCAGGCCCAGCGCGAGCGAGCGGCCAAAGCTGGCGCCGAAATTGCCCACCGCCTGGGTTTCGAACAGGTTCTGAAACCAGCGGATCGAGACCCCATTGAGCGGGAAGGTCAGCCCGCCCTGCGGCCCCTGGAAGCTGAGGATGAACACCGCCGAAAGCGGGCCATAAAGGAACAGCACGAACAACACGAAAAAGGCGGCCAGCACGTAGAACCCGGGGGTGCGTTTTTCCTGGCCCATGTCAAAGCTCCTTGCGGATATCGACGATGCGCAGGATGCCCGCGACCATCAGCAGCACCAGCGCGAGCAGCACGATGGCATTGGCGGCGGCAGCCGGATATTGCAGCAACGACATCTGGTTGCGCATCATCAGCGCCACCGACGCGGATTGACCGCCTGACATGACCTGCACGGTCGAAAAATCGGCCATTACCAGCGTCACCACAAAAATGGTGCCGATGGCGATCCCGGGTTTGGCCAGCGGCAGGATGACATTCCAAATGATCTGCCAATCCTTGGCGCCACCGTCGCGCGCCGCCTCGATCAGCGATTTGTCGATGCGCATCATGGTGTTGAAAATCGGCGTCACCATGAACAGCGTATAGAGGTGGACCATGGCCAGGATCACGGCGAAATCGGAATAGAGCAGCCATTCGATCGGCTGATCGATGACGCCGGCTCCCACCAGTCCAGAATTGATCAACCCATTGCGGCCAAGCACGGGAATCCAGGAGATCATGCGGATGATGTTGGAGGTGAGGAAGGGCACGGTGCAAACGAGAAACAGCACCATCTGCATGGTCGCTGTCCGCACGTGGAAGGCCAGAAAATAGGCGACCCAGAAGCCGACAAAGGCGGTGATGGCCCAGACCATGGCGGCGAATTTCAGCGTATTCCCATAGGTCTTCCAGGTGACCCACGAACCCAGTGTCTCGGTATAGTTGAAGGTCACGAAATCCGGGATCATGCCGGCGAAATCGTAGTCCCAGAAGCTGACGATCAGCAGCAGCAGAATTGGAATGGCGAGGAAGAAGCCAAGAATTAGGAGCAGCGGCGTTGCCTGCAGATAAGGCGTAGCGCGGGCGATTAGGTTGTTCATTGGATCGTCCCCAACATCGTAGCGCCGGATGAGGGGGCCTCAGCGGCCCCCTCGAAGGCATCAAGCCGCGATGAATTCGTTCCAGCGGCGGACCATGTAGCGGTCTTCGTCCATCACCGAGTTCCAGCAGGCGACCTTGCCCATGCGCTCTTCGAAGGAGCCGCCGTCACGGATGGCACCGGCCTTTTCCATCACGGTCCCGTCGGGAGCCAGGATGTCGCCCGTGGCGGCCTTGCCTTCAATCCAGTAGCCCCATTCGTCGGTCGACATGTGCTCCTTGGCCGTCTCCATAGCGGCCGAATAATAGCCTTGGCGATTGAGATAGCCGCCGACCCAGCCGGAGGTGTACCAGTTGATATATTCATAGGCCGCATCGAGCTGGGCACCCTGCAGGTGGGCCGCCAGACCCAGACCGCCGCCCCAGGAGCGATAGCCTTCCTTGAGCGGCTGATAGGTGCAGGCGATGCCTTTGGAGCGCACGGCGGCAACGGCCGGCGACCACATGGACTGGATCACCACTTCGCCCGAACTCATCAGGTTCACGCTCTCATCGAAGCTCTTCCAGAAGGCGCGGAACTGGCCGTCCTGCTTTGCCTTGATCAGGAAATCGATGGTCGCATCGATTTCGGCCGTGGTCATGTTGCCTTTGTCGCCATAAGTAATATTGCCCATGGCTTCCATGATCATCGCCGCATCCATGATGCCGATCGAGGGCACGTTGATGATGGCGGCTTTGCCCTTGAAAGCCGGGTCCATGATATCGGCCCAGGTGGTGATATCGCGCCCGACGAGATCGGGGCGGATGCCCAGGGTGTCAGCATTGTAGATGGTCGGCACCATGGTGAACCAGCCGGTTTCGCCCTTGGCGAAGGTCTTGCTGTCGGGCGCGTCGACATAACCCACGGTGTGCGGCGCAGTGCCTTGGGCAATGACGCTGTCGGGCAGCAGTTTGCCGGTTTTGAACAGCGGCACGATCTTGTCGTAATAAGTCAGCTTGCTGGTGTCCATCGGCTGGATTACGCCCGCCGGGAAAACCTTCTTGAGAATCCAGTATTCGATATCGGCGATGTCGTAACTGTCCGGCTGGGTGACGGCGCGCTGCGCCGCTGCGTCAGAGTCCGTCGCCGTCATCTCGAGCGTGATGCCGAGGTCTTCCTTGCACTTTTCGGCAATGGCATTGAGGTTGCTCACACCCGTGCCGAACTGGCGCAGGGTGATCGGGTTCTGTGCCCAGATGGTGGGGAAGCCGGTGATGGCTCCGGTGCCGAGGGCCGTACCGGCCACGGCGGCGGCGCCGGTCTTGAGCAAGTTGCGGCGGGAAATGCCGGTCTTTTTGGCAGTCTCTGTCATAGCCTGAACGTCCCTGTTTGCTGGTTTGTGGTCATGGATCGGGTGTGCCGAGGACGATAGCGTCCTCGCTATCCCAATGGAGGGGCACCGCATCACCCACCGCGACGGGCGCCGCGTAGAAGGCTTTGTCGGTGATGATGGCGGTGAATTCGGCGATGCCGGCGCCTTCGATGGTCAGCTTGATCGTGCCGCCGCGATATTCGAGATTGGAGACGATGCCGGTGAAGCCGAGGCCCTTGACGGGACTTTCCCCGATCCGGACGTGGTCGGTGCGTACTGCGGCATCGACATCGGCACCGAGCGATCGCGGCTCGCCCGCGGCCGAGAAGGTACCGCCGCCAACGATCTCGAAGGTGACAAGGCCGTCAGCGGAATTCACCACCTTGCCGGATATGACATTGTGGTCGCCCATGAAGCGGGCCACGAATGCCGTCGCCGGACGCTCGAACACTTCGCGGGGGCTTGCCGCCTGCTCGATGCGGCCGTCGCTCATCACCACGATGATGTCGGCCAGCGCCATCGCCTCTTCCTGACTATGGGTCACATGTACGAACGTGATGCCGAGCTGCTTTTGCAGCTTCTTGAGTTCGGCCCGCATGCGGATCTTGAGGAACGGATCGAGCGCCGAGAGCGGCTCGTCCAGCAGCAGTGCCTCGGGGTCGGTAATCAGCGCCCGCGCCAGCGCCACGCGCTGTTGCTGGCCGCCCGATAGCTGCGCCGGCTTGCGGCTGGCATAGGCGTCCATCTGCATCAGCTTGAGCAGGTCGAGCGCCCGGGCCCGGCGGGTGTCCTTGTCGACGCCGGCCATCTTGAGGCTGAAGGCGACATTGTCGACCAGATCGAGATGCGGGAACAGCGCATAGGACTGGAACATCATTGCCGTTCCACGCTTGGCGGGCGGCAGATGCGTCACCACATTCTTGCCGAGCACAATGTCGCCTACCGAGACGCTTTCGTGCCCGGCAATCATGCGCAGCGTCGAAGTCTTGCCGCAGCCTGACGGCCCCAACAGACAGCAATAGCTCCCAGCCGGAATCTTGAGGCTGATGGCATCGACCGCCGTCGTCTTTCCATAAATCTTGGAAACGGAAGCGATGTCGATTTCGGCAGCCTTGGACATGAGCATCCCCAATCTATCGGGGCTTTACATGCATCCGCCGTGCCAGTTGGTGAGTGACCTATTAACCTGCTGCCAGCACTGATTTATCTCGCTTTATCGCCATTGTGCGATAGATAGGCAGTTCTATTATTTGCTTCATTTATGAGCATGTGTCTGCAGTGTGCGCCAAAATTGTATGCAATCCACCGGATATCTGTGTGCAATTGCCGCTTTCACCGCCGTTCGATTCTGCTTATGAGTGAGCTATGACGCTTACAGACCAGACCTTTGCCGCGCCGCCCCCTGTCGAGGACCGCGCCATGATGATCCGCGATCATCTGCGCGACGCGATCGTCGACCGTCGGTTGGCGCCTGGCACGAAACTCAACGAAGCCGAAGTCGGCACGCTGTTCGAGGTTAGCCGCACTGTGGTTCGCGCTGCCCTCCAGGCGCTCGCCTTCGAGGGACTGGTCAAGACCGAACGCAATCGGGGTGCCTTCGTCGCCAATCCAACCCCGGAAGAGGCCCGCCAGGTCTTTGCCTCGCGCCGCTTGATCGAGCCGGGATTGGCGCTCGCCGCCGCGCAACGCATAACGGCCAGCGAAATCGCCGCGTTCCGCGAGCGCCTGCAGCACGAAAGCGAGTTGCTCAACCAACGTGGTCCCACCGCTCGCCGCGCCGAAATTCATGCCTCGGGCGATTTCCACCTGCTGCTCGCCAAGGTCGCGGGCAATGCCATCCTCTTGCGTTTCATGGAGGAACTGGTCGCCCGCTCCTCCCTGGTCATCGCGCTTTACGGCAATTCCGGCGCCTCCAGTTGCGGCCACAGTGACCACGGCAATATCCTGGCGGCGCTGGAACAGGGCAATGGGGAACGCGCCTGCAAGCTGCTGCTCACCCATATCGACCATATCGAAGCCGATCTCGACTTGCGCAACACCAGCAACCTGCCGCTACGCGACGCCTTGGTCACCGGTGCGGGAATCTAACTGCAAAACCAGTCGATGAAGGCCCGCAGCTTTGGCGGCTGATTGCGCGTGGGATAGTAGAGCTGGAATTGAGCCGGACGCGGCTCAAATTGGGGCAGCACCTCGACCAGTTCGTCGGACTCGTTGGCGGGGATTTCCGTCGTTCGATAGAGCTGGGCAACACCCAGACCCGCGCGAACGGCGAAGTCGAAGTGATTATTGTCGTCGAACACCAGCCGCGGCGGCGGATCGAGGCGCACGACCTGATCGCCCACATTGAAGGTCAGTGGCTCCAGCCGCTGGCTGCCCGGAAATCGGTAGCGGATCACCTGATGGCTCGCCAGATCATTGGGGTGCTGGGGAATGCCTGCGGCCTCCAGATAGGCACGCGAAGCCAGCACCCGGCGGTGCAGAACTGGACCGATAGGGCGCGCGATCATGTCAAGTTCCAGAGTGTCCGAAAACCGGATGCCCGCGTCGAACCCACCGGCAACGATATCGCTCAGTCGGTCATCCGTCGCGAGTTCCACGTTGACGTCGGGATAGCGCCGCACGAAATCTGCCAACCGCGGCAAGATGCAGAACTGCGCTGCTAGCCGCGACAGGTTGATCCGCAAATTCCCGGCGGGCCGGCGGCCGGCAGTCCGCACCCGATCAAGCGCTTCGGCGATATCACCAAAAGCCCGGTCGGTATCCTGCAGCAGCAGGCGGCCGGCCTCGGTCAGCCGGATACTGCGGCTGGTGCGCTCGAACAGCCGGGCGCCGACCAGGGATTCGAGCTGCCGGATTTTTTGCGACACCGCCGACGGCGTTATGCCAAGCCGGCCGGACGCGGCGGTGAAACCGCCTGCGGTCGCGACCATGCGGAATGCCGGCAGCAACGAAAGAAGATCAGGGGGCATCGTTAAACCGTGCTTCAAGGCCCTTGAAGTATGGCTCAGCTCAACTTCACGATCAAGGCGGGCCATTTAGGGCATATCATTTTGCCCTGGAGCCTACCAATGAGCCAACAATTAGAAACTTCGACCCTGTCAAACGTGATTGATGTCGCGATTGACGATGCACTTGCCCAAGCGCGCATCGCCGGTGGCGTGGTGCTTGTCGTCGAAGACGGCAAGATCGTCCACGAACGGGCGGCGGGCTATGCCGACCGCGAGGCAGGCCGGTCGATGCAGATCGATACGCCGTTCCGGTTCGCATCCGTCACCAAGCCCTTTACTACCATGGCCGCCCTGAAACTGGTGGAAGCCGGGCGCCTGTCGCCTGATGATCGGGTGATGCAATATCTGCCAGACTTCGCCCCACGCCTGGCCGATGGCTCGCTCGCGGATATCCGGGTCGAACACTTGATGGCACACACGGCAGGTCTCGACTACCGCTTCCAGCAAGCCGCGGATGGGCCCTATGCCCGCGCCGGTGTTTCGGATGGACTGGATGAAAACCGGGACCCGTTTGCAGCAAATCTCGCCCGCATTGCGAGCGTGTCGCTGGACCAGCGCCCAGGCGAGAGCTGGCGCTATTCCGTTGCGACCGATGTGCTGGGCGGTGTGGTCGAGGCCATCACCGGCATGAAGCTTGACGGCGCGATCGCTGCACTCGTCACTGAACCACTGCGATTGGGTGCGGCGTTTCATTGGCCCGATGCGAACATTGCTGTTCCCTATCATGACGGTGCATCGGGACCGGTGCGGATGGGTGTCGGCATGGAACTGCCCCAGCGTTATATCGAAGGTCCGGGCGTGCGCTTTGATCCGGAGCGCATTCGGGACGCGGCGGCTTGGCCCTCGGGTGGCGCTGGCATGGCTGGTCGCGCACGCGACGTGCTCACCCTGCTTGAGGCTTACCGTGCCGGCACTTTCCTGAGTGAGGACTTGCGCGAGGCAGCGCGGACAGTCCGGACCGGCGCGGAGGCAATGGGGCCGGGTTGGGGCTTTTCCTGGCTGGGCGCCACCCTGGTCGACCCTGCGGCTGCCGGCAGCCAATGGAGCACAGGGTCGGCGACTTGGGGCGGTACCTACGGCCACACATGGGGCATCGACTTCGCCAAAAAGCGCACATTCATTGCAATGACGAACACGGCCTATGAGGGCATGTCTGGCAAGTTCGCCCAGGGCATCGCTGCCGCATTCGCCCTGCCGCTCTCTTAACCTGGGCACGGGACGGCCAGCATTTGGCCGCCCCGCCTCACGGGCGCGAAGGAATGGACGTAGCGTATTCTTTGCAATGACCAGAAAAGATGATAGAAAAACTCCTATTATAGCTGGACGTCCGCTGGCTGCAGCGGCTTCGCGGGCCCTCTAAATTCAATAGGATCAATCCAACCTTGCACTTCTGGCCTTCCATGACCTGGCACACCGAGGGGATCAATGTGGTCGCGCCGGTCAAGTGGCGCTGTCTTGATGGGTTGATGGGCGCATTCTGGGAGGCCGACTGCCAGTCAGGCGCGCGCGGATACTATTTGGCAGACGATCCGCGCATCATGATTTTCTTCAATGATGTGTCCGACAGTGTCCGGATTTCCAATCAGAGTGGCGATTTTTCCCAGCAATACCGGCCGATGACACGGGCGATTTTTATTCCCGCCGGCGTTCCCATGTGGACCAATATCGAGGCCACCCATCGGGTGACGCATCTCAATCTGCATATGCATAAGGATCGTTTGCTGCGGTTCCTCGCGCCTTCGCTGGGCAGGTCTGCGGCGCTGGCGGCGCTGCGCAGTCCAGTAGAAATCGAGGATATCGAGGCGATCGAAACGCTGGCTAAATTGCTCGTCGATGAAATTGCGGCGCCCTCACGGCATGCCATCTATGCCGAAAGCCTTGCCAACAGCATCGTTGCCGGCCTGCTCGACATTCCGGCCGAGCGCAGCGAGCAGAATGAGGGGCGCCTGACCCAGGGCCAGATGAACAAGTTGATGGTGCGTCTCAATACACGCGGCAATGGCCGGCTGAGCGTGGCGGAGATGGCCGGTACCGTCGGCCTGTCCGAGAGCTGGTTCAGCACGGTCTTCAAGCAGACGACGGGCAAGACCCCGTTGCAATGGCAGTTGGAAAAGCGCGTCGAGCTTGCCAAGAAACTGCTGGTGGAAAGCGATCTGAGCGTGGCCAATATCGCAGCGCAGCTCGACTTTTCCGATCAGGCGCACCTGACCAAGGTGTTCCGCCAAGTTGCGGGGGAAACCCCGGCAGCCTGGCGTCGCATTCAGACGCGCTAAGCCGAAGATTGTCCCACCCACGCGGGTCGCGGGTGGGACAAGAACCTACCAGGTCTGGCGCAAGGTCGCGGTCACGGTGCGGCCGGGATTGTAGAAATCGGCGCCGAATCCGCCATAGGCCACGTGCTTTTCGTCAAAGATATTGCTGACATTGAGCTGCAGCGTGGTGTTGTCCTGCACCTTGTAGTTGAAGGCGGCGTCGAACACGATGCTGCTGCCGGCCGATTGCGTATTGGCGTCGTTGAAGAAATACGAGCCGGAATAGCGTGCGCCGAGCCCGAAGGTCATGTCGCCGATCACGCCATTGCTGGGCAGGGTATAATCCACCCACAGCGAAGCGATGTGGTTGGGCACGAAGGACAATTCGTTGCCCTCATTGCCGCCGGTACCATTCTCGACAATGTCGGACAACATGTAGGAATAGGCAACGGTCAGGCTGAGGTTTTCCATCACCTCCGCCTTGGCTTCCAGATCAATGCCGCGCACCCGCACCTCGCCAATGGTCTCCTGTATCAGGGTCGCAGGATTGGTGCGTGTCATATTGCTCTTGGTCAGGTCGTAGACCGCGGCACTGAACAGGGCAGGGAACGCATCGGGCTGGTATTTGATACCGGCTTCCCACTGCTCGCCGCGCTCGGGCTCGACCGACAGCGATGCGGGAACAGCGGACTCGGCATAGCTCACATAAGCCGCAAGCTCGTCGGTGAGCTTATAGGTCAGTGCACCGCGCTTGGTGAATTCGCTGAATTCGGCCGCGGTCAACGCGCCGGTCAGGTTGTTGGTCTGGTCGACATCCATCCAGTCATTGCGCAACCCGATGGTCGCCGTCAGCCGGTCAAAGGTCAGGTCCTGCTGCACATAGGCGGCATTGGTCCTTTGATCGTTCGTCGTGCTGCCGATCAGCGGCACCGATCCCGGTGCGCCGGTATAGACCGGGCTCAGCCAATCGATGCTGGGCGCCGGGCCCCAATAGGTCTTGTTGGTGGCATAGCTGGAATTGTGCTCGAGGCCGACCAGGGTGGTGCTGTCCACCATGCCCCAACTGGCCTCGTATTGAACGCGCCCGTCGATGACGAAGTTTTCGCGGGTGGATTCGTTGCCGAAGAAGGCGCGGCTGGCCAGGGTCGAGCCATTGGTCGGCGTGGCCGAAATGTAGGCATAGCCGAAATCGCTGGCGGTATTGCTGTAGCGCGCATTAGAGCTGAAGCTCAGGCCATAGCCGACATCGTGGCTGAGCATCACGCTGAGCGTATCCCGATCCACGCCGCGGAAATTGTAGTTCGGCTCGCCGAAGAAGACGTCGCGGTCAAAATCACTGGCCACCGGATGGCCGCCGCTGCCGGGCACGCCTTCCTTGCTCAAATGGTCGTAGACGACGGTGAGAGTAGTTGCATCGGTGGGGCGCCAGGTTAGGCCGCCCATGATGAATTGCGTCTCGTCGCGCGAATAATCATATTCGCCATCACCCACCCGCACCTTGCCGGTAAGGCGATAGGACAGCGTCTCGTCCACGGTGATGTTGTCGCCGAAGTCGGCACCGATTTCGGCAGTGCCAAATGCCCCACCGGAGATGTAGGCCTCCCCGAATTTTTCGTTCTTGGGGGTCTTGGTGACGTAATTGACCGCGCCGCCGGGGTCGGAAACGCCGAACGTCGTTGAATTGGCGCCCTTGAGCACTTCGATGCGCTCGAAGGCATAGGGTTCCTCGCGGACACCGCCGAAGGGCGCGCCGATCACCAGCCCATCGCGATAGGTATAGGCATCGAACCCGCGGATTTTGAAGAAGTCGAAGCGGTCGTCCGAGCCATAGAAATCGGTGCTGACGCCGGCGGTATATTGCAACACTTCTTCGGTCGTCTGCGCGTCACGCTGCTGGACTTCCTTGGCGGTAATCACCGAAACCGAGGCGGGCGTGTCCAACAGCGGCGCCGCGATCTTGCCGCCGCTGGTCGTGGTCGTCGCCACGATCGAATTGCGATCATCGTCGGTACCCACGCCACTCACATTGACCACGAGGGTCGGCAGCACCGTCACCGTGGCCGGATCATCGGCCTCCTGGGCGAACGCAATGGTGGGCGCCATGCTCACAAGCGCCGTGCATCCCAAAAGCATCGCGTTTCGATAGCGGGCTCGGCTGGCATCCCTGATGGTCATCTTCAATTCCAGAATTTGGTGTGGCTACAGCAGCGACCGTGTCGCCATCCTGTTCGGCGCGGTGGGCCGGCCTGTGCTAGTAACCTGACTGTATTTGTCTGGTATTGTAAAATCCGGCGGTTTTGTACGAAACCATGGGAGATTTGCGTTTGTTCATCGGGCGGTAAGCATTGCGGTTGACGGCGCCGATCTAAACCTGAAATTGAAAGTCCACTTTGATATCAGGAGACCTTGCCTCATGCTGCGGCTGTTTGGCTTTTCCGCACCATTGGTTGCGGCATGCCTATCGATCCTCACCCTTGCGTCCGCCTCGGCACAGGACGGTCCGGCTTTTCCGATCACCATCGAGCATGCCTTGGGCACGACGGTCATTGCCGAAAAGCCCGAACGGGTGGCGACGGTGGCTTGGGCCAACCACGAAGTTCCACTGGCACTGGGCATCGTGCCGGTCGGCTTTGCCCGCGCCAATTTCGGCGACGACGATGGTGATGGACTTCTGCCCTGGGTCGCCGAAAAGCTGGCCGAACTCGGCGCCGGCACACCCGTGCTGTTCGACGAGGGTGATGGCATTGACTTCGAGGCCGTCGCTGCCACCCAGCCGGACGTGATCCTGGCCGCTTATTCCGGGCTCAGCCAGGCCGACTACGACACGCTGAGCCAGATCGCGCCGGTCATTGCCTTTCCCGATGCGCCGTGGTCCACCGATTGGCGCGGCATGATCCGCCTCAATAGTGCGGGGCTGGGCCTGTCCGCTGAAGGCGAAGCGCTGATCGCAAGCATCGAGGCCGAGATTGCGGCTGCGGTCGCCGGCCATCCCGAACTCAAGGACAGGGCGGCGCTGTTCGCCACCCATCTCAATGCGTCGGATCTCAGCGCCATCAACTTCTACACCACCAATGATACGCGGGTAAAATTCTTCGCCGATCTGGGCATGGCCTCGCCGCAAAGCGTTGTCGAGGCTACCGCGCCGGGCAAGTATTCGGGGTCGGTAAGCGCGGAACGGATCGACACTTTCGACGATGTCGACATCATCGTGACCTATGGTGACCAGCAGTTGCTGGACGCACTCAAGGCCAACCCGCTGCTGGCCAGAATGCCGGCCGTGGCGAATGGCGCATTGGTCATTCTGGGCGGCAATCCTGTGGGCACGGCAGCCAATCCGACACCGCTGTCGATCTCCTGGGTGCTCGATGACTATCTGACCCTGCTCGCCGAGGCGGCCAAGAAATCCCAATGACGGCACCCAGCCTGCATCCTACTGTCCGGCGATCCATCGCCGGGCGGTCCAATGGCTTGCGCAGCCTATGGCTCGTGGCGCTGGTGGTGCTCCTCGGCGGCCTTGGCGCTCTGTCGGTCACCATCGGTTCGCGTGACGTCGCCTGGGCCGACATTGCCGCGGCCCTGGCTGGCGGGCAGGACACGATCGGCCAAGCGGCGGTCGCGCTGCGCATTCCACGAACACTGCTGGCCGTGCTGGCTGGGTCGGCGCTCGGGCTTGCCGGTGCCGTCATGCAGGGCGTAACGCGCAATCCGCTCGCCGATCCCGGCATATTGGGGGTCAATACCGGCGCTTCGCTTGCGGTCGTCATCGGCGTGGCCTGGTTCAATATCAGCTCGGCCGATGCCTATATCTGGACTGCGATTGCCGGCGCCGGGCTGACGACGGCCTTTGTCTACACTATCGGCTCAATGGGACGCGGTGGCGCGACGCCGCTCAAGCTGGCGCTGGCCGGCGTCGCTACCTCGATTGCCTTTTCGTCGCTGGTGACGGCCGTGGTGCTGCCGCGCAACGACATCGCTGGAGGCATCCGGTCCTGGCAGATCGGCGGGGTAGGCGGGGCCACCTTCGAGCGCATTCTGCCAGTCATGCCGTTCCTGGCGGTGGGCCTCGCCATCGGCCTGCTTTCGGCCCGCCGCCTGAACTCGCTGGCCCTGGGCGACGACCTGGCGGCCGGGCTGGGCGAGCGGGTAGCCCTGGCCCGCGCAGTGGCGGCGCTTGGCGCGATTCTGCTCTGCGGGGCTACGACGGCGGTGTGCGGACCCATCGGCTTTCTGGGCCTGGTCGTGCCGCATCTCTGCCGCCTGCTGGTCGGGCCGGATTATCGCTGGCTATTGCCGTTTTCCACCCTGGGCGGCGCCTCCCTGCTGCTGGCTGCCGACATTGCCGGGCGCATCATCGCCCGGCCCGCCGAGCTTGATGTCGGCATCGTCACGGCCTTTATCGGTGCGCCATTCTTCGTCTGGGTGGTGATGCAGCAGCGGATCCGCGAACTGTGACAATGCCGTTGACCGCCACGCGCGCTCGCCAGTTGCGCTACCATCGGCTGGTGACCACCATTCTGCTGGCCCTGGTGGCGGTGCTCTTCGCGCTGACCCTGTCGCTGGGCCAATCCTTCACCCCGCCAAGCGACGTCATTCGCGTGCTGATGGGCGAGCAGGTGGGCGGCGCCAGCTTCACTGTGGGACAACTGCGCTTGCCGCGGGCGGTACTTGCGGTCCTCGCAGGGCTCAGCTTCGGGCTGGGCGGCGTCGCTTTCCAGATCATGCTGCGCAATCCGCTGGCCAGTCCGGACATTATCGGCATCAGCTCCGGCGCCAGCGCCGCCGCCGTTTTCGCCATTGTCGTGCTGTCGCTGAACGGGCCAGTGGTGTCGTTGTTCGCGGTCATCGCTGGCCTGGCCATCGCGCTGCTGGTCTATGCGCTGGCCTTTCGCAAAGGCGCGGGCGGAACAAGGCTGATCCTGATCGGCATCGGCATTTCGGCCATGCTGGAAAGCATGATTACCTATATCCTGTCCCAGGCGCCGGACTGGAACTTGCAGGAAGCGCAGCGCTGGCTGACTGGGAGTCTCAATGGCGCCCAACTCGGCCAGGCGCTGCCGCTTCTTGGCGCATTGGTGGTTTTCGGCGGCTTGCTGCTCAGCCGCACCCGCGAGCTTGAGCTGCTGCGGCTGGGCGATGATACGGCCGCCGCTTTGGGCGTTCAGGTCGGCCGCACGCGGGTCATTGTGATCATCGCTGCTGTCGGCATAATTGCTACGGCTACAGCGATAACCGGCCCGATCGCCTTCGTTGCCTTTCTCTCCGGCCCGATCGCCGCCCGCATCGTGGGGCCGCGCGGCTCGCTGCTGATCCCCGCCGCGCTGGTTGGCGGGATGCTGGTGCTGGCGGGCGATTATGCCGGCCAGTTCCTGCTGCCGACGCGTTACCCGGTCGGCGTGGTGACCGGAGCCTTGGGCGCGCCCTATCTCATTTATCTGATCGTGCGCGCCAACCGGGCAGGGAGCGGAGCCTGAGCTTACCTATCGATCAATCCGCGCCTGTTGCTGGGGTGGGTAGCGTTCGCCCTGAACCGCGATACCGGCAAAGGCCCGCTCTATCGTGGCAAGATCCTCCGCCGACAGTTCGATCGCCGCCGCACCGATATTTTCATCAAGGCGATGCAGCTTGGTCGTGCCCGGAATGGGCACAAAGCTGGGGCTTTGCGCCAGCACCCACGCGAGCGCGAGCTGGGCCGGCGTCACCTGCTTTTCCTTGGCGATACCAGCGAGAGTATCGATGACAGCCTGATTGGCCGCGCGGTTTTCCTCGCTGAAACGCGGTACCGAATTGCGGAAGTCGTTTTGCGTAAAGCTGGTGCCGGCATCGATTGTGCCGGTGAGGAAGCCCTTGCCGAGCGGACTGAATGGCACAAAGCCAATGCCGAGTTCGTCCAGCACCGGGATGATTTGCTCCTCCGGCTCGCGCCACCACAGCGAATATTCGCTCTGCAAGGCCGAAACCGGCTGCACGGCATGAGCGCGGCGGATATTGGCGACGCCGGCTTCGGACAGGCCGAAATACTTCACCTTGCCCTCAGCGATCAGTTCCTTGACCGTGCCGGCGACATCCTCCATCGGCACATTCGGATCGACGCGGTGCTGATAGAGCAGGTCAATGTAATCCGTCCGCAGCCGCTTGAGGGAGTCCTCGACCGTGGAGCGGATGAGCTCGGGCCGACTGTCCATGCCGCCGCCCTGGGGAATGTTGAAGCCGAATTTGGTGGCGATCACCACTTGGTCGCGGATCGGCTGCAAGGCCTCACCGACCACTTCCTCATTGGTATAGGGGCCATAGACCTGGGCCGTATCGAAGAAAGTGATCCCGCGCTCGAAGGCGCCCCGAATGACCTTGACGCCTTCCGCAGGTTCCAGCGGCACGCCGTAGGATTGACTGATGCCCATGCAGCCAAGCCCGATGGCGGAAACCTGCAGGCCGCTGGACCCAAGTTGTCGTTGTTTCATGTCGTTTCTCCTCACGCTATTGGAATGACCGGCCAAAAATTCAGCGGCTATATTGTTCGTCGCTGACCTGTTCCATCCATTCCACGACCTTGCCGTCGAGTTCTTCCTGGATGGCGATGTGGCTCATGGCAGTGTCGGGGCTGGCGCCATGCCAGTGCTTCTCATTGGGCGCAAATCGCACCACATCGCCGGGCAACATGGTTTCGATCGGCCCACCGTCTTTTTGCACGAGACCCCGCCCGCTCAGAATGATGAGCGTCTGCCCGAGCGGATGGATATGCCAGGCCGTGCGCGCTCCGGGCTCGAAGGTCACTATGTTGGCCGCCATGTCGCTGGGAGCCTCGACCCCATAAAGCGGGTCGATCCTGACGGTGCCGGTAAACCAGTCGCTGGGTCCTTTGGCGGACGGTTGCGAGCCTGCGCGTTGAATTTTCATCAGAGTTCCTCGTGTTGGCTACAAAGATAGGACCGCTTCCCGTCCTGATTAGTATGGTTATTTTTGTTGATCCTATGAATGGCATTCATGGACCGGCTTAGCTGTCGCAATTCATCATACAAGTCGAGGGACTTTGTATGTTGACTTCGGCGGCGCATTCTTGACAGTTTCCTCCGCAGTCCCGAGCGCTTGGCGCTGGCCATCTAGGAGGGGCGCCGGCTTGTCGTGGAGGACGAGGTCGGCGCGGACATGCATGAGGGAGGATACCATGTTTCAACTGCCTAAACTGGCGGCGACGGCGCTCGTCGCTGCAACCCTGATGGTCTCGACCGCCAGCGCCCAGACGGTGCTGCGCTCGTCCGATACCCATCCGGACGGCTATCCGACGGTCGAAGCGGTCAAGCATTTCGGCGAGCTGCTGAGCGAAAAGACCGGCGGCCGCTATTCGGTCGAAGTGTTTCACTCCGCCCAACTCGGCGAAGAAAAGGACACGATCGAACAAACCCAGTTTGGTGTGATCGATCTCAACCGCATCTCGATCGGCGCCTTCGGCACCCAGGTGCCCGAAGCAACGGTGACGCAACTGCCCTATATCTTCCGCTCCGCCGATCATTTCCATGCCGTACTGGATGGTCCGATCGGCGAAGAAATCCTGGCCGCGTTCGACGCCGTGGATGTGGTGGCGCTGGCCTTTTACGATGGCGGCGCCCGCTCGTTCTATAATAGCGAAAAGCCGATCAACACGCCGGCCGATATGGCGGGCATGAAGATGCGCGTCATGCAGTCCGACATTTTCGTTGATATGGTCGCGGCGTTTGGCGGCAATGCCACGCCCATGCCCTATGGCGAAGTCTATTCGGGCATCCAGACCGGCGTCATCGACGGGGCCGAGAACAATTACCCCAGCTATGACACTGCCGGCCACGCCGAAGTGGCCAAATTTTACTCGCTCGACGAGCACCTGATGGTGCCCGAAGTGCTGGTCATCTCCAAGATCGTCTGGGATGGGCTGACACCGGAAGACCAGGCGCTGTTCCGCGAAGCAGCCAAGGAATCGGTCGCCAAGCAGCGTGAGTTGTGGGCCGCCAAGGAAGTGGAATCCAAGGCCAAGGTGGAAGCGCTGGGCGCGGTGATCAATGAAGTCGACAAGGCGCCCTTCATCGAAGCGATGAAGCCGGTCTACGAGAAATACGTGACCGATCCCGAGCTGCAGGACCTGGTCGCCCGTATTCAGGCAACTGAGGGCTAGCTGGCAAGGTCTGCACCAATCTTGGGCCGCCACGATGGGCTCCCTCCCCCTTGAGGGGAGGGAACTGATCGAGGCCCGCGAGCATCAGCGCCAATGCTGGAGACTGAAGATGAAATCCTGGCTTATGCCGACCAGCCGCGTGCTGGGGCAGCTCTCAAACGCCATGCTCTGGATTGCCGGCGTCGGCCTCGTTTCCATGACCGCCATCGTCGCCTATCAGGTGTTCATGCGCTTCGTGATCAACCAGTCGCCGGCCTGGACCGAGGCGGGATCGATCATGATCATGACCTGGTTCATCTTTCTCGGCGCTGCCGTAGGCGTGCGTGAGAATTTCCATATGGGCTTCGACGTGCTGCTCTACGTGCTGCCGCCATCAGCCAAGCCGTGGCTGCGGGCTATCAGCGATGTCGCCGTGTTCTGCTTTGCCTTCGGCATGGCTTTTTATGGTGGCGAACTGGCGGTGCGCTACTGGTCGACCCGTATCCCGGTGCTCGGCCTGCCCACCGCCTTCACCTATTTCCCCATTGTGATCTCGGGCGCGCTGATGTGCCTGTTCGCCGCCGAGCGCATTCTGTTGCGCCTGGCTGGTGAGCCGGTCGACGACATCCCGGTCGATCCGACGATCACCGAGGCCTGACCTTTATGGAATATTGGATTCTCTTCGGCGTATTCACCGGGCTGATGGTGATCGGCACCCCGATCGCCTATTGCCTCGGTATCGCGAGCTTCGCCACCATCGTCTATCTCGGCCGGCCGGCCATCGTGGTGTTCCAGCAGCTCAATTCGGGCGTCTCGGCCTTTAGCCTCCTGGCCATCCCCTTCTTCATTTTCGCCGGCGACATGATGATGCGCGGTGGCATCGCGGCGCGCATCATCTCGTTTGCCGGCTCCATTATCGGGCATGTGCGGGGCGGGCTGGGGCAGGTCAATATCGCGGCCTCGACACTGTTCGGCGGCATTTCCGGCTCGGCCGTGGCGGAAGCCGCGGCTGTGGGCGGCATCATGATCCCGCAAATGAAAGCGCGCGGTTATGGCGCCGATTACGCGGTCAACGTTACCTCCATGGCAGCATTAATCGCCCTTTTGCTGCCGCCCAGCCACAACATGATCATCTATTCGCTCTCAGGCGGCGGCAATATTTCCATCGCGGACCTGTTCACGGCGGGCGTCATTCCGGGCCTGCTGCTGGCAGCAGTGCTGAGCGTCACAGCCTATCTTGTGGCGGTCAAACGGGGCTATCCCACCGAGCCCTTTCCCGGTTTCCGTAAAGCCGGCTACTTCTTCCTCGTCTCCATCCCCGGGCTGATGCTAATCGTCATCATCTTCGGCGGCGTGCGCTCGGGCATTTTCACAGCGACCGAAAGCTCTTGCATCGCAGTGCTTTACGCCCTGCTCGTGACGCTGGTCGTCTATCGTTCGCTGAACTGGAGCGAGTTCGTTCATTCAGTGCTGGGCGCAGTGCGCACCACGGCCATGGTGCTGTTTATCATCGGCGCGGCCGCCTCCTTTGCCTGGCTCATGGCCTATCTGAAAGTGGCGACGATCCTCACGGCGGGAATGGCGACGATCTCGTCCGACCCGCTGCTGGTGCTGCTGATGATCAATGTCGTGCTGCTGCTGCTCGGCACCTTCATGGATATGGGTCCACTGATCATCATCACCACCCCGATCTTCCTTCCCATGGTCAAAGCTTTCGGCGTCGATCCGGTGCATTTCGGGGTGATCATGATCCTCAATCTGGGCATCGGGTTGAATACGCCCCCGCTCGGGCCGGTGCAGTTCGTCGCCGCCGCGGTGGGCAAGATCACCGTGATGGAAGCGATGAAGAGCATCTGGCCGTTCTACCTGGCCGGAATCATCGTATTGGGGCTGGTGACCTATATTCCGGCGCTGTCGCTGTGGCTGCCGGCCTTGTTCAGGGGATAGCGATGAGCCTTTCGGGGAGTGATGCTGTCGCGGCGCGCCGGCCCAAGCTGGCGGATCTGGTGATCGACACGCTGCGCAAGCGCATCAGCACGGGTGAATACGATGCCAGCGGCAAGCTGCCGACCGAAAACCAGATGACCACCATATTCGGCGTCAGCCGGACGGTGGTGCGCGAGGCCATTGCGGCTCTGGCGGCCGATGGGCTGGTGCAATCGCGGCAGGGCGCCGGGGTGTTCGTGGTCGCCAATGCGGTGACGCCGTTCAACTCGATCGGGGCGGACAAATCCAACAAGATCTCGGTGGCCATCAATGTGCTTGAAGTGCGCATGGGTATCGAAATCGAAGCGGCCGGACTTGCCGCCACGCGGCGCAGCGCCAGCCAGGAAGCGGCAATCCAAGAGGCATGGAACGAGTTCGGCCGATTGCTGAAGCTGGGCATTCCCACCGGCAAGACCGATTTTGCCTTTCACCGGACCATCGCCGAAGCAACCAACAATCCGTTCTACATCGAGGTGCTGGACGGGCTGGGAAGCCGGACCATTCCCTGCGATGTGGCCTCGCCATGGGGCACCGAAAGCGTGTTGTCCTATGAGTACCAGGCTGGGCTGCAACGCGAGCACCTCGCCATTCTTCGGGCCATCTCGGCGCAGGACGCCGAGGCAGCACGCGAGGCGATGCGGCAGCATCTGTCGCTGAGCCAGGAACGCTATCGCCAGCGGCTCCGCCAACAATCCACGACCAAACAGGACTGACCATGACCACCGATTTCGACATCCGCTTTGCCATCGACCCGGTAAGCGCCGGCACCATGAATACCGATGAGCTGCGCGAGCATTTCCTGATCGAGGAATTGTTCACCCTGGGCGGCATCAACTGGACCTATACCCACTATGACCGCATGGCGGTGGGCGGGGCCATGCCAGGCGGCAAGGCGCTGCCGCTGGAGACGATCAAGCCGACCGGAACGGCCGGCTTCCTCGACCGACGGGAGCTGATCGCGGTCAATATCGGTGGGGCCGGAACGATTGCGGTAGATGGCACGGACCATCCTATTGCGCCCCGCGACATGCTCTATATCGGCATGGGCGCCGCCGAGGTGAGTTTTGCTTCGGCCGATGCCGGTACACCAGCCAAATTCTACCTGCTGAGCGCGCCGGCGCATGCGAGCCATCCAACCAAGTTGATCCGCCAGAGCGATGCCAAGCGGCTTGACCTGGGCAGCCAGGAAACGGCCAACGAGCGTTCCATCTTCCAATTCGTCAACGCCGATAGCGTCAAGACCTGCCAATTGGTGGTGGGCTTGACCAGTTTCGCGCCCGGTTCTGTATGGAACACCATGCCCGCCCACGTGCATGACCGGCGCATGGAGGCCTATCTCTATTTCGATCTCAAGCCCGATGCATTCGTCGTGCACCTGATGGGCGAGCCCACTGAAACGCGGCATCTGATCGTACGCAATGAGCAGGCCGTGCTGTCGCCACCCTGGTCGATCCATTCTGGCGCTGGCACCGGCGCCTATACCTTCATCTGGGCCATGGCTGGCGACAATGTCGACTATACCGACGTCGAAAAAATCGAGATGGACGAGCTCCGGTAATCAGCCGCCGGCACCCTGATAATTGCGCAGGCAATAACGCCAATGGAGCATGGCAAGACCAGCAGCAAGCGGCCCGGCCAACAGCGCCGCCGGGCCGGCCCAGGCGCCGAGCAGGGCCACGTCCTTGCCCAGGAAAACTGCGACCGGGACATAGCTCATGAAGCCCAGGGGAGCCACGCTCAGCATCAGCACCTGCAGCGGCAAGGGGAAGATGGTGAGGGGATAGCGGGCCAACTCCCAGAAGCCGAAGAAAATCTGGTAGAGATGGTTGGACTTGACCCAGATCAGCGCCGTGGCGCCGATCATGGTCATCACGGCAGCCACGATCATGGCCGCGCTGACGAGGCACCCGAGAAATAGCAGCAAGGACAGTGGCGTCCAGGCGATATCCACCTGGGTAAGGGCCCAACCCATCAGCCCGACGGCCAGCACGATATGGCCGGCATAGCCGATGTTGAGGCCGGAAAAAACGATATAGGTCCAGACGCCAATTGGCTTGACCAGAATGGCGTCCATAGTGCCCATGCGCACCTTTTCCTCCATCTCCCGAAACTGCACGAAGCTGAGCGAGGCGCCAAGCGAGTAGGCGAGGAGATGGAACGACAGGAGCAGGGCCATTTCCGGCCAGATCCAGCCGCCCAGCGCGCCGAAGCGAGCCAGGATGAGGGAGATGGCCGTGTACATGGAGCCATAAGCTGCGAACTGGGACAGCCAGCCCAGTATCATGGCACCCGGATATTCGGTCTTGCTCTTGATGAAGGTCCGCACGAGGGCGGGAATGATCACGCGAAGACGCGCCATGACGTTACCCTCCCTGCACGATGAGGCGGTGCCGCGCCCGGCCCCATAGCCAGATCAGGCACAGCAGGAGCGCGGCAAACCAGATAAGGCCGATGCCGAAATAGAGCAGTGTCTCCGCCACGCCCAGCTTTCCGATATAGACGGCCGCCGGATAGTAGGAGACCCAGGCAAAGGGCAGGTGTCCGGCAATGGCCGCTAGCCAGCCGGGGAAGAACCAGAGCGGCACCAGCCCGCCTGACAGCAGCGTCATGATGCTGTTGAAGAACCAGTCCAACGAGTCGGTGGTCATCAGCCAGAAGGCGGCCAGCCCCAACAGGGTGGTGAGCACAAACAGCATCATGAAGGACAGCGCCCAGAATGGCAGGAAAGCCAAGCCATGGAACAGGCTGGCCGGAGCAACGAGACCCGCCGTAAAACCGACAACGGCCGCAACCGGCAGGGTGATCGCGACAAGATCGAACAGGAAGTTGCCGAAGTGACTGGCCAGCAGATAGCCGGGATAATGCAGCGGCTTGAGCAGGTAGACCGCCACATCGCCCGATTTGACAGCAGTGCCGACATCCTTGAGCAGCCGGGAATAATCCCAATACAGCACCGGTCCGGCCAACAGGGCATAGGTGATCATCTGCGGCAGGGTCACGCCGTCGACGCTGGCAGTGCCGACCGCGCCGAACACCGACGCCCAGATGGCGATGCGCGCGACGATGAAGACCAGTTCGCCGAACATGCCGGCCCAGACCTGGTTGCGATAGGCCAGCCGCGCCTGGAAAGCATTGGCGGTGAAAGCGGGATAGGCGCTCGCCCTCATGACTACGCCCCGGCCAATTTGGACTTGTTCTGGTAAAAGGTGCGGATCACCTCCTCGATGTCGGGCTCTTCGAGCGCCACGTCGCTGAGGTCATAGCCCGAGCCGAGCTCGGTCAGCACGTTGAGGATGGAGATCTCGTCGCTGTCGAGCAGGAAATGCTTGGCGGCGCCTTCGTCGCTGACCAGTTGTGCCCCGGCCAGTGTAATCGCTCCGGGATCGGTGCCAAAGGTCAGGGTCAGCCGGCGGCGCGAACCGAGTGCAGCGCGCAACCGCGTCACCTCGCCGTCGAACAGCAGCTTGCCTTCATCGACCATGATGAGGCGGGGGCAGATTTCCTCGATATCCTGCAGGTCATGGGTGGTGAGGATGATGGTAGTGCCACGCTCGCGATTGAGCTTGGACAGGAATTTGCGCACCGCATCCTTGGCAACCACATCCAACCCGATTGTGGGCTCGTCGAGGAACAGGATCTTGGGATCGTGCAACAGCGCCATGGCGATCTCGGCGCGCATGCGCTGGCCCAGGCTAAGCTGGCGCACTGGGCGATCGAGATACCCACCCATTGCCAGCATGTCGCTGAGATAGGCGAGGTTGTCGGCGTAGCGAGCCGCCGGAATGTCGTAGATATGGCGGTTGAGCTCGAAACTGTCGCGCACCGGCAAATCCCACCAGAGCTGGCTGCGCTGGCCGAAGACCACGCCGATTTCGGCGGCATTGATCATGCGATGGCTGTGCGGCGCGCGGCCAAGTACGCTCAATGTGCCGCCGCTAGGCACGAGAATACCGGTCATCATCTTGATCATCGTCGACTTGCCGGCGCCATTGGGCCCGAGATAGCCCACCGCCTCACCGGCCGCGATGGTGAAGCTGATATCGGCGACCGCGTGGATTTCGGTATAATCGCGATTGAACAGGCCCTTGAGGGCCCCGCCCAGCCCGGAAAAGCGTTTGGGCTGGTGGAATGTCTTGCTGACGCCGCTCGCGGCAATAATCGCCGTCATCATCACCCCCATGTCTCCCGGCCTCCCCTTCTATGGGTTGAGTGCCGGGAGGTAATCGGTGCGCGATTCTGGCGCTGAGAACAATAGTTAGTGCCTGGCCATTTCCGGCCGCCAGTCAGCGGTGAGGTCGGCGACCGAGACGGCCTTGAGGGAGAGCTCGAACTGCTGGCGAGCCTCCGTCAAAGCCCTATTGGTCGCAGCGTTCGCGGCCCGGGCCAGTAGGCAGGTGGGTTCGTCCTCATCATTGCCGATGGCGAACAATTCGGGTGAGCCCAGCGCCTGGTAGATTTCCAGCAGCGAAATCCGGTCCAGCGGACGCGCCAGCGACCAGCCGCCGCCATGCCCCTTGGTCGCGGCAACGATGCCCGCCGAACGCAGGCCCGCCATGGTCCGGCGCACCACGGACGCGTTCGTTCCCAGCATGCTCGCGAGCAGGTCCGAGGTTGCAGGAGCCGCCATACCATGCAGGTGGAGGAGCGCATGCAGCACCCGGGACAGGCGGCTGTCTTGTCGCATGAAGGAGCAATCCCGCTATTCGTCGAAGTCTTGGTGCATGGGATGTTACATGGTTTTAAAACCAGACACCAATGCTGGCCGAAACTTCAATCGCTCCCCGCGGGAGGGGGTGAGAGGCCGCCCGGGCCTCCCACCTGTTGGGTCAGGCGAAGGCGTAGGAGCCGTCGGGGCGCTTGGGCACGCGGCGCTGCCAATGCACATAGCTGTCCTCTCCCATGGCCTTTTCGTCCATTTCGACGCCCCAGCCGGGACGATCCGGGCGCAGTTCTAGGTAGCCATCCTTAGGAAGATAAGGGTCGACCACATAGCGGGTGGCATCCTCGCGGCTTTCCACTTCTGTGCCGCCATAGACATAGCACTGGCCCACGGGCAGGCGGTATTCGAGGATCCTGAAGTTCTGTTGGGCGGCTGCGAAGTGCACATTGACCGCGGTGGCCAGCGGACCCATCGGGTTATGCGGTGCGACGCCCACGAAATGAGCCTCCGCCAGGGTCGCAATGCGCCGCATTTCGGAAATGCCACCGACCACGCAGATGTCGGGCTGGATGAGGTCGGCGCCCTTGACCTGCAGCAGGCGCAGGAATTCGTTGCGATTGTAGAGGGATTCCCCGGTTGCCAGGGTGCAGTTCAGGCCCTGGTTGAGATCGCCATAGAGCTCGATATTTTCGGGGCGGAGCGGCTCTTCGTAGAACAGGGGATCGTAGGGCGCCAGGGCATTGCCGAGTTGCCGGGCGGATTTGACGTCAAAAATCTTGGCATGGGCATCGAAGGCGATTTCATAGGTGGGATCGACCGCTTCGCGCACCTGGCGGAAATATTCGGCCGAGGTGCGCACGACTTCCCCCCAGCGATGGCTATTGAGCTCGAGCCGCCACGGGCTGAGCTTGAAAGCGGTAAAGCCCCATTCCGTGTTGAGGCGGTCGAGTTCCTCCTTGGCGGCGGGCACGTCGGGTGCGGTATAGACGCCAGCATAAACCTTGATGCGGTCGCGCACTTCTCCGCCCAGCATCTTGTAGACCGGCACGCCGCGCGCCTTGGCCGCCAGGTCCCATAGGCAATGATCGAGCCCGGAAATAGCCGCCAGCCCAAGCGCGCCCGGCGGGAAGCGGCATTGCTGGATCATGTAATTGACCAGATAGTCGACCCGCGACGGATCCTGCCCGGCCAGGAAATTGTAGAGATAGTCGAGGATGGGGGGCAGCGCGAGGTCGGGACCGTGATTGTAGCATTCGCCCCAGCCGGTCAGGCCGTCATCGGTGTCCAGCGCCACGATAACGCGCGGCCGGTCCTTGTCCCGGGTCACGAATACCCGCATGCGGTCGATTTTCATGGCAGTCTCCTTGTAGTGGGCCGGGCTGCAAGGGCGCGGCCAGAAATTCGTCATCTGTTATGCGGTGATCGCAGCGCCCTGCGGCCGGTAACCCAGGCTCCCCTCGCGCAGCATGCGCGTATAGGGATGTTGTACCTCGTTATCGATCATGGCCTGCCGGGTGGAAATTTCCACCAATTGCCCGTCCTTCATCACTGCGATGCGGTCGCAGAGGTGGGCGACGACGGCCATATCGTGGCTGACCAGCACATAGGTGAGGCCGGCGCGTTCCCGCAGATCCTTGAGCAGATTGAGAATTTCCGCCTGGATTGACACGTCGAGTGCCGAAGTCGGCTCATCGAGCAACAGGATTTCCGGCTCGAGAATAAGCGCCCGGGCGATGGCGACGCGCTGGCGCTGCCCGCCCGACAATTGGTGCGGATAGCGGAACCGGAAGCGCGTGGGCAGGCTGACCTGCTCCAGTGCCTTTTCCACCCGAGCGTCGCGGTCCCCGATAGCGTGCATGACCAGCGGTTCGAGCAGGATGCGGCCGATCGTGTGACGCGGATGCAATGAGCCAAACGGGTCCTGAAACACCATCTGCTGGCGGCGCAATTGCGCATGGCTCCGCTTTTCGGGGCGTACCTGTTCGCCGGCAATGCTGATGGCGCCTTGCCAGTTCTTCACTCGGCCGGCAATTGCCCCCAGCAAAGTGGATTTGCCGCAGCCGGATTCCCCGACCAGGCCGAAACACTCGCCCTTGGTCACGGCCATGTCGATGCCGCGCACTACATGGCTGGTTTTCGAGCCACGTCCGAACGAGATGGTGAGGTTTTCGATGGTGATCATGTCGTCGGTCACGGTCTAGCCCTCCGCCCAAGCAGGATCGCGGCGCAGCACAGCCAGCCGGTCCTTGGGGTGCAGCAGGCTGGGCAAGGCTTCCAGCAGGCCGCGCGTATAGGGGTGTGACGCCTGTTCGAGCTGGCTGGCCGGCAATTCCTCGACAATGCGGCCCCCGAACATGATGAGCACACGATCGCAGAAGCTGCGCACTAGGTTGAGATCGTGCGAGATGAACAGCAGGCCCATATTGTTGGCACTGACCAATTCGTCGAGAATGGCCAGCACTTGCTGGCGAACGGAAACATCCAGTGCCGAAGTCGGCTCGTCCGCAATGATGAGTGCCGGCCTGGTGATCAGCATCATCGAGATCATGATGCGCTGCCCCATGCCGCCGGAGACCTCGTGGGGGTAAAGTCCCATGACGCGCTCGGGTTCGCGGATATGCACTTTTTCTAGCATTTCCAGTGTGCGTTCGCGTGCCGCGCGCCGCGACAGCTTTTCGTGCAGGATTGCGGTTTCGGCGATCTGTTCGCCCACGGTCATCACCGGATTGAGCGAATATTTGGGGTCCTGCAGGATCATCGCCATGCTGTGCCCGCGGATTTCGCGCATACGCCGGTCACTGAGCGGCAGGATTTCTTCGCCACGAAACTGCAGGCGGTCCGCCGTGATACGGGTCGCCTTGGGCAGGAGGCGCATCAGTGCGCGTCCCGTCGTGCTCTTGCCCGAACCGGACTCCCCGATAATGCCGACCTTTTCGCGACCGACATCGAAATTGACGCCGCGTACGGCCGGCGCACTGGCGTGCAGCGATGGGAAGGTAACGGTGAGATTGCGGACCGACAGCAGGGGCGTGGCTTGATCAGGCATGTTTGGGATCCAGAATGTCACGCAGGCCATCGCCGAGCAGGTTGAAAGCCAGGCTGACAAGCAGGATGGCCATGCCGGGAATGGCGGTCAGCCACCAGGCATCGAGCAGATATTGCCGCCCCTGTGCGGCCATGGCGCCCCATTCGGGGGAGGGTGGCTGCGCGCCGAGGCCGAGGAAGCCCAGGCCGGCAGCCGTCAGGATGATCGAAGCCATGTTCAGCGTCAGCCGGATGACCACCGATGGTGCGCAAAGCGGCACGATGTAGCGGAACATGATGCGCAACACGCCCGCCCCCTGCAGCTCGGCGGCGACCACGAAATCGGCCTTGCGGAAGGTCAGCGTTTCAGCGCGCACCAGCCTGGCAACCGGCGGCCACACGGTGAGCGCAATGGCGATCACAGCGTTTTCAATGCCCGGCCCCAGCGCTGCCGAGAAAGCCAACGCCAGCACCAGGCTTGGGAAGGCCAGAAAAATGTCGGTGATGCGCATCAATACCGTGTCGGCCCAGCCGCCGACATAGCCGGCGGCCGCCCCGATGACGAAGCCGATCGGGCCCACGATCACGGTGACGAGAATGGCGATATAGAGCGTCGTCCTGGCGCCCCAGACCAGCCGCGAATAAACATCGCGTCCCAGTTCATCCGTGCCGAACCAATTCTGCCCGGAGGGAGGCAAGAGCGCCCACGCCAAATCCTGCTGCAAGGGGTCATGCGTCGCCACAAAGGGCGCGAGCCATGCCGCCAGCGTCAGCAGGATTACGAAGACCAAGCCGCCCAAAGCCAGCGGATTGGCGCTGAAGCGCAGCCAGGTGACATAGGCCTGATGGGCTCGCGCCTGGGCCGGCGAGCTGAAATCTTCGTTGAGGAGCCAGTCCCGCAGGCCATGGGATTTATGCGTCACGCTCATGTCAGCGGGTCCTCGGGTCGACGAAGCGATAGACCACGTCGGTCAGCAGGTTGATGAGGATGGAGATCAGCCCGATCAGCAGCACCGCGCCCAGAATGGCGTTCATATCCGCGTAGAACAGCGCCGCGGTCAGGTATTGCCCCAGGCCGGGCCAACCGAACACCGTCTCGATCAGCACGGCGCCATCAAGCAGCCCGCAAAAGGCCAGGGTAATCACAGTCAGCAACTGGACACGGATATTGCGGAAGGCGTGTTTCCAGATGATCGGCCGCTCGCCCAGGCCCTTGGCGCGGGCGGTGAGGATATATTCTTGGTTGAGCTGTTCGAGCATGAAGCTGCGGCTCATGCGGCTGAGATAGGCCATGGCGGCATAGCCCAGCAGCAGGGCAGGGGCGGCAATGTGGTGAACGGCGCTCCAGAACACTTCCCATTCGCCCGCCAGCAGGGCGTCCAGGATTAGCATGCCGGTGGGGCCGACAACGAGGCCATCATTGTAGAGATCGATGCGCCCGCCGCCGGGTATCCAGCCAAGCCGCGCATAAAAGATCAGCATAACCATGGTGCCGAGCCAGAAAATCGGCGCCGAATAGCCGAGCAGCGCCACGATCCGCCCGAGATGGTCGACCCAGGTGCCGCGCTTGACCGCTGAGGCAATGCCAAGCGGCACGCCCAGAACGGTGCCGATGACGATCGCCAGGATCGCTAGCTCCAGGGTTGCCGGAAACACCCTGGCCAGATCCGCCGCCACCGAATTGCGGGTGACGTTGGATTGGCCGAAATCGAAGCGCGCTATGCTCTGGAGATAGCTGAAAAACTGCTCCGGCACCGAGCGGTCGAGACCCAGTTCGCTATAGACGCGGTCATAGGCAGCCTGATCGTAGTTATCGCCCAAAATGGCGAGGACCGGATCGGCCGGGATCATCCGGCCGATGATGAAGGTCAGCAGCAGGAGACCGAACAGCGTGGTCAGGATTGCCGCACCCGAAGTCGCAATCTTCCGCAGGATGTCGGGCAGCGGATTATCTGCGGCCTTGCGGCTCGGTGCGGTCAGTTCAGGGCTGCTCACGTCGGTCTCCTGCGCTTGGCCTAGCTCTTGCTGACCGTGTCCCAGCGCGTCAGCCAGGTGGGGTGGCCCACATAGCCGCTGACGCGCTTGCTCACCGCCTTAACGTCGAAGCGCTCGAACGAGGTGATGAGGGCCGGGGAGCTTTTGAGGTAAAGCGCGTTGACCTCGGCATAGAGTTCGGCGCGTCGCGCTGGCTCGGTTTCGCGGGCAGCGGCCACGACGAGTTCCTGCAATTCCTTGGGCACATCCCAGGCCGAGCGCCAAGCCAGAAGACCGCTCAGTGGCGCGCCATCGCTGTTGTCGGCATTGGTGGCATAGGATTGCAGGATGGCATGGGGATCGGGCAGGCGCTCGCCGCTACGGCCCATGAAAATATCGAAATTGCGCTCACGGAAGCGGCTGAGATAGTCGCCCATCTGCAGATCGAGTGTGATGCCGGCCTTCGCGGCATTGGCCTGCAGCGACTGCGCAAATTCGAAATAGGGTGTGCCCGGCCCAATATAGAGCACCTTGGAGAACCCATCCGGATAGCCCGCTTCGGCGAGCAGTTCCTTCGCCTTCTCGATATCGAGGCTATAGGGCATGTCGTCGAGGAAGCCCGGCAACCCGCCGGGAACGACGGTCTGACTCTTGTGCCCATAATACCGCATGATCGTGCTGGCGAGCCCGTCATAATCAATGAGGTAGCGGAAGGCCTCGCGCACTTGCGGGATCGAGAGGATGTCGTCCTTCTGGTTGAGGGCGACATAGTAGAATCCAAAACCCTGCACCTTCTGGATATCGATTGTGCCGGCCTTCTCAAAGACATCGAGATCGGTCGAGGACAGGCGGGTCGCCACGTCCAGATCGCCCGTGTCCAGCTGCAGGCGCTGCACCGAGGATTCAGGCATGTGCCGCATGATGACCCGGCGCATGGCCGGAGCGCCGTTCCAGTAGGTGGCGAAGGCGTCGGCCATCATGATGTCGTTGGCGCGCCAGGTGCGCAGCGAAAAGGGACCGCTGCCCGCGTCGGACGCCTGCAGATAAGCCCGGCCCAGATCGCCATCCTGTTCCTTGTCGGCGAGGAAAGCGCGATCGACGATCGAACAGGCCGAACTGGCCAGCGAGCCCAGGATCAGACCCGGACTCCAGGGTTCGGGCGTTTCGACCACCAGCGTGCGCGCATCGGTGGCGCGGATCAGGGTGTCGACATTGCTCTCGTTATATCCCCATTGGCGCAGGTCGATGGCCGGGGCCAGGCCCAGCTTGACCAGCCGCGCCAGCGACCAGGCGGCGTCTTCAGCCGTCAGCGGATTGCCCGAGTGAAAGGTAACGCCCTCGCGAAGGGTGAAGGTGAATGTCTTGCCATCCTCGGAAATCGTCCAGGCTTCGGCGAGCTGCGGCTTGGCTTCATTGAGCGCATCGGGCTCGAAATAGACCAGCCGGTCATAAAGATTGGCCAGGATTTCGGCGGATTCGATCTGGTTGGCTTCATGCGGATCAAGGCCGCGCATCGAGCCCATATTGATGGCGATGACGAGTTGGTCGGGCGGCGTGGCCGCAAAGGCAGGCGAACCGTACATCGCGGCGGCAACAGCGCCCATGGCAACGCCGGCCAGAAACTGACGTCTATACATATCGATTTTCCTCCCGTTTTCGATCCAGCGGCGCTCGTTTGTCATCGACACCATATCAGATCTGGTATATCAGATTTCACATACTGGTTGTCGCGTCAACTGGAGACCGCGAATTTGTTGGAAAGAACGATGCCGCCCGGTGATGCCTCGGAAGCCATTCTGGTGCGCATTTTGTTCGCCGGACACGCGCTTGCCGCGGCAATGCGCGACGGCGCTCATTCCAGGCTGGAGGTGGGGCCGTGTGTTGCGGACCGGCCAAAGTTATCTCAATCTCGTTTCAAGACTAAGCAAGGACTACGATAGTGACCGATCGGATGGCTTCAGTACGGGCGGCCCTCAAAGGGATTTCAGGGGTTCCGGTAACCCCCTATAGCGCCGATGGCGAGGTGAACATTTCGCTCCTCACCGCATTGATTGCGCGGCTGGCCGGGGCTGGCATTCACAACCTGATGGCCGCCGGAAATACCGGCGAGTTCTTCTCGCTCTCGCTCGATGAAATCCGCCGGGTGCATGCGACCACGATTGCGGCGGCGGAGGGCAAATGCCTGATCAGCGCGGCGGTCGGCCGCTCGCTGGTCGAAGCCAAGGCGCTGGCCCGCGATGCCATTGCTGCCGGCGCAGGCGCGATCATGGGGCATCATCCGATGGACCCCTTTGCGGGCCCGGCCGCACAAGCCGATTACTTCCTGGAACTGGCCGACGCCTCGAGCGTGCCATTCATCGCCTATGTCCGGACCGATACCTTCTCGGTCGACGACTTCCGCCGGCTGGCCGCGCACGAAAATGTCGCCGGCGTCAAATTCGCCTCGACCAATCTGATGCTGCTGGCCGAGGTGATCCGTTCCACCGAAGACTTGCCTGCAATCTGGGTGTGCGGCTTGGCCGAAGCCTGGGCCCCGGCCTTCTACGCCATCGGTGCCCAAGGCTTTACCTCCGGCTTCGTCAATGTTTTCCCTGAAATCTCGCTGCAGGTGCATGCGGCGCTGGTCAGCGGCGATTTCGCGGCTGCCCGCAAGCTCATCAACCGGCTCGCCCAGTTCGAGGAATTGCGCACCCATTACCGGAACGGATCGAACGTTACCGTGGTGAAAGAAGCTTTGGCCATGATGGGCATGGATGTTGGCGCCGTGCGCCTGCCGGGCGTACCCGCTCTCTCCGAAGCCGAACGCGCCACCTTGCGCGGTATCATCGAGGCGCAACGCGGCAAGTAGGACGGTCTAGAACCGCTCTTGGGTTTCTTCTCCCGGCAGGTCTGCCCAGCAATTGACCCAGGGCAGGCGGCTCTCGATGCCGTAATGGCCCTCGGGCTCAACCTGTTCGGGGTGGTCAAGCGAGCCCACAGTCAGGCGCAGATAGGCGTCGCCGTCATAGTCGAGCAAGAGCGGCGAGCCACAGTCCGGGCAAAAGCCACGAACGGCGATTGGCGATGATCGATAGATAGCCGGCGGGTCAGCTTCCCAATGCAGATCGGCCTGCCGAACGCGCACCAGGATGGCGAAGGGGCCACCCGTCGCCTTCTTGCACATGTTGCAATGGCATAATCCGACCGCAACAGGATCGGCGTCGAAATGATAGCGTCGTCTGCCGCATAGGCAGCCACCGGTCCAGCGCATCGGAGCCTCCTGGCCAGCCAACGCGCAACGAAACTGACGCTTCCTCCTGACCGCAGCTGCCAGATTTTAAGATTTGTCCGACGGAACCGGATCAGTAGCGGCAGCTATGGTGCCGGCGGGGTTCGCGTGCTGAGACGCAGACTCAGTGGGTAATGGCGTTTCGGCAATTTCGTCGGGGCGCAGAGCGCCGCTTTCCAGCAGTGCTACTATTTCCGCGGCTTCATGCTGGGCCATGCCCTCATAGGGATGGCCCGCAATCACAATGACGCGGTCGCTCGAAATTTCATAGACCTGCCACAGATCTTCGTCTTGAAGACGTTTGTCGTATCTAGTCACCATGGGCGCGGCGGCGCGGCTCCTGAAACTCGGTCATGCAAAATGTGCATGCGAAAATAACTTGGCCGAAAACGCGTCAACAAAAAGGCCCGTTGATACGGCGATCTGCGTGCATGAGCGGCCTGCTTAAATATCTATCAAACCGTTATTGTATAGAACAGCGGCTGCCTTAGAAATATTAACAAATACGCTGGAGCGAATATAGGTAACTATTGTTGACGTAAAAAACTGCGCAGACTTTTGCTTGTTCGAGGATGATGATACGTATGACGATTTTCGTCGCCCCATAAAATGTACAAATACACAATTGACGGGCTGTGGGAAGGTTGCGGCGATCCCAGCGTTTTGAAATTTTGCGTTAGGCCACAGCTAACTTTGATTGCACCAAACAAGTTGCGAATCGCCCCCAAGGTGCGGAACGTACCTCATAGACGACTCGGGACAGGGGCCGCCGAATGCTACATGACTCCGACGAGGCGCGGCGACGGCTCGGAGTTGATCAAGGGGCGCCAGCCGGCGATGTCCTGCGGCCCATTCCCATTGAGGCCGGCCCACGGGTGACTACCTTCCGCGGTGGCGCAGTGCATTCGACCCGCCCGCCGGGATCCCAGACTTTTAGCGCGGACGCACATTTCATCGCTGTGATGCTTGCCCCTTCGGCGAACATGGCGGCGGCTTTCGGCGGCGACAAGGTGCGGCATTTCGATGCCCCGGCCGGCATGATCGTCGTCAGCCCCGCCAATGTCGATAGCCGCTCCAGTTGGGCATCGACCAAAGAAAATGCCATCATCGCGATAAAGCCTGAAAGCCTGCTCGAATTGGCTGCGCACGAGGCTGACCTGGGCAAGGTGGAACTTTTCTCGCCGCCCTTCGGCACGGTTGATCAGGAAGCCCTGCGCATGGCCAGGCTCCTTAAGGCAGAGCTCACGGAACGGGTCACGCCCAACGAGCTTTATGTCGATTCGCTGGTAACGTTTTTCGGGATGCACGTGCTGCGCAGCTATTCCGATACCACCAAGCTATCGGCAGGCACCAGGATTGGCGGGCTTTCGCCGCAGAATGCGCGCCGGGTGCAGGAGTTTCTGCACGCCAATTTTGTCGCCCCGATGTCGGTCGCCGAGCTGGCTGCGGTATGCAACCTGTCGCCCAGCCATTTCATACATGGCTTCACCCGGACCTTTGGCCGGCCGCCGCATCAATATGTACTCAACCTGCGCCTCGACTTCGCCGAAACGCTGCTCCGCAAGGGCAATATGAAGATCGAGGAAGTGGCCCATTACAGCGGTTTTTCCAGCCAAAGCCACCTGACCTCCGCCATGCGACGCTATCGCGGCCGAACGCCCGCCCAAGTGCGGACAAGTAGATAAATTCCGCGCGGTCTGCCACTGGGCCCGGCAGCTATCGGAGCGTGTGGCAGCTGCGCCACAGCCGTTCCAGCGAGTGGTGTTTTCTTGTAAATTTGCCGGAGTTTTTTGAAAAAGCCGGATTATTCTGAAATACGGCTTTTCACCGATATGCTCCCTTGCTCCCGACTGGAAACGTTTCCGGTTGTCGGGGGCGACTTCGCCAGAGCATTGATGCAGCGCGCTGAACCTTTCTGATGATCAGCGTAATGCCTGGCAACGAAACGGCATAAGACAGACGGCGGCCCCGCCAGCGGAATACGTTCCACCTTATTGGGGGCCACCTATGCACAAGCCATTTTCCTGGCGCGATGTCGCGCGCCGTGTTGCCGGATCGTCCGCGGCGATGTTGGTCGTCGGGGCGGCGCTTTTGGCGGCATACAGTCCCGGTGTTATGGCAGCGCCAGGCACCCCGGGGGTTCCTCAGCTGGCATTGACGATCTACACCGAGAATTTTCAGAATCGACCCGGGCCCGCCCCGATCGTCAAACTCAATGCTTATACCGGCGCGTCCGGCCAAACATATACGGCCAATGCTAATTGGCTGACAGATTGCAACGGCTGGATCGCCTCGGCCAACCAGTCGGTAAACTCTGCGGCGCAGGTGACCGAGTGTGTATCTCAGAATACCTGGAACATGACGCAGCGGCTTTCGTGGGCGCTGGGCATGCATACCGGCCAGAGCCAGGCAGCCGCACAAGGCAATTATGCCGTCTCCGCCTTCACCGCAGGCAATCCAGGTGCCGGTCTGGTGGAGTTCCAGACAGCAACGAACATTGCCTTTGCCACAAGCAATCGCTTTGTGGCGTTTAGTGTCGATGTTGCAGCGGTAAACTGCGGCGTATCTGCGCCGTTGCTGCAGTTCTCACTTTTGGATGGCGGCGGTGCCGCAACCCCGGCGGGATCGCAGATCAACGCCTGTACGAGCGGCACGACGCGAACTGTTCCGGCGCTCGGGGCAGCCGCAAGCGGTGCGATCAACACCGGCACCTATTCCTCCAACGGAGCCGTGCTGATCAGCGGCGCTTCGGTCGGCGTGCGGATGGTCAACAACAATGGCAGCGGCACCGGCAACGACCATGCCTTCGACAATATCAGGATTCTCGACGCGACCCCGCAATTGGACAAGTCCTTCTCCCCGACCAGTCTTGGCGTCGGCGGGGTGACGACGCTGACCTTTACAATCACGAACACTTCTGAGTTGGGCGCGAAGAACGGCTGGTCCTTCACCGACACACTCCCAGCGGGCCTGACGGTGGCGTCAGCCGACATAGCCACCAACTGCCCCGCGGGCGTCCTTACCGCGCCTGTCGGCGCAACCGCCATTTCTCTCTCGGGCAATCTTACGGCCGGCTTGGCCTCGTGCACGGCAACCGTCCCCGTCAGATCGACCACCGCCGGAACCTACACCAACGACGCCTCGAACATCACCTCGTCTGTAGGCCTCAACCCGCCCGGCAGCACCTCGGTTACCTACAACACGCAGCCCTCCTTCGGCGCGTGCAATGCGACCATGTATCTCGGGCAGGGTGTTCCGTCCGGTCTTTTCGAGTTCGACACGGCCTCCAATCCCTTCGTCGTAGCCGCGGTCGGGCCGACCTCGTCAAACCAGTACAACGCAATCGCGATGCACCCTACCGATGGCTACATCTACGGGCTCGAGATTTCGGCGACGCCGAACACACTGGTTCGCATTGGCAGCGACGGCAGCGTGACGAACCTCGGCACGATTACAGGTTTTCCCGGTGGCAGTGTTTCTGGTGAGATCGGGCCAGACGGCACATATTATGTGGCGACAAGCACGACGCTCTACCGCGTCAATCTGGCGACAATGACGGCTACCCCAGTGCCACTGAGCCAGAGTGTCGGCACCCTGGACATGGGGTGGCACAATGGCCTGCTCTACACGGCGGTCGACGGCGCCGGCCTGTTCGCCATCAATCCCGCCAACGGCAATGTCACTGCCGTCGGCCCGACGGGGGTCGCCGGTAATTTCGGCGGCATGTTCGGCGCCACCAATGGCGTCTTCGGCAGCAATAACAGCGGCGGCTTCTACCAGTTCAACGTGACGACCGGCGCCGCCACGCTGATCTCGAACCTGCAGGGCTCGGGCAGCAATGATGGCGCCAAATGCGTCACCACGCCGCTCGGTTTCCCCGCCGACCTGACGATCACCAAGACCGACAACCAGACCGTCTATTCGCCGGGAACCGACACCACCTACACCATCGTCGTCAGCAATAGCGGCCCGTTCGGCGTGCAAGGGGCGGCAGTTAATGACCCGCTCCCGGCCGGCATCACCACGGCAAACTGGACCTGCGTGGGTGCCGGCGGCGGCGTGTGCGGCGCGGCGAGCGGGGTGGGCGGGATCAGCAGCACGGCCAGCCTGCCGGTCGGCGCCACGGCCACCTATACGCTCACCATGAGCGTGCCGGCCGGGTTCACCGGCGATCTGGTCAACACGGCGACCGTCACCAATCCGCCGGACTCGCCCGATCCCGACACCAGCACGAATACCTCGACCGACACCAATGTGCCGCCGGCCCCGGCTATGACCATCGTCAAGACCGGCACGCTGAACGACCTCGATGGTGATGGCTTGCTCGATCTGGGCGAGACCATCAACTACACCTTCCGCGTCACCAATACCGGCAATGTGACCCTGACCGGGGTGACGGTGAATGACCCGCTGGTCACGGTCAACCAGGCGCCCCAAACCCTGGCGCCCGGCGGCAGCTTCACCTTCACGGCCAGCTATAGCCCGAGCCAGGCCGATATCGATGCCGGCCAGGTGACCAATACCGCCACCGGCACCGGCACGCCGCCTTCGGGCCCGCCGGTCACCAGTCCGCCCGACACCGTCGTGGTGCCGCCCGAGCAGACCCCGGGGCTGACCATGGTCAAGACCGGCACTCTCAACGATCTGGACGGCGATGCCCTCATCGACCTGGGCGAGACCATCAGCTATTCCTTCCTCGTGACCAATACCGGCACGCTGACCATGAGCAATGTCATGGTCAACGATCCGCTGGTGACGATCGACCAGAGCCCCCAGACGTTGGCGCCGGGTGCGAGCTTCACCTTCACGGCGACCTATACGCCGACCCAGGCCGATATCGACACTGGCGCGGTGACCAATACGGCCAGTGCCACCGGCACCGAACCCGGTGGCGGCACCACTGAAAGCCCGCCCGACACCGTCACCGTGCCACCCGAGCAGACGCCGGGCCTCACCATCGTCAAGACCGGTACGCTCAACGATCTGGACGGCGATGGCCTGCTCGATCTGGGCGAAACCATCAGCTACGCGTTCCTGGTCCGCAATACCGGCACGGTGACGCAGACCAATGTCAGCGTGGACGATCCGCTGGTCACGATCGACCAGGGTCCGCAGACCCTGGCGCCCGGCGGCAGCTTCACCTTCACGGCGACCTATATCCCGACCCAGGCCGATATCGACAACGGCTCGGTGGTCAACACGGCCAGCGGCACCGGCACCGACCCTGGCGGCAGCACGACCACCAGCCCGCCCGACACGGTCACCGTGCCGCCGGACCAGACCCCGGGGCTGACCGTGGTCAAGACGGGTACGCTCGACGATCTGGATGGCGATAACCTGCTCGATGCCGGCGAAACCATCAGCTACGCGTTCCTGGTGCGGAATACCGGCACGGTGACGCTGACCAATGTCATGGTCGAAGATCCGCTGGTCACGATCGACCAGGGCCCGCAAACGCTGGCACCCGGCGCGATCTTCACCTTCACGGCGCGCTACACGCCGACCCAAGCCGATGTCGACAACGGCTCAGTGGTCAATACGGCCACCGCCACCGGCACGCCGCCCTCGGGCCCGCCGATCACCAGCCCGCCCGATACGGTGACCATTCCGCCCTCGCCGGTGAGCCTGGGCACGGTCAAGACCGGCGTGTTCAACGATCTGGATGGCGACGGCAATGCCAGCCCGGGTGACACCATCACCTATACGATCCTGATCACCAATGAGGGTGGTCAGACGGCCAATGATGTCTGGCCGCTCGATGCCGGTCCGACCTTCAATGGCCGGCCCGCCGCCAATAGCCTCTCCACCTTCGAGCCCCGCCCCGTCACATTGGCGCCCGGTCAATCGCAGGCGTTCACGGCGACTTACGTGCTCGACCAGACCGATATCGACAATGCCGCCGGCCTCGCCGATGGCGTCGAGAACACCGCCAGGGCCCAGGGCTCCTTTAACGGGATCAATGTGCCATCCAGCACGGCCCGCTCCGAGGTCACCATCCCGGCCGCTGCGTCGGGCGATATCTCGGTGGCCAAGATTGCGCTGCGCCGGCAGATCCGGCGTGGTGAGGAAGCCCCGTTTGCCATCACGGTGACCAACCATGCCGGCAGTTCGGCCACAGGGCTGACCATCGTGGATACGCTGCCGTCGGGCTTCCGGTATGTGGAAGGCTCCGCCAGCATTGGTGGGGTTGCCGCGACGCCGGTGATCGATGGGCGGCGCGTGGTGTTCGAGGGCATCAATGTGCCGGCCAATGCCGCAGTCGAGATCCGGCTGCGGATGCTGGCGCTGAGCTCGGCTGGACCGGGCGAGCATGTCAATCGGGCCAGTGTCACCGATGCAGCGGGTAATCCGCTGGCACCCGATGCCACGGCGACTGTCGAGATCATGATCGAGCCGGTCTTCGATTGCAGCGAGATCATCGGGCGGGTGTTCGATGACAAGAACCGCAATGGCTACCAGGACGAGGGGGAACTGGGCTTGCCCGGGGTGCGCCTCGCCACGGTCAAGGGCTGGCTGGTGACGACCGATGCGCATGGCCGCTTCCATGTCGCCTGCGCGGCTTTGCCCGACCTGCGCATCGGCTCGAACTTCATCATGAAGCTTGATCCGCGCACCCTGCCATCGGGCTATCGGCTCACCACCGAAAATCCCCGCGTGGTGCGGCTGACCGCCGGCAAGATGACCTCGCTGGATTTTGGCGTGGCCATCGGCCGGGTGGTGCGGCTGGACCTGCAGGACCAGGCGTTTGAACCGGGCAGCACCGAACTGCTGCCGCAATGGGCCGCGGGCGTCGATCAGCTGATCGGCGTGCTGGACGAGGAGCAGTCGGTCTTGCGCCTCTCCTATATCGACCCGGGCGCCGATCCCGAACTGGCCGAGGAGCGCTTGCGGCAGGTCAGTGACCTGATCCGCGACCGCTGGGAGCGCCTGTCGGGGCAATACCGCCTGGAAATCGAAATGCGCGTGGAGACGGGGCTATGACGATGAGCACCATCATCAATACTGGAATGTCTTTTCGCCTGCGCCATGTCTTGCTGCTGGCCAGCACCGCCCTGGTGGCAAATGCCTGGTTGATCGCTCCCGCGTTCAGCCAGGCGGATGGCAAGGTTGCCAATAATAGCGCAACCGGCAGCCTGCCGGTCGGGGCGAATACCGAAGCCGAAACGCCGGCCGACAGAGCCAGCATCCCCTTCATGATCAGCGTTGACGGCCAGACCGTGGACGAGAGCGGCAAGACCCGGCCGGTCGATGTGCAGCGCCAGACCGATCTGGGGCTGAGCGCGGTGGATATCCAGGTCAAGTTCGATGGCCTTGAAGCCAAGCCGCTTCTCAACGTGCTGGCCCGGCCCAGCGGCGGGCAGGTTACGTTCGAGACGGCGTCCAATTATCCCGGCTTCATCGCCCGTTCCGAGATTCGCATTCTTGGCGAAACCAATTGGCTGGGCCAGCAGGCAGTGATCAGCCTGCCGGTGGACATCAATGGCACAGCCAGCTGGACCCCGCCGCAGGGCGAAGTGCCGCTGAGCTACGTGCTGCGCGTCTATGACGCCGAAGGGCGGTTCGACGAGACAATGCCGGCCCCGGTCAAGCCTGTGGGCAATACGGCCGGGCAGGGGACGATTGATCTCTCCAATGACCGCACGGCCATGCGCAATATCCCGATCAATGGCGGCGCCGTCACTGTCTATGGCCGCAGCGTGCCGGACGGCTATGCCGTGCGTGCCTTGGGCGAAACCATCGCCCTGGATGCCGATCGCTCTTTCGTCGTGCAGCGCATTCTGCCGCCCGGCGAGCACCAGGTCGACGTCGCCCTTGCCGGCAATCAGGGCAAGGACGGGCTGCAGTTCAGCCGCGACATCAATATTCCCGACAATGACTGGTTCTATGTCGCCCTGGCCGATGTCACCGTCGGGCTGCGCACCGGGGACGAGCATATCGAAAGCGTGCGGCCCGGCGAATATGACGACATCTACAGCAAGGGACGCCTGGCCTTTTACGTCAAGGGCAAGATCAAGGGCGAATATCTGCTGACGGCCGCCGCCGATACCGATGAGGAGGAATTGCAGGAGCTGTTCGGCAATATCGGCAAGCGCAATCCGCGCGACTTCCTGCGCCACCTCGATCCCGATGATTATTACCCGGTCTATGGCGACGATTCGACCCTGGTGGAGGACGCGCCCACCAGCGGCAAGTTCTATGTGCGGCTCGAACGCGGCGACAGCCATGTGATGTGGGGCAATTACCAGACCAGCATTACCGGCACCGAATTCCTGCGCTCGGAGCGGGCATTGTATGGCGCCAACGCGCTCTACCGCTCCGAAGACACCACATCCTTCGGCGAGCGGCGCACCGAGGTTACCGCCTATGCGGCTTTGCCCGATACCCTGCCGCAGCGCGAGGAGTTTCTGGCCACTGGCGGCTCCGCCTATTTCCTGCGCCGCCAGGACATCACCGTGGGCTCGGAAACCCTGAGCGTAGAAATCCGCGATAGCGTCACCGGCCGGGTGGTCAGCCGCCGCACCCTGCAATATGGCAAGGATTATAGCTTCGACTACCTGCAGGGCATCGCCATCCTCAAATCCCCGCTCTCCTGGCAGACAGCCGCCACGGGCCCCGTGCGCGACGGCGCCTTTGGCGGCGGCAATGTCTATCTCATCGCCCAATATGAGTTCGTGCCGGCGGCCGACGATGTCGATGGCTATGTCTATGGCGGACGAGCCCAGCATTGGTTCACCGACAATCTGCGCGTCGGCGTAACCGGCATGAGCGAAACCACCGGACCCGCCGATCAGGTGGGCCTGGGCGCCGATGTCGAATTGCGCGCCTCGCAGGATACCTTCCTGCGCGCCGAAATCGCCCATTCCGAAGGGCCCGGCTTTGGCCTGTCGCGCTCCGCCGATGGCGGGCTGACCTGGGGTGAACACGGCACGGCCGGCATTGCCAACAAATCGGCCCTGGCCTGGCGCGTCGAAGGCCAGCTCGGCCTCGGCGATCTGGGCTATGCCGGGCTCGATGGCAAGGCCGGCTTCTATTACGAGACCAAGGAAGCCGGCTTTTCTAGCCTCTCCCAGCAGGTCTCGACCGATCAATGGCTCTGGGGCCTGTCCGCCGATGTGGCGCTTAACCAGGACGTCGCCCTGGCACTCGGTTATGACGATTTCGAGGATGGCGAAGGCCAGATCAAGCGCGAAGGCGATGCCAGCGTCGCCTGGCAGCTCGACGATTACTGGAACGCTTCGCTGGGCCTGAGCTATACCGAATTGATGTCGCCCCGCGCCATCAGCGCCGGCAAGTCCGGCTATGACGGCTCCCGGCTCGATGCCGGTATCCGCATCGAATATGAGTGGGAAGAGAAGCGCAAGCTCTATGCCTTCGGGCAGGCCACGCTGGGGCTGGAGGGTGATATCAGCCGCAATGACCGGGCCGGCATTGGCGCTGAGTTCGGCCTGACCGACACCATCGCGATTTCGGGCGAAGTCTCCTATGGCACCGGCGGGCTGGGCGCCCTGGCCGGCATCACCTTCGATCCCAATCCGGACGAGCATTATTATGCCGGCTACCGGCTCGAGCCGCTGCGCAGCTTTGATATCAACAAGAGCTTTGCCCTGCTCGACGATCAGGGCGGCACGCTGGTGGTTGGCCTCAAGCGCCGGCTCGACGACTATGCCGCCGCCTATGCCGAAACCAGCTATGACATGTTCGGACAAAAGCGCTCGCTGGCGCAGACCTATGGCATCCTGTTCACCCCCGATTCCTTCTGGAGTGTGGATGCGGGCCTGGTGGTCGGGCAGGTGCGCGACGACACCACCGATCCGCTGACCAATCTGCAGCGCAGCGATTTCGACCGCTACGCCCCCTCGCTGGCCGTCAGCTATGTCGATGACGAAGCCGGCATCAAGGCCAATGCCCGCGGCGAAGTGCGCATCGAGGACTCTTCGGACCATACCCGCGACCAGAACACCTATCTGTTCGCCGGGGGTCTCTCCTGGAAGACCAGCGAAGACTGGCGCCTGCTCGCCAATGTCGATGCCGTCATCTCCGATGCGCGCTCCCCCGATACGGTGTTCCAGGACACCGACTACATGGAAGCCTCGATCGGCTACGCCTATCGCCCGGTTGACAATGACCGGCTCAATGCGCTGTTCCGCTATACCTGGCACTACGACATGCCCGGTAATAACCAATTGGTCAGCGGCGCCACCGGGGACCTGTTCGCCCCGGCCCAGCGCAGCCATATCCTGTCGCTCGATGTCGACTATGACCTGCTGCCCTGGTTGACCGTCGGCGCCAAATACGGCTTCCGCTATGGCGAGGTGAAGAACCGCACCGATGACGGATCGGGCACCGGCTTTGCCGAAGACTGGCAGGTTTCTTCAGCCCATCTGGGCATCCTGCGGGCCGACCTGCATGTGGTCAAGAACTGGGACGTCCTGCTCGAAGGCCGCGTCATGCACATGCCCGAAGCCCAGACCACCGACCTGGGCGCCCTGGCCGCCGTCTACCGCCATCTCGGCGACAATTTCAAAGTCGGCCTGGGCTACAATTTCGGCCGCTTCTCCGACGACATGCGCGACCTAACCTTCAACGACCAAGGCGCCTTCGTAAACGTCATCGCCAAGTTCTGACCATCCCACCAGCCCCGGAGCAATCCGGGGCTGGAGCCGCTTTCGGCATTGCGCCTGAAAGGGCCCGTGCTTACCCTTGCCGGTGATATCGGCGAGGGATCATGGCCATGAGCGACAAGCAACCGCACTACAAGACCTACCGCCATCCTGCGGGCGGTTGGGGTGCGGCCGCAGCGACGGCCAAGGTGCTGATGGAGCAGAGCGTCATCACCAAGGGCTCGCGGGCGCTGCTCGCCATGAACCAGCCCGGCGGCTTCAAATGCCCCAGTTGCGCTTATCCCGACCCGGAATGCAAAAAGACCCTTGAATTCTGTGAGAACGGCGCCAAGGCCTTGGCGCATGAAGCGACCAAGTTCCGCGTCACCCGCGAATTCTTCGCGCAGCACTCCGTCTCCGAGCTTATGGAGCAGTCCGACTACGCGCTCGAAATGCACGGCCGCCTCACCGAGCCCATGCGCTATGACGCGGCGAGTGACCATTATGTGCCCTGTTCCTGGAACGACGCCTTTGCCCTGATCGGCAAGCATTTGCAGGCGCTCGACAGCCCGCACCAAGCTGAATTCTACACTTCTGGTCGCACGCCCAATGAGGCGGCGTTTCTCTATTCGATCTTTGTCCGCGAATTCGGCACCAACAATTTCCCCGATTGCTCGAACATGTGCCACGAGCCCACCAGCCGCGGCCTGCCGTCCTCCATCGGCGTGGGCAAGGGCACGGTGGTGATCGAGGATTTCGAGCATGCCGAAGCGATCTTCATCATCGGCCAGAATACCGGCACCAATTCGCCCCGGATGATGACCAATCTGGTCGAAGCGCGAAAGCGCGGCGTGCCGATCGTTGCGGTCAATCCCATGCCCGAGCGGGCGCTGATCCGCTTCACCGAGCCCCAGGACGTGGTGCAGATGGCCACGTTCGGGTCGACCCCGATTGCCAGCGAATTCGTCCATATCAGGATCGGCGGTGATCTGGCTTTGCTCAAGGGCATCATGAAAGTGCTGTTTGAGCGCGAGGCGCTGGGCGAGACGGTCATCGATCACGACTTCATTGCCGAGCACACGACCGGCATCGATGCCTTGCGCGCTGACGTGATGAGCCAGGACTGGGCCGAAATCGTCGCGGTCTCGGGTATTGACGAGGCCCAGATTCGGCGCTGCGCCGAGATCTATATCCGCTCCAACGCCACCATGATCTGCTACGGCATGGGCGTCACCCAACATCAGCAGGGCTCCAAGCTCGTGCAGCAGGTGGCCAATCTGTTGTTGCTGCGCGGCAATTTCGGCAAGCCCGGCGCCGGCATCGCCCCCATTCGCGGGCATTCCAATGTGCAGGGCGATCGCACCGTCGGCATCGACGAAAAACCATCCCAGGCCTATCTCGACCGGGTCCGCGACGTCTTCGGCTTCGAGCCGCCACGCGAGCACGGTCACCACACGGTGGAATCCGTCGAGGCGATGAAGAACGGCACTGCCAAGGTGTTTATCGGCCTGGGCGGCAATTTCGTCCGCGCCGTGCCCGATACCGAGCAGGCCTATGCCGCCATGCGCAAGCTGGAGCTGACCGTCGGCATCGCGACCAAGCTCAATCGCGGTCATCTGGTGCATGGACGAGATGCGCTCATCCTGCCCGTGGTGGCCCGCTCCGAACGCATCCAGACCGATGCCGGCGAGCAGTTTGTGACCATTGAGGATGCCATGTCCAACGTCACCGCATCGCGCGGCGTGCTGGAGCCGGCCGGCGCCGATCTGCTGCCAGAAGTCGAGATCGTCTGCCGCATGGCCATGGCGACCCTGCCGCAGAGCCGGGTGGATTGGGCCGGCTATATCCATGATTACGACGCCATCCGCGACAAGATCGCCGAGGTCTACCCGCAGATCTACGAAGATTTCTCCGAGCGCATCAAGAACCCCAGGGGTTTCCATCTCGACATTCCGCCCCGTCGCCGGGGCTGGCCAACGCCCAGCGGCAAGGCCAATTTCCTGGTCTTTGCCGGGCTGCATGTCGATGCGGAAGTGGCTGACACAGCCATGCTGCGCCTGGCGACAGTGCGTTCGCACGATCAATTCAACACCACCATCTACAGCCACAGCGACCGCTATCGGGGCGTCTATAACGACCGCATGGTGCTGTTCATGAACGAAGATGACCGCAAGACGCGGGGCCTCGAAGCAGGCCAGCGCATCACGCTCGAAACCATCGCCACCGATGGTATCGAACGGCGTGTCCAGGGGCTGACGATCATCGATTACCCAATGTCGCCCGGTTCCGTCGCCGGCTATTATCCCGAGCTCAATCCATTGCTGCCGCTCGACTATTACGACCGCATCAGCGGCACGCCGGCGGCCAAATCCGTGCCGGTCCGGGTTGTGCTGCCCGGCGCGGTTGCCTGATGCGGGTTTACGACCAAGTCGTGTCTGGCCCGCAAGCACAGGAAACCGCGCTTGATCGTCTGGGTTTGAACCTGGGCCGGGAAGCCGATGCACGGATCGCCCGTGCAGTGCCGGTCGAAGCGCCGATCGCCATCGAAATCGGCGGGATCGGCTATGCGGTGATGATGGCGACGCCATCGGACCTGGTCGACTACGCCATCGGTTTTGCCCTGAGTGAAGGGCTGGCGAGCAACCTAGACGACATCGCTGATATCCAGCCCCATGCTGTCGAAGGCGGCTGGATCATTCGCATGATGCTGCCGCTCGAGGGCACCAAAAAGGCCATGGCGCGGGCGCGCGTCCGCGTTACCGAGAGCAGTTGCGGCCTCTGCGGCATCGACAATATCGAACAGGTGCTGCGCCCATTGCCGCCAGTGACGGCGCGCATCTCCGTCGAGCGCAGCGCCATTTCGCGAGCGCTTGCATCGCTTCCCGATCATCAGCCGCTCAGCCAAAGCACCGGCGCTGTGCATGCCGCAGCCTTCTGCACGCCGACGGGCGAAATCGTGCTGACGCGCGAAGATGTCGGCCGCCACAATGCCCTCGACAAGCTCATCGGCGCCTTGGCCCAGAAGTCGATAGACCCCGCGACGGGCTTCTTCCTGCTCACCGCGCGTTGCAGCTATGAGCTGGTCGAAAAGACCGTGCGCGCCAATTGCCCCATGCTGGTCACCATTTCGGCACCTACCACTCTGGCCGTCGAGCGCGCCGCCAGGGCCGGATTGACCCTGGTCACGCTCGCTCGCGCCGATGCTGCCCTGGTCGTCAGCGGGCTGGAGAATATTGCCGGCTAGAGTCCGGACGGCTGTTCCACGCCCTTGCGCCCGAACAGCGCCTTGACGCGCCGGTTCACTGGCGGGATCGACATGGCAATGGTCACCACAATGATCAGGCAGATGATGGCGCTGATCGGTCGAGTGAAGAAGGGGCTCGGATCGCCCTGGGTGAGCGCCAGCCCGCGCCGCAGATTGAGGTCGAGCAGATCCCCGAGCACGATCCCCAGCACCAGGGGCGCCATGGGATATTTCATCTCGCGCAGGAGGAAACCGACAACGCCGAAGATCAGCATGACGTAAACGTCAAACATGCGCTGCGTGATGGCGAAGGAGCCGACCACACATAGAATATAGATGACCGCCATCAGCCGCTCGCGTGGCACGGCCAGCACCTTGATGAATATCTTGGTGAGCGACAGGCCAAAGATCAAATTGGCGATGGTCGCCAGCAGCAGCATGGCCACAATCTGGTAGAGGAACGGCGCGTTCTCGACCATCAGCATGGGGCCGGGGCGGATGCCATGGATCAGCATCGCCGCAATGAGCACTGCAGCCGCCGCCGAGCCCGGCAGGGCCAGCGTCAGCGTTGGGATCATGGCGGCGGAGACCACAGCATTATCCCCAGTTTCGGCGGCGATCAGGCCCTCCTGGCTGCCCTTGCCGAATTCCTCCGGGTGCTTGGAGGCGCGCTTGGCCGCCGCATAGGACGACCAGGAGCCGACGTCTTCGCCCACGCCGGGAATGATGCCGATAAACGTGCCGATGATTCCCGAGCGGATAATGGTGCGCCAATATTGAAAAATTTCCCGCAGCGTGGGCACCACCCGATCGTTGACCGGCACCACGTGGCCCACGACCTTGCGCTTCATCGCGGACAGGATTTCGGCAAGCCCGAACGCCCCCACCATTGCCGGAATGATATCAATACCGCCGCCAAGTGCGGCAATGCCGAAGGTGAAGCGTTGATGGGCGTGCAGCGTCTCCATGCCGATCATGGCGACGAGCAGGCCCAGAATACCGGCAATATAGCCCTTGAGCGGGGTGTCGCTGCCGGTCATTTGTCCCGAAATCACCACGCCGAACAAAGCCAGCCAGAAAAATTCGTAGGAGCCGAATTTCAGCGCCGCTTCGGACAGCAGCGGCGCGATGATGGCCAGGAAGAAAATGCCGACCATGGTGCCCAAAGTGGAGGACGTGGTGGCTAGGCCCATGGCCAAGCCGGCCTTGCCCTGCTGGGCCAGTGGATAACCATCGAGCGTTGCCGCCGCATTGGCTGGCGTGCCCGGAATATTGAGCAGGATCGCGGTGCGGCTGCCGCCATAGATGGCGCCGAGATAGACGCACATCAGGGTCAGGATCGCCTGATCTGGCGCCATCTTGTAGGTGAGCGTCACCAGCAGCGCGACGCCCATCGTGGCCGTCAGCCCTGGCAATATGCCGATGGTGACGCCCAGCAATGTCGCCCAGGCGACGTTGAACAGCGACCCGGGGGTGAGGAAATGGGCAATCCCTTGCCCGAGGAGGACCAATCCTTCCATTCGGCTCTCCTAAGGCAGACGGACGAGGAAAATGCGTTCGAAGACGAGGTAGATACCGCCGCCACCGACCACCGCTATGGCGAGCGCCCAGCAAAAGCTCTTGAGCGGTTCGGCAGGCCCTTCATTGAGCCAGGTCTCAAACACCATGATGAAGGCAAAGATGAACAGCATGGCCGCTGCCCAGAACGGGACGAGACCGACCAGCACCAGCGTGTGAATGAGTGCCAGGCCCAACACCGCGCCGATGCGCAGCGCCTCGCGGGTTCTGAACAGGCCGAACAGATGCTGCCAGCCCCCCGGCGCCTCGATCCGCCACGATCGCCACAACAGCAGCCCGCTGCAGCAGGTGAGCGCAATGCCCAGAAAGAGCGGCACCAGGCCAGGAATGGTCGAGGGGTGAATGCGACGCGCTTCGAGCCGCGGCATCGTCCAGGACAGGTAGATGACCGCCAGCCCCAGGGCGAGCAAAACCACGGCCATCAAAAGGTCGGCGCGAGCGCGAACGCCCGCTTCTCTTGCGTTTGAATCATCCAGCATGCTTGGTCCTTGAAGGCGGCGGGCGGATAGCTCCGCCCGCTTGGTCACGGCAATTGGCAGGTCTCGTAGGGGAGCGAGGCCCGTTTCTTATGGCGTGCCGACTTCCGTGCGGGTTTCGCAGTCGATGCCGATGGTCGAGGGATCGTTGACCGCCTCGCCGCGCTCGACCGATGAGCAGGCTTCAAGGATCACGACCGGCATGGCTTTCTCGCGCGCATCCGCGCCATAGGACGGAGCAAAAACCGCGCCGAAAGTCTCGGCATAGGTCTTGAGCGATTGCGCATTCAGCACCTGTTCGGCCCAGATCTTATCGACGGTGGCGACCACTTCCTCAGGCACGCCGCGTGGAATGAAGATGCCGAAATAATCCGGCGCCAGTTCCATATCGGGCAACCATTGGGTGATTGGCGGGATCGGATCGACGCCTTCGAGCACCAGTGGTTCGGCCGACAACACCGCCAGCGCCCGCAGCCGTCCGCCGCGGATCAGCTCGGTCTGTTCCACAGCAAGCTGGGTGGTGACCATGGCTTCGCCGGAGGCGGTGGCGATGGCCGCCGGCCCGCCGCCATCATAGGTGATCATGTTGTAGTCGAAATCCCCGGTGTCGGCGAGCGCTGCAATGGCCGTGCCCCCTGACGAGGTGATGCCGGCCGTTGCCACCGTAACCTCGTTGCCGCGGGTCTTCAGCGCCTCGAGCAATTGCCCGAAATCCTGGAATTCGCTGTTGGCCGGTACGCTGACCACCGGCACGTTGGCGACCGACAGGTAGATGTGCCAGTCGTCGATATTGGTGCCTTCGAGCAGGCCCGTCACCGAATAGGTGGCGTTGTTGGCGATGGCATTGGCCGTCCAGGTATAGCCGTCCTTGGCCGCGTTGAGCACTTCCTGCGTGCCGATGGCGCCCGAGGCGCCGGGCTGGTTGACCACCACCACATCGACGCCGAGCGCTTCGGCGAGAATGGGTGCGGTGACGCGGGTCACCTGATCGGTCGAGCCGCCAGCGCCCCAGGGCACGATCAGATTGATCGGCCGGTCAGGCTTCCATTCCTGGCCCATTGAGCCCGCCGTGCCGCCCAGCAGCACGACCGTGCTGGCAGCGAGAATCCGCCACGATGCAAGATACATCCTTCCCTCCCAATATTGTTTTTCGGACCATATCCTCCGAGGTCCTTGCCGCTAGACTGTGCCGCGATGCAAAAGCTGTCAACAGGCAAGTAACCATTTGGTGCAGAGTAAATGTATGCAGGACTGGCGGGCATCGTGCTCCCGCTGGCGCGAAAATCCAACAAAGAACTGTTCGGTTAATCCGCGCGCCGCTATAGATGGAGCGTGGATGGGGGAGCTGCTTGCCGATGGATCTTTCGAGCTATCTGCTGATGGGACTGGCGCTGGCTGCCGGTGCGGTCGTCAAGGGCGCCACCGGCATGGGGCTGCCGCTGATCGCTTTGCCGGTGCTGACCACAGTCTTTGGGCTGCAGCATGCCGTGGGGTTGATGGTCATTCCATTGATCGTCACCAATGCCTGGCAAGTCTGGCGGTTTCGCGAGGAAGCGCGCTCCGAGCGGATGGCATTTTTGCCCTTGTTCCTGGTCGCCGGCGTGGCTGGCATCGTGCTGGGAGTCTGGCTATTGGCGACGCTGCCGGAGCGATTGCTGGTACTCACGCTGGGCATCATCTTGATCGCCTATGTGGTGCTGCGGCTGTTCAATCCGCACTTCGCCTTGTCGCTGCGGGCGGCCAAAAGATTCGGACCGCTGGCGGGGGCCGGGGGCGGCATTTTACAAGGTGCCACGGGCATTTCCGCCCCGATCGGGGTGACGTTCATCCATTCGATGAGTCTGGATCGCAATGCCCATGTCTTTGCTGTGTCGGCGATGTTCCTGATCTACTCGCTGACCCAGCTGCCTTCGATGTGGATCGCGGGGCTGATGCGCGGCGAGTGGCTGTTGCAGGGCGTGCTGGCATTGGTGCCGATCCTGATCTTCATGCCGCTGGGGCAGGCGATTGCCGGCAGGCTCAGCCGGCGGGCTTTTGACCGGCTGATCCTGGCTTTTCTTGGCCTTGTGGGGCTGAAAATGGTGGTCGGCATTTAGGGGCGTTGCGACAGTTCCCGGCCGGCTTGCTTGAGCAGATTTAGGGCCTGTTCCATGTCGGGCGTGCCTTGCTTGTCGAGGCGCTGCGTATAGGGGCAGGTGAGGGCGGCGATGACCGTGCCGAGCGGTCCGAAGATCGGCACGGAGATGTTGAAAACCCCGGAAACCTGGGCGCTCGGCATCATTTCGTGACCTTGCCGGCGAACCTGGTCGAGGCGGTTTTTGAGTTCGGGCGTGAGGCTGGCGGGGTTGCCGGGGTCTTGTTCTTCGAGCATCAGCAGACGTTCTTCGGGCGTTGCAAAGGCCATGAAAACATGGCCTGAGCCGGTATGGAGCAGGCCGAGCCGGCTGCCGACGCGGACCGAGACATTCCAGTAGCCGGGGCTGTCCACCTGGGTCACGACGACCAGGATATTGCGATCGCGGATGACCAGATGCACGGCCTGTTCGGCCAGTAGCGCGAAGCTGCGCAGCACCGGAGTTGCCTGATTTATCAAGCGGTTAAGCGGCGGGCGGGCATGGGCGAGCTCGAACAGCCGCAGGGTCAGTTCGTAGCGGTCTTCGGGGGTGCGGCGCACGTAATTGCGGCGCACCAAGCGGTCGAGCATGCGGTAGATTTCGTTTGGCGAACGGGTCAGCGCCTTGGCGATTTCGGCCTGGCTGAGCCCGTCGGCGGTGGCCGCCAGCAGTTCGATAATGTCGAGGCCCTTGTCGAGCGCAGGGGCGCGATAGCGATCCTGGTCATCGGCTTCCTGGTCCATTACGGGCTCACTCCTCGGTGACATCGGCAGGCAATCGGTTAGCGGACTGTGCACGTTGACGGTCGCACAAACCGCCTTGCGTCCACACTTCATTTATGAATAGATTGTTCGTATATAACGCGAAGTCAATCGCGAAGAGGAGTGCCGACCCGATCATTGCCAGCAAGGCAGTGGCCGTTGGGACGCAAGGGATGGACCATGGATGCACTGATTGAGCTGGTCGGCATCGGCAAGTCGTTCCCCGGCGTGCGGGCGCTGCACAATGTCAGTTTCGACCTGCAGGCAGGCGAGGTCCATGCCCTGATGGGCGAGAACGGCGCCGGCAAATCGACGCTGATGAAAATCCTCTCGGGCGTCTATCGGCGCGACGCGGGGGAAATCCGGCTCGATGGCAAGCCGGTCGAGATTGGCAGCCCGCGCCAGGCCCAGGAAATGGGGATCGGCATCATCCATCAGGAACTGGCGCTGATGCGCGACCTGACAGCGGCGCAGAATATCTTCATCGGCCGCGAACCACGCCAGCTGGGTGGGTGGCTGCTGGATGAAAAGGCGCTCAATCGTGCGGCGCAGGCGATCTTTGATTCCATGAACCTCAAGCTCGCCCCGACCGTGCCGGTGGGCAGCCTGACGGTGGCCAAGCAGCAGATGGTCGAGATCGCCAAGGCGCTGAGCTATCGGTCGCGCATCCTGATCATGGACGAGCCCACGGCGGCGCTTAACGATGCCGAGATTGCCGAGCTGTTCGTCATCATCAACCGGCTCAAGGCCGAGGGCGTGGGCATTGTCTATATCTCGCACAAGATGGACGAGATCAAACGCATCTCCGACCGCGTGACGGTAATGCGCGATGGTGAATATGTCGGCACCGTGCCGGCCGCGACCACCTCGATGGAAACCATCATCTCGATGATGGTGGGCCGCACCCTGAGCAATGACGCGCTGGTCGTGCCCAATACCTCAGCGGCACCGGTGGCGCTCGAAGTGCGCAATCTCAATCGCGGGCGCGAAATCCGCGATGTCAGCTTTTCGGTGCGCCAGGGCGAAATCCTCGGCCTGGCCGGGCTGATGGGGGCAGGGCGCACTGAGGTGGCCCGCGCCATCTTCGGCGCCGATCCACGCGATAGCGGGGAAATCTGGGTCAATGGCCAGCGCGTGGGGATTTCGACGCCCGGCGACGCGGTGCATGCCGGCATTGGCTATCTGTCGGAAGACCGCAAGCATTTCGGCCTCGCGACCGGCATGAATGTGCGCAACAATATTGCGCTGGCCAGCCTGGCCCGGTTTACCCGCCCCGGCGGCCTGCTCGATGATGGCGCCATGCGCAAGGTGGCGGAGCGCTATATCGGACAGCTTTCGATCAAGACGCCTTCCGACACCCAGGAAGCGCGGCTGCTCTCGGGCGGCAATCAGCAAAAGGTGGTCATTGCCAAATGGCTGCTGCGCGATTGCGATATTCTGATCTTCGACGAGCCGACGCGCGGGATCGATGTGGGTGCCAAGTCGGAAATCTACAAACTGCTGATCGCGCTGGCCGCCGAGGGCAAGGCCATCATCGTGATCTCGTCCGAACTGCCCGAAGTGCTGCGCCTGAGTCACCGCATCGCGGTGATGTGCGAGGGACGGCTGACCGGCATGCTGCCGGGTGGCGCATCGCAGGAAGAGATCATGCACCTAGCCACCCAGCGCCAGAGTGCCGTGGCGGAGATGCGTCATGCGGGGTGATGTCCAGACTTTCGCCGAACTATCCCCGCTCCCCGCACGGGAATGGGCTTGGGCTAATCGGCATTCAACTGTTCTTGGAGCCGAAGAGCCCCGATCCCATCCCCTCCCCCTTGAGGGGAGGGCTAGGG
>NZ_JBJDRE010000014.1:0-163135 GCF_044987315.1 Devosia sp. ZW T5_3
ATGCAAGCCGCCCGCGAAGCCTTCTTGACGCACCAGTGGCACGCCGCCTCACTGCTTGCCCCCCAGCCACCGGCCAGTTCCTCCCCCTATCAGGGGGAGACTAGGAGGGGGTACTCCGATGCAGTAACCCTCACCAACCCCGCCACCCTCACCGACACGATCGGCACCGTCACCAACGCCACCCCGGCCGACGTAACCACCGCCGTAACCGCCGCCGCCATCTCGTCTTGGCCCCAAACCCCGGCGACCACCCGCGCCAATCTCCTCCGCGCCACCGCCGATCTCTACGAGGCCAACGCCGCCGAATTCTTCGCCCTCCTCGCCCGCGAAGCCGGCAAGTCCTGGGCCGATTCCATCGCCGAGCTCCGCGAAGCTGTCGATTTCCTGCGCTACTATGCCGAGCAGGCCGAGGCGCAGCCGCTGGCTGCCCCGCGCGGCCCCTTCGCCGCCATCTCGCCGTGGAATTTCCCGCTGGCCATCTTCACCGGCCAGATCGCGGCGGCCCTGGTCGCGGGCAATCCCGTCCTCGCCAAGCCCGCCCCGCAAACCCCGCTTATCGCCTACCGCGCTATCCAATTGATGCACGAGGCCGGCATCCCACGTGACGCCATCCAGCTCCTCCCCGGCGCCGGCGAAGTGGGCACCGCGCTCACGTCCGATGCCCGCATTGCCGGCGTCGCCTTCACCGGCTCGCTCCCCACCGCCCGCCGCATCGATCGCGCCATGGCGGCAAACCTTGCCCCCGACGCCCCGCTCATCGCCGAAACCGGCGGCCTCAACGCCATGATCGTGGATTCCACCGCGCTGCCCGAACAGGCCGTGCGCGACGTGCTCGCCTCTGCCTTCCAGTCCGCCGGCCAGCGCTGCTCGGCCCTGCGCATCCTCTATGTTCAGGAGGACGTCGCCGACCGCACGATCGAAATGCTCACCGGCGCCATGGACGAGCTCACCCTGGGCAATCCCTGGGACCTCGCCAATGATATCGGCCCCGTCATCGACGAAGCCGCCCGCACAAAGATCGAAAACCATGTCATGGCCTTCACCAAGGCCGGCAAGTTGATTCATCGCTTGAAGGCGCGGGGGCAGGGCACATTCGTTCCGCCCACCGTCCTGCGCGTCACCGGCATCGAGGATATCCCCGAAGAAATCTTCGGCCCGGTCCTTCATGTCGCGACCTTCAAGGCCGACGATATCGACTCCGTCATCGCCGCCATCAATGGCTCGGGCTATGGCCTCACCTTCGGCATGCACACCCGCATTTCATCGCGCGTCCGCGCCGTCTCGGCCCAGGTTCACGCCGGCAATATCTACATCAACCGCAACCAGATCGGCGCCGTCGTCGGCTCCCAGCCCTTTGGCGGCGAAGGCCTCTCCGGCACCGGCCCCAAAGCCGGCGGCCCCCACTATCTGCCGCGCTTCACGCTGGGCCACGCCCATCCACAAACCGCCGCGCTCCCGCTCCCCGGCCCAACCGGGGAAAGTAACACGCTCACCGTGGCCCCCCGCGGCACGCTGCTCTGCCTCGGCCCCACCGAAGCCGACCACGCCGCCCAGCGCCAGATGGCCGAAGCCACCGGCTGCATCGCCCTAACGTCCGAACTCGACCTCGACGCCCTGGCCCACGCCGCAACCTTCCAGGCTATTGCCTATTTCGGCATCGACCCCAACCTGCGCGCCATCCGCATCGCCCTCAGCGCCCGCGACGGCGCCCTCCTGCCGCTGCTGACCTCCGCCAACGACACCGCCCGCCTGCAACTCGAACGCCACATCTGCATCGACACCACGGCGGCCGGCGGCAATGCCAGCCTGATGGCGTCAGCAGGGTAGGGCATCCCAGTAGACCTCATGGTGAGCCTGTCGAACCACGAGGTCGTGGCACCATCCCGCCACACCCCCATCCTTCGACAAGCTCAGGATGAGGTCTACTCGGACTAGGCAACCCACGGAGCCACCCTTCGCCCCTTGTGGGAGAGGGACAGACCTGACGCGTTCAGCGGAAGGTCAGGGTGAGGGGCTTCGATCCGTCCCGCAGGGCAAATCGCTCCAGTGGAGCGATTTGAGGAGAGAAGGCCATGAGAGCTACGCTCGAATGGCGCAAGCCCTCCCATGCTTCAATCTCAATTCCTCCCACAATGTCATTCCCGCGAAAGCGGGAACCTCCGTTTCCTTCTCTTCCACCCCGAAACAGAGGTCCCCGCTTTCGCGGGGATGACACCGTGGGTTTGGCGGGCACACAGCACAAAAAACACCCCCGGAGTTCCCTCCGAGGGTGCCAAATCTCTCGGCAGCGCTAAAACCTACCCCTTAGCCGCCACCAGAGCCGCCAGCTTCGCCGGTACCGCGATATACCGCCGGATCAGCTCCACCCGCTCGGGCGTATAATAATCAGCCACGTCGAGCATATTGAGCGTGCCCACCAGCTCCCCGCCCAAAATCACCGGCATATTGACCACCGATTCACACCCCAGCGACTGGATCAGCGGATAGTCCGGAAACACCTCGGCAATCGCCTCGATCGAGTTGGCGATGAAATATTGCCGCGCCTTGTGCACCGTATCGAACCAGTGGTCGTAATGCAGGGGCTTCGTCCCCGAGGTCGGATAATTGGCCGCATCGCTGGTATAAAGCCGGCGCGACAGCTCGTTTGCCATGTCCACGCTCATGAAGGTGAACAGCTTTGCCCCCACAATTTCTTGCGTCAGCGTCTGCAGCGCCTTGAACGCCTGCTCAGCGCCCTTCGCCTCGGCAATCTCGGCATCAAACCGCGCCACAGCTGCAAAATAGTCAGTCATTCTTTTGGTCCTTAGTCTTCGATGTATCCAGACCCACCGGCCCGTCTCCCTCCCCCTTGTGGGGAGGGGCTAGGGGTGGGGGTATTTCAGTTTTGCCTCAAAGCCCGACGTCCACCGGGCGGTCCCTCCCCCTATCAGGGGGAGGCTAGGAGGGGGTGACGAGAGCCCGAATATCCGGCGCCCATCCCCTCATCATCCCTCCCCTTAGGGGAGGGCGCAGATCACTCAAGCAGCCCGGTTCGCCCCCTCCGTCGCCGCCAGCAATTCCTTGGAATAGGCCTCCACCAGCTGCCCATGCTTGAGCTGCTCCACATCGGCCACTTCCACGATTCCCCCATGCCGCATCACGGCCAGCCGATCACACAGAAAGCTCACCACCGACAGATTGTGCGTCACCAGCAGATAGGTCAGCCCCTGTTCCCGCCGCAGCCGCTTCAGCAGATTCAAAATCTCCGCCTGCACGCTCACGTCCAACGCCGAAGTCGGCTCATCCAGCAGCAGCACCTTGGGCTCCAGCATCAGCGCCCGCGCAATCGCCACGCGCTGCCGCTGCCCGCCCGACAATTGGTGCGGAAAGCGGAACCGGAACCGCTGGTCCAGCCCCACGGCCTTCAACATCGCCTCCACCCGCTCATCCCGATTGCCCAGGCCATGAATGGCCAGCGGTTCGGTCAGCGCCGAGTCAATCGTCTTGCGCGGGTGCAGCGACCCATACGGGTCCTGAAACACCATCTGGCATTGCCTCGCCACGGCGCGATCCACCCCATGGCTGCGCGTCCGCCCCAGCACGGAGATCTCCCCCGTCCAGTCCGGCGCCAGCCCCGCAATGGCCCGCAAAATGGTCGATTTGCCCGAGCCGCTCTCGCCCACCAGCGCAAAGCTCTCGCCTTCCGCGATCGCCAGGTTCACCCCATGCACCACCTTGGTGTCGCCATAGGAAATATCGAGATTTTTGAGGTCTATCGCGTTCATGTGCCCGCCCATTGTGTCCGGTCGAGCACCGGCAATTCGTCCCGGCTCTCATTGATGGTCGGCATCGCCGCCAGCAGCCCCCGCGTATAGGGATGCTTGGCATTGGCCAATTCCCCCGCCGCGCATTCTTCCACCACAGTCCCCGAATTCATCACCAGAATCCGGTCGCAATAGCGGCTGACCAGATTGAGGTCATGGCTGATCAGGATCAGCCCCATGCCCTTGCGCGTCACCAGATCATCGATGATATCGAGCACCTGCGCCTGCACGCTCACATCCAGCGCCGAAGTCGGTTCGTCCGCAATCAGCAGTTCCGGCTCGGGGATCAGCATCATGGCAATCATGATGCGCTGCCCCATGCCGCCCGACACCTCATGCGGATAGAGCTTGGCCACCCGCTGCGGCTCATTGATCCGCACCGCCTCGAGCATGGAAATGATCCGCGCCTCGATTTCGCGCCGCGGCAGCTTCTGATGCGTCACCAGCGCCTCGGCGATCTGCTCGCCCACCGTCATCACCGGGTTCAGCGAATATTTGGGGTCCTGCATCACCATGGAAATGCGCGCCCCGCGCACCGAGCGCATCTGCTTTTCGCTCTGCGCGGTCAGATCGATCCCCTCGAATTCGAGTTTGTCCGCGCTCACCAGCCCCGGCTTGCGGATCAGCTTGAGAATCGCCCGGCCCGTCATCGACTTGCCCGAGCCACTCTCCCCCACAATGCCCAGCCGCTCGCGCCCTAGCTCGAACGAAATACCCTTCACCACCTCAACCCGCCCGCGATGGGTGGGGAAGCTGACGCGTAGATTTTCAACCTTCAGCAGCGGAGCCATCACTTGCCCTCGCTTTTCGGGTCAAGCACATCGCGCAAGCCATCGCCCAGGAAACAGAAGCCCAGGCTCACAATGATGATGGCAAAGCCCGGCATGGTCGCCACCCACCACTGATCCAGAATAAACGTGCGCCCCCGCGAAATCATCGCGCCCCATTCCGGCAATGGCGGCTGCGCCCCCAGCCCGATAAAGCCCAGCCCCGCGGCGGTCAGGATCACCCCGGCCATATCCAGCGTCACGCGGATAATCATCGAAGAGGTACACAGCGGCAGAATATGCTGCACGATCACCCGCAGCGGCGAAGCCCCCTGCAATTGCACCGCGGCAATGAACTCGGAATGCCTTATGGTCAGCGTCTCCGCCCGTGCAATACGCGCATAGGCCGGCCACGAGGTAATCGCGATGGCGATAATGGCATTGTTGATGCCCGGCCCCAGCGCCGCAACGAAGGCCAGCGCCAGGATCAGCTTGGGCATGGACAAGAAGATATCGGTGAACCCCATCAGGATGCGGTCCACCCACCCTCCGAAATAGCCCGATACCGCGCCCACCAAGAGGCCCAGCGGCGCCGAAATCAGCGCCACCAGCCCCACAATGGTCAGCGTAATCTGGCTGCCCCAGATCACCCGCGAAAAGATATCGCGGCCCAATTCATCCGTACCCATCCAGTGCGCACCCGACGGCGGTGCCAGCCGGTTCGCCAAATCCTGCCCGGTGGCGGAGTAGGGGGCCAGCCACGGCGCAAAGATCGCCGTCAGCACCAGTACGAGGATGATCACCCCGCCCACCACGGACAGGGGATTGCGCAGTAGCGCGGTAAACACCCGATACGCCCGCCCGGCATTGGCCTGCCAGCGCGAGGTCGGGGAATCTTCAAGCAACCAGTCGCGTGTTGAACTCATCAGCGTGCCCTCGGATCCAGCACCCGGTACAAAACGTCCGAGACCTTGTTGATGAAAATGAACACCGCCCCGATCACCAGCGTCGCGCCGAGCACCGCGTTCATGTCGGCATTCAGCAGCGCCGTGGTCAGGTAATTGCCGATCCCCGGCCAGGAGAACACCGTCTCGATCATCACCGAGCCTTCCAGCAGCGCCGCATAGCTCAGCGCAATCACCGTGATCAGCGGAACCCTTATCGGGTTGAATGCATGCCGCCAGATCACCACCCGCTCCGGCACGCCCTTGACGCGCGCCGTGGTCACGAATTCCTGGCTCAACTGATCCAGCATGAAGCTGCGCGTCATGCGCGCAATATAGGCCAGACTAAAGAACCCCAGCACCGCAGCGGGCAACAGCAAGTGATTGATCGCATTCCAGAAAATGTCGATATCGCCCGCGATCAGGCTGTCGATCAGTAACAACCCGGTTACCGGTGGCACCAAGCCATCGTAGAAAATATCCAGCCGCCCCGGCCCGCCAACCCAGCGCAGCCGGGCGTAAAACAGCGCCAGTCCCACCAGCCCCAGCCAGAAGGCCGGCACGGAATAGCCCAGCAGCCCGACGACGCGGATAATCTGGTCTAGCCAACTGCCCTGCCGGCTCGCCGCGATCACCCCAAGCGGCACGCCCAGCGCCACCCCGATCAGAATGCCGATCGTCGCCATTTCCAGCGTGGCCGGGAAAAATCGGCTGATATCGGCAATCACCGGCCGCCCGGTCGAAACCGACATGCCGAAATTGCCGCTCAGCACATTGCCGACATATTGCACGAACTGCACATAAAGCGGCTGGTCCAGCCCCATGGATAGCCGCGCCGCCTCATACACCGCCTTGCTCGCCCGGTCGCCCACCACCGCCAGCACCGGATCGATCGGGATCACCCGTCCGATGAAGAAGGTGATCGCCAGCAGCCCCAAAAAGGTGAGGAAAATCGTGATCACAAAGCTGGCCACAGCCTGCGCCCTGCGCCCCCAACGCTTGCCTGCACCAACGCCGGTGCTGGGGGAGGGTGGTGCTGTCCCGATCTGCGGCTCCATGCTCACGCGGCTAAATCCCCCAAAGAAAACAAGGCAATAGGCCTGCAAGCGGATTCTCTTGCAGACTGTGAAGGGCTTCACATTTCGCTTTCACCATACAGAAAACTTTGCTTATATCAAAAAAATTATGGTGGAGACGTATGGCAGGCACCGCGCTGACCAAGTCTGATCTGGATGGGCACCCCAAGGTGGGCTCGCTCATTCGCGCCCGTCGCCGCCAGCAGCAAATGACTCTGCAGGAACTCGGCACCGCCGCCGAAGTCTCGGTCGGCTATCTCAGCCAGGTCGAGCGCGATCACTCCACCCCATCCCTGGGCACCCTGGCGCAGATCGCCCGCGCTTTGGGCGTCGGCATCGACTATTTCGTCTCCGCCCCCAGCGCCGATAATGCCCTTACCCGCGCCAGTGAGCGCAACCGCTTTTCGGTCGATGGCTCCTCCATCATCTACGAACGGCTGGGCGCCGATTTCCCGGGCAACATGCTCTCCAGCTTCATCATGACGGTGCCGCCCGGCTACCGTTCGGAAACCGTGGCGCATGAGGGCGAGGAAATCCTCTACGTGCTCGAAGGCTCCATCACCCAGCGCCTCGAAGGCGAGGAAATGGTGATGAGCGCCGGCGATAGCCTGCACTTCCGCGGCAACCGCCCTCATTCTTGGTCCAACCACACCGACCAGCCCGCGCGCCTGCTCTGGACCGGCACGCTCACCCTCTTCCGCTCGACGGCCAAGCCTTCCCGCCAGCCGTCGGCGAAGCCGAAAACCGGCAAATCCAAGCCGATGAAACAAAAGAAATTGGTCAAATAGGAGTGTCGAGATTCAGGTGAGGGCGAAGCGAAAATGGTGAATTTCGAGAACCGGAGCGGAGCGTACGTTTGGGTACGTGAGCACCGGAAGCGCAGGAATTTGCCATTTGCAGCCAGCCATCGCCTGAAACTCGACACCCCGCTAATAACAGGAGAAACGCTGATGAGACTGTTTACTGCCGCCTTACTTGCTACTGCGCTGACGCTGCCGCTGGCCGGCACCGCTGCCTTCGCTGCCACGCCTGCCGACGCTCTCGTCGTCGCCCAGAATATCGACGATATCGTCGCTATCGATCCGGCCCAGGCCTATGAGTTCACCTCGGGCGAGCTCAATACCAATCTCTATGATCGCCTCGTGCAATACGACGCCGAGGACACCACTGTCCTCGCGCCCGGCCTCGCCACCGAATGGGTTGCCGACGACGCTGCCAAGACCATCACCTTCACCCTGCGCGATGGCGTCACCTTTTCCTCGGGCAATCCGGTTCGCCCCGAAGACGTGGTGTTCTCCTTCTCCCGCGTCATCAAGCTGAACAAGACCCCGGCCTTCATCCTGACCCAGCTCGGCTGGACCCCGGAAAACATCGCCGACATGGTCACAGTGGCCGATGGCAAGGTGGTCGTGAAGTATGACGGCGATTTCTCCTCCGCCTTCGTGCTCAACGTGCTGGCTGCTCGGCCCGCGTCGGTCGTCGACGAAGTCACCGTCATGGCCAATGAGGTCGATGGCGATATGGGCAATGCCTGGCTCAACACCAATTCGGCCGGTTCGGGCCCCTTCGTGCTGGCCGATTACCGTCCCGCCGAAATCATCCGCCTCACCGCCAATGCCAACTACTTCAAGGGCGCCCCGGCCATGAAGACGGTGATCATCCGTCACGTCGCCGAAGCCGCCACCCAGCAGCTCCTGCTGACCTCGGGCGACGTCGATATCGCCAAGAACCTCACCCCCGACCAGATCGGCAGCCTGCCTGCCGACAGCGTCAAGGTCGAAACCTTCCCCCAGGCGGCCGTGCACTTCCTCTCCTTCAACCAGAAGGACGAAGCCCTCACTCCGCCAGCCGTGTGGGAAGCCGCCCGTTATCTCGTCGACTACGATGGGATGACCAAATCCTTCCTCGCTGGCCAAATGGAAAAGCACCAGGCCTTCTGGCCCAAGGGCTTCCCCGGCTCCTATGACGAAACCCCCTATAGCCTCGACGTCGAAAAGGCCAAGCAGATCCTGGCCGATGCGGGTATCAAGACCCCCATCACCGTGACGCTGGACGTGATCAACTCGACCCCGTTCACCGATATCGCCCAGTCCTTGCAGGCATCCTTCGCCGAAGCCGGTATCAATTTCGAAATCCTGCCCGGCACCGGCGCTCAGGTCATCACCAAATATCGTGAGCGCACCCACCAGGCCATGCTGCTCTATTGGGGCCCCGACTTCATGGACCCCCATTCCAACGCCAAGGCCTTCGCCTACAATTCGAACAATGCCGACGACGCCTACGCCGCCACCACCACCTGGCGCAATGCCTGGGCCGTGCCCCAGGAAATGAACGACGAAGTGACCGCCGCCCTGGCCGAACCCGATCAGGCCAAGCGCAACGAGCTCTATGTTGACCTGCAGAAGCAGGTGCAGGAAACCTCGCCCATCGTCATCATGTTCCAGGCCACCTACCAGGTCGCCATGGCCAACGCCGTCAACGGCTACGTCAACGGCGCCACGTCGGACTTCGTCTACTACCGTCTCGTGACGAAGCAGTAATCCCGCAGCGGCCCTGCCATGCCGCCGCGAACGGGAGCCGGGCCCAAGCCCGGCTCCCAAATATCCACCACAATGTCATTCCCGATGTCGCGGGAATGACACTGAGGGAAAGTTGACGGGCATTATCGTCCCGATCCACCGGCTTCACCCTCCCCCTTGTGGGGAGGGAAGCGAGATAGGATTTAGCTTCAGCTAAATCCGTAATCGAGCAGGGTGGGGGTATGCTTCCGCATACTCGATGCCCCGGATACCCCCTCCTAGCCTCCCCCTGATAGGGGGGAGGGATCTCTCCACTCTTGGGACCACATCGCGTCACAAGCACAGGGCGATCCCTCCCCCTATCAGGGGGAGGCTAGGAGGGGGTACCCCCACAAAAACTCAAAACCACGAGCCCAACATGAATCCCACCCTCACCACCCGCCTCGCCAATCTCCGCGCCATCATGGCCGCCACCAATACCGACCTGGTCGCCATCGGCCCCTCCAGCCACATGCTCTACCTGGCCGATCTCTCCCCCCACGGTGACGAGCGCCCCGTCCTGCTACTCATCTCGCAAACCTTCGCCGGCTTCCTCATGCCCGCGCTCAATGCCGATAGCGCCCGCCAGCACACCGATTTGCCCTTCTTCCCCTGGACCGACGCTGACGGTCCCGATGCCGCCCTGCAGGACCTGCTCAACGCCACCGGCGTTCCGCGCATCAGCCCGTCCATCGTCCTCGACGAAACCATGCGGGCCGATTTCGCGCTCCTCGTCCTCGATGCGCTGCCCGGCGCCAGCCGCCGCTTCACCAATGACACAGTCGGCTATCTCCGCTCCCGCAAGGACGAAGCCGAATACACCGCCCTCAAGACGTCAGCCGTCCTCAACGACGCGGCCATGGCAGCCGGCTTCGCCGCCCTCAAGCCCGGCATTACCGAGCTTGAAGTCGCCAATACCATCCGCGAATTCTACAAGGCCAATGGCGCCACGCCCGAATTCACCAGCGTCTGCTTCGGCCCCAACGGCGCCTTCCCGCACCACCACACGGGCGACACCCAGCTCAAATCCGGTGACGCCGTCCTCATCGATATCGGCGGCCGCATCCACGGCTACCCCTCCGACATGACCCGCGTCGGCTTCTTCGGCTCGGCCCCTGAAGGCTTCGGCCAGATCCACTCCATCCTCGACCACGCCGTCACCGCCGCCATCGCCGCGGCCAAGCCCGGCGTCAAAGCCAGCGCCGTCGACAAAGCCGCCCGCGACGTCATCACATCAGCCGGCTACGGCCCCAATTTCCTCCACCGCACCGGCCATGGCCTGGGCATCGATATCCATGAAACGCCCTACATCACCGCCACCAGTGAGACGGTGCTGGAAGAAGGCATGGTCTTCTCCATCGAGCCCGGCATCTACCTGCAAGGCCAATTCGGCCTGCGCCTCGAGGAAATCGTCATCATCCGCAATGGGGTAGCCGAAATCCTCTCCGACATGCCGCGTAACGCTGTAGCCGCCGGCTGAACTTGCGCCCTTCTCACCTCTCCTTTTGGGGGAGAGGTCGGCGCGTAGCGCCGGGTGAGGGGGCCTTCCGTGAGGTATTCATGCCCCCAATTCTCACCACTGACCGCCTCATCCTGCGCGCCCACACCGCCGCAGACTTCCCCGGCTGCTACACCCTCTGGTCCGATCCAGACGTCACCCGCTTCATCGGCGGCCGCCCGAGTACGCAAGAAGAAGTCTGGTCCCGCATCCTGCGCTATATCGGCCATTGGGAGGTGCTGAACTACGGATATTTCCTCGTCACCGAGCGCCAGACTGGCGCCGTAGTCGGCGATTTCGGTCTCGCTGACTTCCGCCGCAATGTCGTCGCGCCCTTCGGCGACACCCCGGAAGCCGGCTGGGTCATGCTGCCGCAATATCACGGCAAGGGTCTCGCCCAGGAGGCCCTCACCGCTGTCCTCGCCTGGGCCGACCGGACCATGCCGCGCACGGTCTGCATGATCCACCCTGACAACGCGCCCTCCCTCAAGCTGGCCGCCAAGCTGGGCTACACCGAATATGCCCGCGGCCAATACGGCGAACACACCCCGATCCTGCTGGAGCGGGTCGTGAGGTAGCGCAATCGCTCTGGCCAAACACCGGCCGTCATCCTCGGGCTTGACCCGAGGGCTCTAAACTTGCGGAGCATCGGAGGGTGACGGAGCTTTGCGTAAGATCTACGCCCTTAGCAGGGGCGTGCCTTTGGCCACATCCCGCTCAAACACCAGCACATCATCCGCCACGCTCAACCGCCCGTGATGCACGGCCGTCTTCCGGGCCGCCATATCCGGCGGCCCGGCCTTGTCGGCCAGCTCGTCCCATTCGGGATGCGTAAAATAATATAGCGCCCCATGGTCCCCCACCACGACCACATCGGCATGCCGCAGGAAGCGGATATCCATCGGATCGGAGCCCGGCTCGCCCCCGATGATCCCCTGCCGCTCCCAATTCACCGCATCCTTGGAGCGGTACACGCCTTGCCCGCGCCATTCGTCGACGATCAGCCAGTGCCAGCCGCCCAGCACGAACACATTGGGCCCCTCATGCGGCGGTGCATCGGGCGAGCCGGGCAGCACCAGCCCCTCCTGCCGCCAAGCATAAAGGTCCGTGCTCACCGCGCTCCACGTGCTCGAGCCGGCATCCTCGTCCTTGTACCACATGCGCCACAGCCCATCCGGGCACTTGAGCACACAGGCATCGATCACCCGCGGCCCATTGAGCGTCAGCGGCCCCACCCGCGTCCAGGTCTCGAGATCAGGGCTGGTGAAATGCGTGATCGTCCGCGGCACGCCCGGCCAATTGTCCGGTATGCCGGGGATATAGCTCAGCCACATGTGATACTCGCCCTCGGCCCAGATCACCTCCGGCGCCCAATGCGTATTCTTGCCCGGCACGTCGGCGGGGTCGTCGAGCCCCTTCACCGTCCCGCGATAATGCCAGCTCGCCCCATCATCCCTGCTCACCGCCACCCCAATCGGCGAACCATGGATCCAGGTAAAATTCGGCCCCTCCGCCGCCGGCTGCCGGTTGGTGTAAAACATCCACCACTCATCGGTACCCTGCTTGCGAATAACCGTCGGATCAGCCGCCCCATCGGCGATCGGATCGCGGTAGATTGGTGCGCTCATTTTGCCTCCGGTGTTTCAGTCATCACCCCTCGCCCCTTGTGGGAGAGGGATAGAAAATTCGCGTTCAGCGGATTTTCGCGGGTGAGGGGTGCTGCGCTCGCCCATCGCTTCAATGCTTATGAGCGCAACCCAAACCGAAATTCGCCTCCGCGAATTCGGTGTCCCTTCGGGCACCTTCTCCCACCAGGGGAGAAGGGAAGGGCCCTACACCCCCTCATAAACCCGCACCGACCGCCCATCCGGCCGATCAACCAATCTACCCCCAACGCCCACCAAGCCATTGGCGCGACTCACCATCTCCCGGTCCGTCGCTAGCTTCCCGTCGCCCGCATCCTCAGTGCTCAGCACACTGGCCTTGAGCAGCCGCGAATAGGGATGCTCGGGATTATCCAGCACCGTCCGCGCATCGCCCATCTCCACGATCCGCCCGCGCTGCATGATGATGATGCGGTTGGAAATGTAATACGCCGTCGCCAGATCGTGGGTGATGTAGATCACCGAAACCTTCAGATCATCCCGCAGGCTCTTGAGCAGGTTGACGATGCTCATGCGCAGGCTGGCATCCACCATGGACACCGGCTCGTCCGCAATCAGCAGCGGCGGATTGGGGATCAGCGCCCGCGCAATGGCCGCGCGCTGGAGTTGCCCGCCGCTCATTTCATGGGGATAGCGCCCCTTCACTTCGGCGAGGCTCAGCCCCACCTTCTGCAGCGCCCCGTCCATCGCCCGGTCGAGCTCGGTCCGGTCCCGCAGCTTCAAAAACCGCCGCGCCGTGGATTCCAGATACCGATCGATCCGCTTGAGCGGGTTGAACGCCTCGAACGGGTTCTGGAACACCGGCTGCACATTGGCCATGAAGTCGAGCCGCTCGGCCCGGCTCACCTTGGCGCTCACCGTCTTGCCGCGAAAGCTGATCGTGCCAGTGCTGGGCAATTCCAGCCCCAGGATCATGCGCGCCAACGTGGTCTTGCCCGACCCGCTTTCCCCGATAATGGTGAAAATCTCGGGCTTCTCGACGCTCAGCGAGAAGCTCGCACCCTCCACGGCATTGACCACCTTGCGCGACAACAGCCCGCCCATGGTGAATTGCTTGGACACATTGTTGATATCCAGCAGCGTGCTCATGCCATCACCCCGTGGCTTGCATGGGGCGCCACCAGCGGCTCCACATCCTGCCAGCGCCAGCAGGCGGTGCGATGATCCTTGCCCACCGTTTCCATCGGCGGCACGTCGGTCTTGCACTTGTCCACGGCCAGCGGGCACCGCGGATGAAACCGGCACCCCGTCGGCGGTGACGCCAGGCTCGGCGGCCGCCCCTCCAGCGCCGGGCGCTGCGCCGTATCGCCAATGCGCGGCAGGCTCGCCACCAAATGCGCCGTATAGGGATGCTTGGGCGCAAAGAACATTTCGCGCGTCGGCCCTTCCTCCACCAGCCGCCCGGCATAGATAATGCCCACGCGGTCGGCGACATTGGCATGCACGCTCATGTCATGCGTCACGAACACCACCGAGGCGCCCATCTCTTTCTGAATATCGCGGATAAGGCTCAGCACTTCCTTCTGCACCACAACGTCCAGCGCTGTCGTCGGCTCATCCGCAATGATGAATTCGGGGTGGCATACCGTCGCCAGCCCAATGGTCACGCGCTGCCGCATGCCGCCCGAGAGTTCATGCGGATAGGCCCGCAGCACATCCGGCGACAGCTTGAGCCGATCCAGATGCCCGATCACCCGCTGCTTGAATGCATCGCCCGACAGGCCCAGGGGCTTGGCCGCAAAATCCTCGAACGTCTTGCCAATCCGGCGCACCGGGTTCAGCACGCTCATCGAGCCCTGCATGATGTAGCTCAGATGCTTCCAGCGCACCGCCTCGATCTGCTTGTCGCTGGCCGTGGCGACATCGATCGGATGCCCCTTGAAGTCATATTTGACCGAGCCGGCCACCACCCGGAACGGCGGCCGCATCGCCGCCGCCAGCACCTTGATAAACGAGGTCTTGCCCGACGAGCTTTCCCCCGCAATGCCATAAACCTCGTTGCGCTTGATGCTCATGGTGATGTCGTCGACGGCCCGCACTTCGCGCTGCACGCCGTAATAGTTCATCTGGTAATAGGCCTTGAGCCCATCGACGGTCAGGATTTCATTGGCCATCATCAAGCTCCCATGCGGCGAAGGCGGCTGCGCGGGTCGATATATTCGTTCATCGACATGGCCAGCAGGAACAGCCCGATAAAGGTGATGACGATCAGCACCACCGGAATGAGGATCCACCACCACACGCCCACCATCATGGCCGAGTGGGAATTGGCCCAGTAGAGCACTGTGCCGATAGTGGGGTTATTCAGATTGGTGAAGCCCAGCACCGCCATGGTCACTTCCAGCCCGATCGACCACAGCATGTTGTTCATGAAGGTCGCGAACACGATCGGCATCACATAGGGCAGATGCTCTTCCAGCAGCACCTTGCGGGTGCTCATGCCGGCAAACACCGCATGCCGGGTGAATTCGCGATGCTTGAGGCCCAGCGCCACCGAGCGGATCAACCGCGCGTCGAACGGCCAGCCGAAACACGCCATGATCAGTGCCAGCGTGAAACTGTCCAGATTATTGCGCAGCACGAAATAGAACAGCACCAGGATCGGAAAGATCGGCACGGCCACGAAGATGTCGTTGATGAACATCAGCACCCGGTCGACCCATCCGCCGGCATAGCCAGACAGCAGGCCCACGGCGATCGAGATGATGCGGCTCAGCACGGCCACGGTAATGCCGAAGATCAGGCTGTTCTTGAACGCGGCGGAGAGCTGCCAGAACAGGTCCTGTCCGCGCGAATTGGTGCCGAACCAATATTGGGGCGAGGGCGGCTGGTCGGGCACGGTCATGTAGATCAGCGTGGGATCGACCGGCGAAAAAAAGCTCAGCGCCGCGAAAATCACCACGAACCCGACGAGGATCAGCCCGATGGTGAATTCCAGATTATAGCGGATGAGGTCGCGAAAGACTGCAAACATAGGGGCCTACTCCGTCCGCACGCGGGGATCGAGCAAAGGATGCAGCAGGTCGACGATGAAGATCGCCAGGGCCACCGCGGTGATCGAAACGGTCGATACCGCCAGCACCAGCGAATAATCGCCATAGTTCACCCCATCGATCAGCAGCGAGCCGATGCCGGGATAGTTGAACACCTGCTCGGTGATGACGGTGCCCGAAAACACCCCGCCCAGCGCCATGGCCAGTGCCGTCAGCTGCGGCACCATGGCGTTGCGGATGATATAGGCGTCCACAATGGTCCGGCGGCTCACTCCGCCCAGTTCGGCATAGGTCACGTAATCGTCGTTGACGATATTGGACACCAGCGCCCGCATGCCCAGGAACCAGCCGCCAAACCCGACCAGCACCAGCGACAGCGCCGGCAGGATGGAGTGCTGCAGGATCGAGCCGATATAGGTCAGCGTCATTCCCGGCCGCACATCCATGGCAAAGCCGCCGGAAATGGGCAGCACCGGCCATAGAAAGCCGAAAATGACCAAGAGGATGAAGGCCACGACATAATAGGGGATCGGCTGGACGGCGATGGCGACGATGCCGAACGCCTGGAAAAACCGGTTATCGGGATTATAGCCCGCCAGCGCGCCAAACAGATTGCCGATGATGAAGGTGATCAGCGTCGAGGTGGTCAACAGCCCCAGCGTCCAGGGCAGGGCGCGGGCGACCAGTTCCATCGACGGGGTAGGGAAGGCCAATAGCGAGGGGCCCAGATCGCCGCGCAGCAGGCGCGCCCAGAAATTGAAGTACTGGGTCACGATCGGCTGCCCGGTGCCATAGAGCTCGGTCAGCGCCGCGCGGGTCGAGGCGATGGCCTCGGGCGACAGGTTCGAGCGGGCTGACAATCGTCCCAGCACCTGTTCCACCGGATCGATCGGGGACAGATGCGTCACCAGAAACGTCGCCGAAACCCCGCAAAAGATAACCGCAAGCAATTGCAGGATGCGCTTGCCGACAAACCATAGATAAGTGTTCATATATTTACCTCGCGACCTCGGCCCTTTCTTCCCCTCGCCCCTTGAGGGAGAGGGACAGATTTTCTGCGTTCAGCAGAAAATCAGGGTGAGGGGTTCTGCGCTCGCTCATGCCAGAAGTGCAGAAAGAAGCCCCTCATCCCAACCGAGACTCGCGTCCACACATTCATCCCCATGCGGCCCGGCCCGTAGGCCGAGCCACCGGGGAGGCTCTTACGCGCCTGTAGCAGGCGTGATCTGGGTGAAGATGTACCGCCCGTTCGACCAATTGGTCACCGGATTGGCGTAGTTGTTTTCCGCGTTCGGCCAGCCGGTCCAGTAGCGGGTCGATTGGAGCGAGAACACGTTATAGGCCATGATCGGAATGTTCGGCATCTCCTCGAGGTGGAGCTTGACGAAGTCCGTGCCATATTCGATCCCCTTGGGATCATTGAAGTCGATGCCACGGATTTTCTCGATGATTTCGTCGAGCCGCGGATCCTTCCAGCGCATCCAGTTGCGGTCGGGCTGCGAGGCGCCGGGCTCAACCACGTAATCGGAATGATAGCTGTCGAGGAAGAAGCTGAGGTCGGGGTGACCGCCCCAGGTTTCCACCGCCCAGGCAATGTTGACTTCGTAATTGCCGACGCGTTGACGATCCCAGGTATCCGAGGCCGCTTCCACCTGTGCCTGCACGCCATTCTGCGCCCAGGTCTGGGCAATGATCGAGCCCAGCCGGTTGACCACGCCATCGGTCGGCACCATCACCGAGAAGGTGAAAGGCTGGCCATCCGGCTGCGTCCACTGGTTGCCGTTCTTGGTGAAGCCGGCAGCGGTCAGCAGTTCTTCGGCCGCCGGGATATTCTGCTTCCACCAGCCATAGCCAAAGGCATTGCGGATGGCGGTTTCGTCGCTCGGCACGGCGTCGCCGAATTGCGGGCGAACCATCTCGGCGATCTGCAGCCCGACTTCGGGGTCGTATGGCTTGACCTTGCTGGTGCCGGTGTCGATCTCGTAATTGGTGAGAAATTCCTGCAACGGCCCGTGATAGTCGCGCGGATGGGTGCCGGTTGGCGGCACCGAAATCGCCGATAGCGTCGCAGCGCCGCGATAGCTGGCCATCGACATGGCCCGTGCATCGAGCATCAGCGTCAGGGCCCAGCGCACGCGCTTGTCCTGGAACTTGGGGTTCTGCAGGTTGAAGATCGCCATCACCAGCGTCGGATCGGGATGGGCATAGGGGAAGCCGGGGAACCAACCCTTGATCTGCGGGTCCTGCGCCACCACCGAGAATGTGGCTTCCGGGGTCAAGTCATGCACCATGTCGAGATTGCCATTGCGCATCTCGATCAGCCGGTTATCCGGGGACATGTTGTTGCGATAGATGATGAAGCGCGGCTTGGGCTCGCCCACCATGCCCAGCGCGGTCTTTTCCCAATCGGCGCGCTTTTCCCAGATATACCAGGTGCCGTTCGGATCGAACGAATGCAGCGTATACGGCCCCAGGCTCACCGGCGGATTGTTGTCGAAGCTGAGAATGTCCTCGACCTTCTCGAATACATGCTTGGGCATGATCCAGGCGCCGGTCCAGCGCACCGAGAACAGCGTGTGGAAGCGCGAATTGGAGGCGTTGAGCTTGAAGTGAACGGTATAGGGGTCGGTTGCTTCCACCGAAGCGACCTGCGCGGTAAACGCGCCATTGAACGGGGTGCCGGGCGTCGCCTTCTGCTTTTCGACGGTATAGACCACGTCGTCGGCGGTGAAATCGACGCCATCGCTCCAGGTGATGCCCTGTTTCAGCTTCACGGTCATTTCCGTGAAATCGTCATTATACTGCCAGAGATCGTCGGCCAGCGAATTGTAGATGGCGTTCTCGCTCGCGCCCGCCACGCCGGCATCGGGATCGATCAGCCAGAGCGTATCGGTGGTCAGCTGGTGCAAGCCATTGCTGGTGCCATTGCCGGCGCCGACAACCCATGGATTGAACCAACCCGGATTACGGATGATCCCCTCTGGGTTGTGCACGATGACAGTCTCGTTGCGCGGGAATTGCGCGAGGTCCGGCGCTACGCCTTCGGCCTCTTGTGCGAAGGCCAGGCCCTTGCTCGCCAGCAGCAATGCGCTGACTGCCGTACCCATCATAAAGCTACGTCTATCCATTTGATCCTCCCTTGTGGCGTGCCCTCCAGCACGTCGGCTGAAATGCCTCCAGCATTCCAACTTGGCGCCCTCCGGCGCTCGTCCGATATGCTACTCAACCATCCGTCATTGTCAACGCACTATCTGATGTAAATCGGAAACCGTGATATACAATACAAAGGGACGCACCGTCGCTGGTGCGTCCCTTTGAACGCTCTAAATGAGCACCTTAACGGTTCTCAACGCTAACAGTCCGTTAGCGTATTAGGGGGCTGGTCAACGCATTTGCGCTGCCCGAACCGGGCGTGATTTCGCTCTTCCCACAAGGGGTGGCAGCCTCCACGGCGCCGGGTGGGAACCCACAAAACGGCAACCAACCACAATGTCATTCCGGCGCAGGCCGGAATCCATGCTGAAGGTTATCCCCATGCTCGATAGCAGTGTAGGTGTGGGGTGATCCCCACACCATTGACCGACCGCGTCAGATCTTCACACGCACCATCTGGTACGAGTAAGGCGGCAGGGACACGCTCAGCTTGCCATCGGCAATCTTGGCGCCGCTGCCCTTGCGGGGGGCAACTTCATCCTGCTTCTTGGCGGTATTGACCGCCTTGAGGTCGGGATGGGTCATCACCTGGTGGTCGATCACCGTGCCGGCGCCAAAGCCCTGCAGGCTCACTTCGGTCTCGATGCTTTCGCTGGTGTGCCGGTTGACGAGGAAGAAGCTCAGCGTGCCTTCCTCTTCATTATGCACGCCCGAAACGTCGACAAACGGGGTGTCGGCTGCATGCGTCGTCTCGTAGCCGGGCGAATTGACCAGCAATTGCAAGGCTGTACCGCGACCGAACACCGAGGCGAAGAAGTACGGATAATAGATGGTTTGCGCCCAGGCCGGGCCGCCCTTTTCCGTCATGATCGGCGCGATCACGTTCACCAGCTGCGCGATACAGGCGATCTTCACCACATCCGAGCGGCGGATAAAGGTGTTGAGGATCAACCCCACCATCAGCACGTCTTCGAAATTGTAGATGTCCTCAAGCAGGCCCGGCGCATGCGGCCAGCCGCTATTGCCGTCCAGGATCTCGCGGTCCTTCTTGTTGGAATGGTACCAGACGTTCCATTCATCGAAGGAAATATAGACGTCGCGCTTGGACTTCTTCTTGGCCTTGACCTGCTTGATGGTCGAGGCGACCGTCTCGATATAGGTGTCGAGCTTTTCGCTCAGGCCGAGATAGTTCGGCGTGTTGTTGTCGCGATTGGCGAAGTACATGTGCAGGCTGATATGATCGACGTGATCATAGGTATGCTCCAGCACGATGCGCTCCCAATCGGGATAGCTGGCCATGTCCGAATTGGACGAGCCGCACACGATCAGTTCCAGTGATTTGTCGAACATGCGCATGGCGCGCGCCGTGTTGGCGGCCAGCTTGCCATACTCATCCGCATCCTTGTGGCCGACCTGCCAGGGCCCGTCCATCTCATTGCCGAGACACCACATTTTGACGTTCCACGGCTCCTTGCGGCCGTTCTTGATGCGCAGGTCGCTCCAGTAGGAGCCACCTGGATGGTTCACATATTCCAGGAAATTGCGCGCCTCATCGACGCCGCGCGAACCCAGGTTCACAGCCAGCATCATCTCGGTGCCCACGGTAGCGCACCAATCGGCAAATTCATGCACGCCTACGGCATTGCTGTCCGACGTGTGCCAGGCCAGGTCGAGGCGGGTAGGGCGCTGCTCGCGCGGCCCGATGCCGTCTTCCCAATTATAGGCCGAAACGAAGTTACCCCCGGGGTAGCGCACCACCGGTACATTGAGGTCCTTGACCAGCTTGGCCACATCCCCGCGCATGCCATCCTTGTCGGCAGTCGGGTGGTCGGGCTCATAAATACCCTCATAGATCGCCCGGCCCAGATGTTCCAGAAATGCCCCATACACACGATCATCGATTTTCGAAATCGTGTAGTCCTTATGCGCAGTAACGGACGCCTTCACTTGGTCCTCCCTTCAATCCCGATTTTCTGATTTATATCAGTTGCCCCGTTGTAAACGAGGTCAGGCGCGTCGCGCAAGGGGCAGGGCAAACAAATTCGACGGGGATTAAATCAGCGCTCGGTCTGCAGCCGCAGGATGATGTCCTGGTCGTAATTGCCGAAGCCGCGGCCGAAAATATTGATGCCGCCCGGATGTTTAGCGTCGGGCTTCACCGCGATGCGCAGCCGAATGGAATGGTGATTGGCCAAGTCCAGATCCACCAGTGACACCGGGGATATCTTGACGCCGTCGACATAAGTGCCGTCCGGCATCACCCGCCAGCTTTTGAGCTTGCCATACTGGCTGCCCTTCAATTTCCACCAATCGGGGGTATAGACGCCCCGTTTGTCCCCAAAGTCCCCCGGCGACGTCCAGGTGCCGATTTCCGTGCCATTGACCGAAAGCGTGATGTCGCTGGGCCAGTCGGCCGAAGTGCCCGGCACTTCCGAGCTCAGCTCCATGGAAAATTCCATCGCCTCGATCTTGTTCTGGCTCAGCTTGGCATTGTTGGGAAATTGATATTCCACATATCCCCGCGTGAACCAGATCAGCCCGGTCTTCATCCGGTCCGGATCAAGGAAAGTATCGGGCACATCCAGCAACCCGATAATTCCCTCGCTCGAGCACAACCCGCACGGCGCCGAAACCTCGCAACTGGTATAAAGTCCAAGCGGCATGGCCACTTCGATACTGTTGGACTTCAGCGGCGAGATGTCTTCCTTGAACATCACCAGCACTTCATCAAACATCGAATGGCAGATTTTCTGATTGCCCTTCCGCGCTTTCTGCGTCTCGGTACGGATCAGTCCGGCCGCCTCCAGCACCTGGATATTTGTCGAAATCGTCGACTGGGGCAGGCCCAGTTTCTCGGCAATATCATTGCCGTTCATCGACCCTTCGACATGCAAAAGCTTCAGAATGCGGATGCGGATTGTCGACGCCAGCCCCTTGAGCACCTCGATGCCTTCTTCGGGGTCGACGACCAGAAAATTGCGGCTCATGACGGACTTTCAGCGGGGAACAAAGCGAATAAACATGTCTATCAGGATCGCTGATACAATCAACCGCATTGCGCCGAGGCGGCCCGCGATCAGATATGATCGATCGTGCTCTTAGGCGTGCCGGTCACCTCGAACCAATTAGTCGGCCGCTCGACAAACCGTTGCACCGCCGGGGGCTCGGGGCCTTCATGCAGCGCCCGCACTTGATCGCCAATCTCGGCATCGGCCTTGGTCATCCGCAGATTGTGCCTGACATATTCAGTCCAGGTCGGTGTTTGATAAGTTTCGGTCCACAGATTGGGCTGTCCGAGATCGCGCAGCAGCGTCCAGTGCCGCGCCCCGTCCCGCCGCCTGATTCGACGACGCGCATCCATTGCCGCCATGAATGCAGTAAGATTTTCCGGTCGAATTTTGTAGGTTATCTGGATCAGGATAGGCCCGCTGCGCGGCTGCAATTCCAGCTCCAGATGCGGCTCCTGCCAGCGATTGAGCGGGTCGAGATCCAGCATTGTCCGCGGCGGCAGGGGTATCCGCAAGCCCAGCAGTGCCCCCGCCAGCATCAGCAGGCTCGCCCCGCCGAAGGCGATGGCCAGCCCATAGCTTTCCGCCGCCAGGCCCCAGATCCAACTGCCCAGCGCCATGCCGCCAAACGTCGCCGTTTGGTACAGCGACAGCGCTCGGCCCACCACCCAGCGCGGCGAGGATAACTGCACCGACACATTGAACAGCGACAGCGCCAACACCCAACTCGCCCCCGCCAGCATCAAGGCCGGCGAGGTCAGCCACACCGAAGTGCTGATACCGGTGACAAAGGCCGCCAAAGCAAAGCTGACAAAGGCGATGCGCACCACCGCCTCGCTGCTGAAGCGCACATGCAGCCGGCTGCTCAGCAGTGCTCCGCCAACCGCGCCCAGCCCGAAACTGCCCAGCATCAGGCCATAGGTCAGCGGTCCGCCGGTCAATTGCGATGCCGATACCACCGGCAGCAGCGCCATCACCGAAATGGCTGTGAACCCGAAAATCGAGGCCCGCAGCAAGATCCGCAACAGATTGGGCGACATCGCCACATAGCGAACGCCCGACAGCATGGCCGGCCCGATCCCCTCGCGAGGCAGGCGGCTGGGCTCCGTCACGGGTTTCCAGCGGAAAAGCACATAGAGCAGGCCCAGATAGCTCAGCGCATTGAGCGCAAACGCTCCCGCGGCCCCCGCCACGGCCACGATAATGCCGCCAATAGCCGGCCCCACGCTGCGCGAAATATTGAAGCCGATGGAATTGAGCGTCACCGCCGCTGGCAATTGCGTGCGTGGCACCAGATCGCCCACCGAAGCCTGCCAGGACGGATTGTTGAGCGCCGTGCCGCAGCCCAGCAGAAAGGTAAAGCCCAGCAGCAGCCAGGGCGAAATCAGCCCCAAAAATGCTCCGGCCATCAATAGCAATGACACACCCAGCATGAAACACTGCGCGATCAGCATTACCCGCCGGCGATTGAAGCTATCCGCAATGGCACCGCCCAGCAGCGAAAACAGCATGATCGGCAGCGACGTCGATGCCTGCACCAGCGCCACCATGTCCACGCTGTCGGCAATCGAGGTCATCAACCAGGCCGCGCCGACGCCCTGGATCAACGCGCCGAAACTCGACACCAGATTGGCGACCCAGATATTGCGGAAGGTTCCATTTTCCAGCGGAACCAGCGGGGAAAGGCGCTCAGCCATGGGCGGACGGATCAATGATTTGCATACTGCCTGATATAGACCCGCTTCCCTCTCCGGGATCAACCGCCGTCTGTGCTAGATGATGAGATTTTAGGCGAGTGCGAATGGGTACATATTGCTAAAATAGAATAACAAAATAGCAAAAGATGCTTTGCATAGCGATTTATGGGGTATATGATACCTGCAATGTGGTGATCGGCGAAGGATGCAACGTTATGGAAGGTTCGCGCGGATTTGCCGCCGCTTCGGCGGCGGGCGTAGATCGGGCCTGGGCTTGCCGGGCCATTTCGCTGCTGGAGGCGGAAGGGCGCCGCTCGGCCGACACGCATCTGATTTCGCTGCCTTTTTCGGGCCTGCCTGATCAGTCCTTCTATTTCAAGGATGAATCGGCCCACCCCACCGGCAGCCTCAAGCACCGTCTGGCGCGTTCTCTGTTTCTCTATGGCATCTGCAACGGCAAGATCACCGAGGGCGTCACGCTGACCGAAGCCTCCTCCGGCTCCACCGCCGTCAGCGAGGCCTATTATGCACGCCTGCTTGGCCTGCAATTCATCGCCGTGCTGCCCGCCACCACCAGCCCGCGCAAGATCGAAGCGATCACCCAGCAGGGCGGCCAATGCCATCTCGTGGAGGATGCCTCCACCATCTACGAAGAGGCCGCGCGCCTCGCCCGGGATAGCGGCGGTCACTATCTCGACCAGTTCACCTATGCCGAGCGCGCCACCGATTGGCGCGGCAATAACAACATCGCCGAATCCATCTTCCGGCAGATGGAATCCGAGCCTCATTGCATCCCGAGCTGGATCGTTATGGGCGCCGGCACGGGCGGCACTTCGGCCACGATCGGCCGCTATATTCGCTATCGCAGCTATCCCACCCAGCTCTGCGTCGCCGATGTCGAGCACTCGGCCTTCTATGAGGGCTGGGCCACCGGCAATCCCGACGCCACTTGCGATTGCCCGACGCGCATCGAAGGGGTAGGGCGCCCACGCGTCGAAAAGTCATTCGTGCCCGAAGTCGTCGACCAGATGATCAAGGTGCCTGACGCGGCCTCGCTCGCCGCCATGCGCGTGCTGTCGCAGCGCCTGTCACGTCGCGTCGGCGGTTCCACCGGCACCAATTTCTACGGCATGTGCTGGGCCGCTGCGCAGATGCGCAATGCCGGACAGGCCGGCTCACTGGTCACCCTGATCTGCGACAGCGGCGAGCGCTACGCCGATACCTATTACAATGATGTCTGGCTCGCCGCCAAAGGCCTGGACATCGCGCCGCACGTTGCGATGCTTGAAGCCTTCCTCGAAGGCGGTCCCTTTGTGCCGGGGGCGAAGTAAGCGCCGCCAGGACACCGTTCTGCAGCAGGCGTGTCCCCATCTACGGTGTCACCCCGGCGCAGGCCGGGGCCCATCTCGAGATCGCGCCCTAGCCGCAAGGTGTGTGAGTGGGTAGTCCTGCGATCTGGCGGTGTGTGCCCAGGTCCCAAGATGGGCCCCGGCCTGCGCCGGGGTGACACCGAGAGTAGGGTGGCAGGGTGGCCAGCACCCTGCTTCCGCTCCCCCCAATTGCAGCCATCCGCCACAATCTGGTCACCCCGCCGCCACGCCTTCTAACCAATTGTGAGCGCTCGAAAACAAGTTGCCGTGAAGTTCATGAACAGCATGAACAAAATGAAATCTTGTTGCCGGAGTTTAACTGGAACGAGCTTGCCGGCGGGCGCATCGTCACTTCACCAAACATAGAGGAGTTGGGAAGTGAAAAAGATTGCCGCAGTTCTGATCGCTCTTTCCGCAATCGGCAGCGTTGCTGCTCCGGCCTTCGCCGCGACGGCCCCGCACCATTGCGTCTACAAAGACAAATCCATGTGCCATACGGCCGATGGTGACGAGAGCCTGGGTTCGACCAAGAATAACTGACCCGTCGTCAGCCCTGTCCAGAGCGCCGCCTCACGAGGCGGCGCCTCTCCCACATTTCCCGCCCGCTTGACTCTCAAATGTCCTTCAAGCATGTATGACACCGATGTCATGACATCGGTGTCATACGCCGAGGCAGCATCGTTGAGGAGCAATCGGCCGCTCGGCCGGGGTAGGGAGGATCGCCTTGGCGACGATCTACGACGTAGCAAAAGCGGCGGGAGTTTCCCCCAAAACGGTCAGTCGCGTGCTCAATGGCGACGCGCCGGTTAATGCCAAGACCGCTGAGGCGGTGCGTGCGGCTATCGATCAGCTCGCCTATGTGCCCTCAAATGCCGCCCGGTCCATGCGCTCGCAGCGCACAGGTCTGATCGGTATGATAACCGGCGCCATCAGTCTCTCGCCTGGTTTCGAGGCAGCCGGCCTGCCGGACATCTATATCGTGCAGGGCGCCCAGCGCGTTTTCGCCGAACATGGCCTCACCCTGCTGATCGCCGATACCGGTAACCAGGCAGCGCGCATTCCCGAGCTGACGCAGACCTTTCTCGAGCATCGCGTCGAGGGCCTGATCCATGTCGCCGAATTCCACCAGCAGATCCAATTGCCGCCCAATCCGCGCCAGACCCATGTCGTGCTGGCCAATTGCTTTGACGATGAGGGTACGCCGGCCGTCGTGCCGGATGACGAAGGTGGCCAGTTTGAACTGGTCAAGGGACTGATCGCCCGCGGCCATCGCCGCATCGCCTATCTGATGCTGCCCGAGCGCATGATCGCCCGCGGCTTGCGCCTGTCCGGCTACCGCGCAGCCCACAAGGCTGCAGGCCTGCCTGTCGATCCGGCGCTCACCATTACCGGCGCCCTCAGCGACCGTGCCCATGAATTCGACCTGCTCTGGGATGCGCTGGATCGCCTGCTGTCACTGCCGGATCGTCCCACCGCCATCTGCTGCGCCAACGACAAGATGGCCATGCGCGTCTATTCGATTCTGCGCGAGCGCGGCCTGTCCGTGCCCGGCGATATTTCGGTCGTTGGCTACGACGATTACCGCATCATCACCGAACATCTCCACCCCACGCTGACGAGCATCGAGCTCGCCTATGCCGCCATGGGTGCGCGCGCTGCCGATCGGCTGTTGCGCCTCATCGCCGGCACCGCCCAATCCGACGAACCCGTCATCGAACGGGTCGCTGGACCTATCACCTGGCGCAACTCGGTTGCTGATTTGAGCCAGGTAGTGACCCCGTTTCAAATGAGGAGGAACGATCAGTGAAAAAACTCGCAGCCCTGGCCGGCATTCTGGCCATGACCACCGCCCCCGCCTGGGCTCAGACCGAATTGAGCCTGTGGTATCACGGCGCCGGCAACCCGACCGAGGGTGAAATCCTGAATACCGTCATCAGCGATTTCAACGCATCGCAGAGCGATTGGACGGTCAAGCTCGAGCAGTTCCCGCAGGGCGCTTACAACGACACGATCGTTGCCGCGGCCGTGGCCGGCAATCTACCCGATATCATCGACGTCGATGGCCCCAACATGCCCAATTGGGCTTGGGCCGGCTATATGGCGCCGCTTGAACTCTCGGAAGGCACGCTGGACGGCTTCCTGCCCGGCACCATCGGTACCTGGCAGGACAAGATCTATTCCGTCGGCTTGTGGGACGCTGCCGTTGCCATGTTCGCGCGCAAATCCGTGCTCGAGGAAAACGGCATCCGCATCCCGACGCTCGAACAGCCCTGGACCCGCGAGGAATTCGACGCGGCCCTGGCCACGCTCAAGGCGACCGGCAAGTTCGAATTCCCGCTCGATCTATCCATGGATGATCGGGGCGAATGGTATCCCTATGCGTTCAGCCCCTTCCTGCAGAGCTTTGGCGGCGACATCATGGATCGCACCACCTACACCACGGCCGAAGGGGCACTGAACGGCGACGCCGCGATTGCCTGGGGCGAATGGTGGCAGAGCCTGTTCACCAATCAATATGCCCCCGGCACTTCCCAGACGGCCGCCGACCACGCCACCGGCTTTATCGACGGGCGCTATGCCTTGCAGTGGAATGGCGTGTGGAATGCCCTGCCAGCCATAGAAGCCTTTGGCGATGACCTGCTGTTCCTGCCAGCTCCCGATTTTGGCAATGGTCCCAAGATCGGTGCCGGCTCCTGGCAGTTCGGCGTCTCGGCCACCAGCCCGCACAAGGATGGCGCCAGCGCCTTCATCGAATTTGCCACCCAGGACAAATATGTCGCGGCATTCTCCAACGGCCTGGGCCTGATCCCCGCCACCGCCTCGGCAGCCGAGCTGACCGAAAACTACAAGCCCGGCGGCCCGCTCGCCGTGTTCTATGACCTGAGCAAGGCCCAGGGCACGCTGCGCCCCGTAACGCCAGGCTATGTCGTCGCCGCGCTCGAGTTCATCAAGCTGGCCGCTGACATCGCCAATGGCGCCGACGTTGCCGACACGCTCGATGCCGCCACTGACGCCATCAACGCCGATATCCAGCGCAACAACAATTACGGCTTCTAATCACGCCTCCAGCCCATGGGCCCGCAGCAAGCGGGCCCATGGGCAAACTCCCCGCAAGGTTTGCCTCCCATGAAGCTCACGCCCACCAAATCCCTGCAGAACCATCCGCTCGCGGGTTGGTCGCTTGCCGGTCCGGCGATCTTCCTAATCACGCTGTTCCTGATCGTGCCATTCATCCTGGCCTTCACCCTGTCCTTCACCAATCAGCGGCTGATTTCGCCCAATCCGACAGAGTGGGTCGGCATGCGCAATTTCGACCAATTGCTGGGTGTTGGTACGCTGGTGCTGCAGCCGGAAACTGACGAGGCCGGTGCGCTGGTCCGCGATGCCAAGGGCGAATTGAGCTATCCGCGAGTACGCGATTACACGCGCAACAATGCCGAATACCCGCAGCTCAGCGGCAAGCGCGAATGGCTCTCCTGGGATTGGGGTGATTCCAAGGTTTACGTGCTGGCCAGCGACGTCGTCTTCATGAAGGCGCTGACCAATACGGTCCTGTTTGTGTTGTTCGTGGCGCCCATCCAGGCAGGTCTGGCTCTGCTCCTGGCGGTGCTGATCAACCAGAAGCTCAAGGGCATCAACATCTTCCGCGCCATCTACTTCATGCCGGTGGTGGTCTCCATCGTCGTCGTGTCGCTGCTCTGGCGCTTCATCTATTCCGGCCAGAGTGGGCTGCTCAACAATATGCTCGGCTTCCTCAGCTTCGGCGCCTTCAAGCCCGTCGATTGGCTGGGCAATCCCGCTACGGCTCTGTGGTCGATCCTCGCCATGTCGGTCTGGCAGGGCGTCGGCTTCCACATGGTCATCTGGCTGTCGGGTCTGCAGACCATTCCGGTTTCGCTCTACGAGGCTGCCGATATCGAAGGCGCCACCACCTGGCAGAAGTTCCGCTATGTCACCTGGCCCGGCCTGCGCAACACCGCGGTACTGATCCTGATCGTCATCACCATGCAGGCCTTCTCGCTGTTCTCCCAGATTGACGTGATGACCGGCGGTGGTCCAGTGGATTCCACCCAGACCATGGTGTTCCAGGCCGTCGAGCGCGGCTATGGCCAGCAGAATATCGCGGGTGGTTCGGCCATCTCGGTCATCCTGTTCCTGATCGTTCTCACCATCTCCATGGCCCAACGCTATCTGACCCGGGAGCGCAATCGATGAGCGCCGTCATTTCCCCCAACACCGGCTTCAAGACCGCGTTGCGCTATCTGCTGCTTGTCGTCTTCGCGCTGATCTTCGTGTTCCCCATCGTCTTCATGGTGGTGTCCTCGTTCAAGCCGGCCCAGCAATTGCTGCGCGACACCGCCTCCATCGCCGCCTTCCTGCCGGTGGGCGATCTGTCCTTCGACAATTACGCGGCTGCCTTCCGCCGCGCGCCAGTGGCCTTGTTCATTTTCAATTCGGTCTTCATCACCGTAGTCACTGTGGCCGGAGCGCTGTTCATCTGCTCGATGGCCGCCTTCTCCTTTGCCTTTCTCGAATTCAAGGGCAAGGAAGTGGTGCTGGCCATCCTGATCGCCACCCTGATCGTGCCGTTCGAAACCATCGCCATTCCCATGCTGATGCTGGTCAACAATCTCCCCTGGATTGGCTCCAGCGGCCTGCAATTTGGCTGGCTCAATACCTACCACGTGCAGATCGTGCCGTTCCTGGCCGATGCGCTGACCATCTTCCTCTTCGTGCAATATTTCCGCGATCTGCCGCGTGAATTGATCGAGGCGGCGCGGCTCGATGGCGCCACCTGGTTCCAGGTCTATACCCGCGTCATCGTGCCGATTTCCGGCCCGGTCTTTGCCACCGCGGCGATCCTGAAATTCCTCGCCATGTACAATCAGTATCTCTGGCCGCTGCTGGTCACCCAGTCCGAGCAGTACCGCCCGGTCATGGTGGGCCTGCAATACTTCTTTCAGCTCAACATCGCCTGGGGCGAGGTGATGGCCTACCTCTCCATCATCACCCTGCCGGTGCTCATCTTCTACCTGGTTCTGCAACGGGCGTTCATCTCCTCCATCGCCTCGACCGGCATCAAAGGCTAACCCCAACTTCGAAAGACGAAAAAATTGGTTCTCGCACTTAAAGACAAATGGATTTGGGACTTCTGGATTTACCGCGACGGGGATGATTACCACGCCTATTTCCTGCAGGCCGACAACAGTCTGGCCCATCCCGACATGCGCCACCGCAACGTGACCCAGGGCCATGCTGTCTCCAAGGATCTGTCCAACTGGACCTATCTGGGCACCACCTTCAAGCCCGCCGACCCGGTGGCCTGGGATGATTGGACCACCTGGACCGGCACGACCCTGCGCGATGACGCCGGCCTCTGGCACCTGTTCTACACCGGCACCGAGCATGCCGAAGCGGGCATGAAACAGCGCATCGGCCACGCCACCTCTACCGATGGCCACAATTGGACCCGCGTCGGCAATGGCCTGACGCTCGATATTTCGGGCCCCGATTACGAGGAATATACCCCCGGCCACTGGCACGACCGCGCCTTCCGCGATCCTTGGGTGATGAAGAACCCCAATGGCGATGGCTGGATCATGTACATGGTCGCCCGCATGCCCGGCATTGCCGAGCCGAATGCCGGCGGCTCGGTCGGCTTTGCCACTTCGCCCGATCTCAACACTTGGACGCTGCAGCCTCCCGTCTATCGCGGTGGCATGTTCGGCCAGATGGAAGTGCCCCAGGTCTTTAAGATCGGCGCCAAGTGGTACATGCTGTTCTGCACCGATGGCAGCCATTGGTCCGAGGCCTACAAGAAGCTCAACCCGGAAAAGCCGACCCGCGGCACCCATTACCTGATGGCCGACGATCCGCTCGGCCCCTGGGAAGTGGCGCCCGGCGCGTTTTTCGACGGCCACAATGGCCGCCGCTATGCCGGCAAGATCGTTGAAACCGACAATGGCCTGGTCTTCATGGGCTTCATCCACGACGCCGCCGATGGCACGTTCGTGGGCGAAGTGTCTGACCCGATCCCCGTCCGCGTCGATGCCGATGGCCTGCTGCACACCGAACTCGACAAAGTCGCCCCCGGCGCCAAGGTCTAACCAAACCGATGCTTTGTGCTCCCGCCGCAGGGCGGGGGCGCGCACCCCTCAGGAGAGTTCCGATGGCCGGATTGAGCCTCACCAATATCCACAAGAGCTATGGCAAGGTCGACGTGATCAAGGGCGTCGATCTCACAATCGAGCACGGCGAATTCGTCGTCTTTGTCGGCCCCTCCGGCTGTGGCAAATCCACCCTGCTGCGCATGATCGCCGGTCTTGAGGACATTACCGAGGGCGAACTCAAGATCGGCGACCGTGTCGTCAATCAGGTCCAGCCACGCGATCGCGGCGTCGCCATGGTGTTCCAGTCCTACGCGCTCTATCCGCATATGAGTGTCTACGACAATGTCGGCTTCGGCCTATTGCTCGCCAAGACGCCCAAACCCGAGCGCGACGCCAAGATCATGGAAGCCGCCCGCATTCTGCAGATGGAACATTTGCTCGATCGCAAGCCGGCCCAGCTCTCCGGTGGCCAGCGCCAGCGTGTCGCCATCGGCCGCGCCATCGTGCGCAAGCCCGACGTCTTTCTGTTCGACGAACCGCTGAGCAATCTCGACGCTTCGCTGCGCCTCGACATGCGCTCGGAAATCTCCAAGCTTCACAATAGCCTGGGCGCCACCATGATCTACGTGACGCACGATCAGGTCGAGGCCATGACCCTGGCCGACAAGATCGTCGTGCTCAATGGCGGCGTGGTCCAGCAGGTCGGCTCCCCGCTCGAGCTTTACCACAAGCCCGCCAATCTCTTCGTCGCCGGCTTCATCGGCTCGCCCAAGATGAACCTGCTGCCCGTCACGGTCACCGCGCTGTCCGCCGATACCATGACGCTTGCCTCGGAAGCGCTGGAACCCATCACCCTGCCGCGCCGCGAAGGCATAGGGCAGGGCGATAGCCTCACCCTGGGCGTCCGCCCGCATCAATTGCTCAAGGACGGCACCAGGCGCGTTGCCGGTAAGGTTGATCTGGTAGAACGCCTCGGCAACGAAACCATCATCAGTGCCATCCTCCCCAGCGGCGAAACCATCCTGGCGGCTCTCGCCGGCGACGTCGCCGTCGCGCTGAACGACGACATCGCGCTGAACTTCGACCCCAATGAAATCTGCCTGTTCAACGCAGCGGGCAACGCCGTTTAGCGAGGGTGTAGCGCCACTCCAGGGTTCAAAAGCATGGCATCCCACCAAACTCGTTCACTTTAGAACAATTATAGGCTTGTCTACCGGTTCAGTGGAATTTAAGACGGGACGCAATAGCGGCCGCCGGGCCGCCCGATCGAATGGCAGAAGCCGATGCTGACCAAAAAAGGCAAGTATGGCCTGAAGGCTCTTTCCGCGCTGGCAGAATTGCCACCGGGCCAGCTCGCCTTCGTGGGCGAGATTGCCAGTGCCAACAACATCCCCAAGAAATTTCTCGACGCGATTCTGGCCGAGTTGCGCAATGCCGGCTTCGTTTACAGCCGCAAGGGCAAGACCGGCGGCTATAGCCTTGCCCGTCCGCCCGAGGAGATCAAGATCGGCCATGTCGTGCGCGTGCTCGATGGTCCCCTCGCGCCAATCCCCTGCGCCAGCAAGACCCGCTTCCAGCCTTGTGATGACTGCGACGTTGCCACCTGCCAGGTCCGTCACCTGATGCTGGAAGTGCGCAATGCCATCGCAGAAGTGCTGGACAATACCAGCCTGACCGAACTGCGTAGCCTCGGTCCCATCGAAACGCTGACCTCCGAAACGCTGACCGCCTGACGCTGGCTATCTGAGCCGATAGAACAGTGGGGCGCTTGTGCTGTCGCACCGGCGCCTGCAAAAAACACGTCGTTTCTTCCGATTAACATACTTGAGTTGTGTTAATCCCCCTCCCATAGTCCTGTCACTGAGCTGTCACGCGGCGCCATATTGCGGCCCGCCGACGCCCGGTTTGGAGAGGAAAGAGAGGAATCGTCATGACGCGAATGAGCCGGCGAACTTTTGTCGCATCGGTGCCCCCATTGCTGGCGGCCACGCAAATACCGGCCTGGGCCGCGCCCGCATCGGATCTGGATTTGATTGCGAGCCAGAAGGGCGAACCGGCAATCGTCAAACTCTATCGCCAGCTTGAGCGCCTGACTTCGACCGTCACCTTTATGACCACGGGCGCCCATCCCGATGACGAACCCAGTGGCCTCTTGGCCGCTTTGCGCCATGTCTATGGCATCCGCCCGGTGCTCTATTGCATCACGCGCGGGGAGGGCGGCCAGAATAGTATCGGGCCGGAACGTGGCTCGGTGCTCGGCGTGCTGCGCACCCGTGAAATGCAGGAAGCCTCGCGCTCGCTCGACGCCTCGCTGGCCTTTGGCGGTCGCGGGCATAATGACAGCGTGCATGATTTTGGTTTCTCCAAAGACCCCAATGCCACCATTGCCCGCTGGGGCCGCGATCGCGTCATCGAGCGCATGACCTGGGCGTTCCGCCAGTACAAGCCCGACGTGGTGATGAACTGCTTCCTCGACGTGCCGGGCCAGCATGGCCAGCATCGCGCTGCCACCGTGGCGACCTTCATCACGGCCGATATTTCCGGCAATGAAGAGGAATTCCCCGAACAGATCGCGGCCGGGCTCAAGCCCTGGAATGTGCCTAAAATCTACCTGCCAGCCTATGGCGGTGGCGGCGGCGTCTATGACGACGAAATTCCGCCCCCGCCGACGACACTCGTGGTCAAGGCGCCGGCGCGCGACCCGATTTCCGGCGCCACCTTCCCGCAAATGGGCGAATGGTCCCGCTCCTGCCACCTGACCCAAGGCATGGGTACCTGGCGGCCCGACCCGCAAACCGAATGGCAGCTCAACCTGTCGCGCGTTGCCGAAGGCGAAGCCCCGACGCAGGAAAATGACATTCGCGACGGGCTGATCGCCACGGTGGGTCACATCGCCGAACTCGACGGCATGCCGGCCTCGGCCGCTGATGCGTTGCGCAATGCCCAGGGGCTGATCGAGGAAGCTATTGCCGATTACGGCGATCCCAAAGCGGTGGTCGCCAAGGTGATCGAGATCGGCGCTGCGATCGACGCGGCCCGTGCGCAATTGCCCGCCGAGCTGGTCGATAGCGTGGCGCACCGCCTTGATCGCAAGGTCAAGGAGATCGATTTGGTGCTGGCCACGGCGGCCGGCATGCAGGTTCGCGCCTATACCGATGGTGCCGATCTGCGGCCTGGTCAAGAGGTTCTGGTCAAGACCGACGTCGATGCGCCCGACAATGTTGTGGTGCAATCCGTGGCGATCATTGGTCGCGACGGGCTGAGCAGCAAGGCGGGCGAAGAGGGGGAGTTGGTCACTGCTGCGACTGATGCCGCACTGACTAACCCCTTGACGGAACAGTTCGATCCGCTGGGCGGCAATGGCGATGCCTTTGTGCGGCTGACCGCTGAAATCGGCGGGCGGACCACTGTGCTCGACATCGACCTGGAAGATGCGCTGCGCGTCATTCCGGCCGCTTCGCTTGAGCTCAAGCCCGACGCGGTGGTGTTCAATACCGAGCGGGATATCGCCCCGGTGGAGATGACTGCCGTGGTCGCTAATGCCACGACGGACGATCTGACCTTCGACCTGCCCGATGGCTGGTCGCTGCTACCGACTGGTGAAACCGGCCGGGAAGCCGGCACTTTCGAGCTGGCGCCGCCGGCCGATCTGGGTACGACGCGCATCGCGATAGAGCCGGTTCTGCTGGGTGAACCGGCTTATGCCATCAACACTTTCTCCTATCCCCATATCGGTAAATCGGTAGTGCCGACGCTGGTGTCGGTGCCGGTGCAATCGGTTGGTGCGGCGCTGCCGGAAAATACCAAGGTGGGCTATGTCAGCGGCGGCAATGACAATGTTCATGTCTGGCTCCGCCGCCTTGGCGTCGACCTGACCGAACTGGCGCCGGGCGATATCGAGGCCGGCGCCTATCGCGATCTTGATACCCTGATTGTCGGCATCTTCGCCTTTGGCAAGCGGCCTGATCTGGTGGCGGCGCTGCCGGGGATTCATGAATGGGTGAACAATGGCGGGCATCTGGTGACGCTCTATCATCGTCCCTCCGATGGCTGGGATCCGGAGGCGGTGCCGCCGGCTTTCCTCAAGATCGGTTCGCCCTCCATCCGCTATCGGGTGACCGATGCCAATGCCGTGGTGACGGTGCTGGAGGCGGATCATCCGCTGCTCAATTATCCCAATGTCCTGACCGAGGAAGACTGGTCCAATTGGGACAAGGAACGTGGGCTCTACTTCGCTTCGGAATGGGATGAGGCCTATAAGCCATTGCTTTCCATGAGTGATTCCGGCGAGGAGCCACTGACGGGCTCGCTGCTTTCGGCCGAGATCGGACAGGGGCGGCATACCCATACGAGCCTGGTATTGCATCACCAGCTCGACAAACTGGTTCCCGGTGCCTTCCGCCTGCTGGCCAATCTGACCCAGCCGGCGCGGCGCTGACCCCATAGCCGGGCAGAGGCCTCCCTATAGCCCGGCTCCTCCCGGCAAGGCTCCCGATCTCGCGATCGGGGGCCTTGTCATTTAGGGCTGGCTGAACCGGCCGAGGCCGAAGGCCGAGAGGTCGATCGCCGAGGCGCCGTCTATCGCCCATTGCGCCAGGCTTTCGCCGATGGCGGCAGAGTGTTTGAAGCCGTGGCCCGAGCAGGGCGAGGCGACCAGGATGGCAGGAGAGGCGGGGTGGCGGTCGATCAGGAAGGCGCTGTCTGGCGTGGCGGTATAGATGCAAGTTGCTGTTTTAATTGGATTATTCGTCACGCCAGCAAGGCGTCCTGCCAGATGCGCGGCATGCATGCGATGCGAGTCTGACAGGGGGACATTGCGGTCGATGGCGTTCGGATCGCTGGCTGGGCCATAGAACTCGTCGGCGGTCTTGATGCTGATGCCATCAAGGCTCGGGAAGCCGTAGAAAAAGCCGTCCTCTTCCTCGCCATGGGGCCACATATAGACCGGCGAATCGCGCCATTGCTGCGGCGCATCGGGGGCCAGGGCGAACCAATGCATCACCTGCCGCGTCGGCTTCAGCAGCCGGTCGAACGGGGCGCCGAGCAGACCACCGGCCCAGGCACCTGCCGTAACAATGGCCTGGCCGGCATGGATAGTCTCGCCGCCCAGCGTGATCGACACACCCGACCCATCGGGTGTGATGGCCGTGACAATCTCACCCAGCTTAATCGTCGCCCCATGCCGCCGCGCCAATTCCAGATTGGCCGCGGCGCAGCGCTCCGGCATCAGATAGCCGCCGCCTGGCTCATAATAGCCAATCTCGTCACCGGCGGGGATAAGATTGGGAAAACGCTGGCGGATTTCGTCGGCGCCGAGAATTTCATGTGCAATTCCATAGCGTTGTGCGGCCGCAATTGAGCGCCTGATAAAGCCGGTGCGGCCGGGGCGCTCGACATTATCATCGGCTTGCGAGATGACGATGCTGCCCACCTCGAACAGCATGGATTGGCCGGTCTCGGCCTCGAGTTCACGCCAGATTTCGTGCGAGCGAACGGCAAGGGGGACGTAAGTCTCGCCTTCGCCGATGCCGCGCCGCGTGATGCGGGTCTCGCCATGGGTGGATCCTTCGGTATGGGGCGGGGCGAAGCGATCAATGCCGAGGACGCGAATGCCACGCTTGGCGAGTTGGTAGAGGGTGGCGCTGCCCATGGCGCCCAGGCCGACGACGACGACGTCAAAGCTTTGATGTGTCAAGATTTTTGCACCAGATTGGCAAGGATGCGGAAGGCGCCGGGCACCAGTTTGTCGAGCTGGTGATGCAGCACCAGACTGGTATGGGTATGCCTTCCCCGCCCGATCTGCGCGGTGAGCAGGGACCCAAAAAGGGGCTGCTCACCACTGTCATGCATGGATAGCAGGGGCTGATAAGCGTCGTCCCATTGCGAAGCGAAATAGAGTCCTCGCTCCTTGTCCCATCCCGCAAAATCGTTCGCTGAGAGGCGGTTCGGGAACGACATCAGGGGGCTTTGGGGGAACAGACTGCTAACGTTGACGGCGGGATTGGTGACCCGCCAGCGCAGTGAAGGCGAGCCGATGACCAGCCGCCGTGGCGGGGTCACGTCAGGGTTCCAGCCATCTGAGGGGCGGTGATAGAGGGTTAGCAAATGCCCACCGGATTCAACCCAGCGGTGCAGGCGCGGCACGGCGCGGGCGAGATCGGGCCGGGTGCCAAAGGCGAAGATGCCGATGACGATGGTGTCGTATGCCGACAGATCGCCTTCAAGGGCCGCTGCGTCCAGTTCGGTGACGTCGGCACCCATGCGGGCGAGCCACAGGCCGACCCGGTCGCTGCCGCCACCAACATAGCCGATACGGGATTGGGGGAGGACAAGATCGAGCGCGAGAATGTCGAGCGCTTGTGGCCGGACGAAATGCGTGCGGCCGATATGCGGGTAGGCGATGGGGGTGAGATTGTAGGCGGGGGCGCCGTCAATCGTCACCGGCAGGGTTAGCCGGCCCGCTGATAGACCTGCATCGGCGCGGACGGTGAAACCGTTACCGGAACGGGTGATCGCGAGGCCCGGTGTTTCTGCAATGGCGATGGCCTGTGGCGGCGCGTCGGATTGCACCGCCACGGTGTGGTCGATTGGGGCAGCGGGCAGGGGGATGATCAGGGCATCGGGGGCCAGGCTGACCGCGTGGCTTGGGACGATCTGCACCGGCTCTTCGGTGTCGATCAGTTCGGTCGCGGCATGACTGCCGATCTTGAGCGTAACCTCGACCTGCACGGCGCCATTGCCGCCCAGGCTCGAATAACCCGGCAAATAGGCATTGGTGATGGGGGCATCGGCGGCGACCAACAGGGGGATGCTGGTCACCGAGCCTTCGCTTGTGAGGGTACCGGCATGGAGATGAGGGGCCAGGACCGGCCGGACCGTGGCATGGCGATTGCCGAGCCAGACCTTGAGCTGGCCGCTGCCGCCGGGCGCCAGATTGGCCGGCTCTACCCAGGCCAGGATGTCGAGACCGCTTGCCGCAATAAGAGCCGCGTCGATTTCGGCCAGCTTGCGGCTGAGGCGATGGCCGAATAGTTCGGCTTCCGGCCTAGTGAGCGCGGCGTGCGCGGCGAGCAGTTCGGATTTGGCAATGTCCAGCGGGCCGACAATGGCGGCGCCATCGGGAAAGGCCGCGATGGCATCGGCAATGGCGGCGTCTGCTGCGCGGAGCGGGGCGGATGCCGAACTGGCGAGCAGAGCGGCGATTTCGCTGAGGTTGGCGGGCAGATTGGTGCGGATGTCGGCTTCCGCGGCGCCGCCGAGCTTGAGATGCAGCGGCCAAGCGGTCTGCGGCTCGGCGCGCCAATGGCCCATATTCTGGCTGGCGTGATACCCGCGGGAGAACTCGCCCAAAGTGTCATAGCTGGCGCCGGTCAGTGGGTCCGAACCGCTGGCAGTGACGGTCAGCGTAGCCGGCGGAGGTGGAACCTCGTCGTCATAGGTATCGCCGCCGCCCGACCAGGCCGGCAGGTAATATTTGGCCACGTGCCAGGGCGTCAGTCCCTCGGCAAAATGCTCGGGATAAGCGGTGGGATCGGCGGCCAGGGCAATGGCGGTTTCGGCCGCCTCGGTCATGGCGCGGTGGTGGCCATGCTGGCCGGGCACGTCGAGAAAAGTCGGAATGACGATGTCGGGGCGTTCCTGCCGGTAGGCGCGCACCAGGCGTTCGATGATGCGGTCCTTGCCCCAGCGGGCGAGGGTGTCCGGACCACTTTTGGAAAAGCCAAAATCGTGCACGGGATCGTCGGGGCCATGGCCGAGCCAGACCACGTCAGCATCCAACTCGCGGGCAGCTTCTTCCATTTCGCGCGAGCGCAATACGCCCAAGGCGCCGGTGCGCTCGGGGCCAAGCGTGTTCTGGCCACCTTCGCCACGGGTCGAGCAGGCGACGATGACCCGCATGCCCATGCCGAAGCGCAGCAGTGCCAGCATGCCGCTTTGCTCATCATCGGGATGGGCGCCGGTATTCATCACCGTCAGTGTCGAGGTTAGTCGGCTTAGGGCGCGGTGCAGGCCGACAATGGCGGGGCGGGATTTGCGGCGGGCGAGACGGTCGCGGGCGGTCAGCATGGCGGTCCTGAAAGTGCGTTCAGACTGCGGGCACAACCGGGCCGGTGGCAGTGCTGAGATGGGGAGAAACGGTGTCGAGCAGAGGCAGGGCAGCGGCGCCCAGGGCGGCGGTCAGTTGGCCGGTCTGGCCGCGCAGCACGCGGGGCGTGGTGCGCATGCGGCGGCTGGAGACCGAAACGGGCAGCGGATCGAGCGCTGATATCACCGCGTCGAGCACGGAATCAGGCAGGCCGCCGCCAAAGATGATGGTTTCGGGATCGAAGATGTTTTCGAGCATGCCCACCGTGGGCGCCAAATAATCGGCGGCGCTGGCGATCCAGCCCATCAGATGGGGATTATTGTCGTCATGCAGCGCCTGAATGTCATCGACATTGGCGGCATAGATGCCGGCCAGTGCCAGCTGTTCGCGCAGGGCATAGACCGAGACGAAGCGCTCCAGCGCTCCGGCCGCGCCATAGCTGGTTTTGCCCTTGCGGGGCACCAGCCCGACATGGCCGATTTCGCCGGCATTGCCGAAGGCGCCACGCAGCGGGCGCCCATCCTGAATGACGCCGAGACCCAGGCCGACGCCGAAATAAAGGTAACAAAAATTCCCGCTTTGGCGCCCGGCGCCGTAGAGGCGCTCGCCGACGGCGGCGGCGGTAGCATCATTTTCGAGCACGACGCTTTCGCCCGTCGCCTTGGCGATGAGCTTGACCGGATCGGCGCCGGTCCAGCCGGGCAGGGTGGCGGGACCGACCGAGCTCATGCCCTCGATATCGAAGGGGCCGGGCATCACCACGCCAACGCCGAGCAATCTGGTGTCCTGTGCGGAGGCGCGCAGCTTGGCGATTTCTTCGGCCACCTTGCCGGGAATGTAATCCGGATCGGTCCGCTCCAAGGGGCTGATCGATTGGGCGCGCAGCCCGCCCGAGAGGTCGAGCAGCACGGTGACCATGTGGTCGGCCGCGATTTCGACGCCGACGGTAACCGGCCCATTGGGATTGACCGCGAACTGGATCGGCGGCTGGCCGCGGCCCGAGCGCATGCGGCCCAGCTCGACCAGCAGGCCCTCGTCGAGCAATTCTTCCACGATATTGGCCACGGCTTGCGCGGTGAGCTGGGCGCGGCGGGCAATTTCGGTGCGGCCCAGATGGCCGTGCAGGCGGATGACCTCGAGGACGACGCGGCGATTATGCGCGCGATTGCGTTCGGGATTGCTGCCGATCGCCACGCGCTGGCGCAAATTGCGCTTGTCCTGACTGCTCAAGAACCGCCCCCCTGATCATGGGTCAACTACCACATCCCTTAACACAGGTTGGGATTCGACCATTTACCCACGGTGTCATTCCCGCGAAAGCGGGAACCTCCGTTTACCGGGCTCTCCAAACAAACAGAGGTTCCCGCTTTCGCGGGAATGACCCGGTGGGGATTATGTCAATCTGCCAATCCCGACCTTCATACCGTACCCGTGCAGAACAATAACTCAAGTAGATTATTTTATTGACAAGCGAGTGTCACATGGCTGACGTTTGCCGCTGGGAATGGCGAAGTTCGCCCTTCTGCAAGGAAGGCCGGCTGAGGATGAAGCGGGCCATTTGGAGGTTATCAATGCGCAATAAGGCAAAACTGGCCGGGCTCGCGGCTGGCATCAGCTTCCTGGCGCTGGGCTCGGCCCAGGCCGTGGAAATCGAATATTGGCAATATGTTTTCGACACTCGCGTGCAGGCCATGGACCAGCTGATCGAGAAGTTCGAAGCGGCCAATCCCGACATCACCGTCAAGCAGGTCACCTTCCCCTATGCCGACTATCAGACGCGCGTTGTCGCGGCCAAGGTCGCCGGGCAGGGCCCGGACGTGGTGCAGTTGTTCTATGGCTGGCTCGACAATTTCGTGAATGGCGAGCTGATCCAGCCGCTTGATCCGGCGGTGTTCCCGCCAGCTGAAATCGAAGCCGATTTCTTCCCCATCGTTTCGGCGATGAAGCGCGGCGACGCCTATTATGGCCTGCCGACCGCCGTGCGTTCGCTGGCTCTGTTCTACAATAAGGCGCTGTTCACCGAAGCCGGGCTCGATCCGGCCAATCCGCCGCAGAACCTCGTCGATTTCCTGGCGGCTGCCGAAGCCACCACCAAGCGCGATGGCGGCGGCAATATCACCAGCGCCGGTGTGACCCTCGACATGGCCGGCCAGGACCATCACTGGTGGCGCGAAGTGCTGATCCGCCAGAATGGCGGCGTGCCTTATGACGAAGCGGGCAATGTCGCCTATAATGACGCTGCCGGCGCTGCGGCGCTGAAATATTACACCGATCTGCAGACCGCCTCCAAGGTCGGCCAGGTCGGCTTCATGGATGAAGGCCAGGCGGCGTTCCGCGCGGGTCTTGCCGCCATGACCATCGACGGCACGTTCCGGCTCGGCGCCTTTGCCGACAATCCGTTCGAATGGGGCGTCACCGAATTGCCGGCCGATGCCAATGGCCTGCGCTCGAACTATTCGAGCTATTTCGCCAATGCCATCGGCTCGGGCGCCCAGGGTGAAGAGCTGGCGGCTTCCCAGAAGTTCCTCGCCTATATCACCTCGCCCGAGGCCATGGAAATCTGGCTCAACGTGGTGGGTGAATTGCCGGCCCGCCGCGACGTCGCCCTGACCGAGGCCAATCTGGCCGACCCGATCCGCGCGCCGTTCCTCAAAGGTCTTGAATACGCACACACCACCAAGTTCTATGACGAAGCCGGGCAGCGCCAGGTCGCCATCGACATGGTCAATCGCGTGCTGCTCGAAGGCCAGTCCATCGAAGATTCGATTGCTGCGGCCGCCACGGCCGAGCAGGCGATCATCGACGCGGCAACCAAGTAGGAAGCGCCATGGCGTCGGACACCATCACGGGGGAGGCGGCCCGCGGCCGCCTCTGGGACCGTTTCAGCATCAAGACGAAGCGGGTCATCTGGGCCTGGACATTTCTGGCCCTGCCGATCCTGTTCTATGCGGGCATAAGGTTCTATCCGACGCTGCAGGCGTTCTGGCTGTCCCTGACGGATTGGGATTTGCTGCGCCCGGCCAATTTCATCGGCCTGGCCAATTACCAGAAAATGTTTGCCGATCCCGTGTTCTGGAAGGTTTTCCAGAACACCTTTCTGTACCTGCTGATCGGCACGCCGCTCAGCCTGGTCCTGTCCTTCGTGATCGCCTTCTATCTCGATCGCGTCCGCTTCATGCACGGCTTTATCCGGGCGCTGTACTTCCTGCCGTTTCTTACCACGGCGGCGGCCATGGGCTGGGTGTGGCGCTGGTTCTACCAGCCGGTGCCCATCGGGGTGATCAATGGCATGCTGGGTTCGCTCGGCATCGCCCAACAGCCGTTCCTGCGCTCGACCGTGCAGGCGCTGCCCACCGTGCTCGCGCCCGCCATCTGGGCCGGGCTGGGGTTCCAGATCATCATCTTCATGGCCGGCCTGCGCGCCATTCCCTCCACCTTTTACGAGGCGGCGCGGATCGATGGTCTGGGCGAATGGGCCATCCTGCGCAAGATCACCATTCCGCTGCTCAAGCCCACCACAGTGTTCCTCGTGGTGTTCTCCTCCATCGGCTTCCTGCGCATTTTCGACCAGGTCTACAACATGACCACCAACGATCCCGGCGGGCCGCTCAATGCGACCAAGCCGCTGGTGCTCATGATCTACCAGACCGCGTTTTCATCCTATCAGATGGGCTATGCCGCCGCCCAAACGGTGGTGCTGTTCTCCATCCTGCTCGCCGTCTCGCTGCTTCAGCTCTGGATCATGAGGGAAAAGAAATGACCGCCATGCCCTCGACCGAGCTGCGCGCCAACCGACTTGATATTCGCCCCGGCCGGATCATCGCCTGGACCATCCTGCTGATCGGCGGGCTGATCATGGTCACCCCGCTGCTGTTCATGTTCTCGACCTCGCTCAAGACGGCGGGGCAGGTTTACGACCTGCGCCTGATCCCGGCGGCGCCCACCTTCGAGAACTACATCAAGGTGCTGGGCGATGGCCGCTTCATGCGGTGGTTCTTCAACTCCACCTTCATCGCGCTGACGGTCACCGTGTCCAATGTGTTCTTCGACAGCCTGGTCGGTTACACGCTCGCCAAATTCGAGTTCCGCGGCCGCTATTTCATCTTCCTGGCCATTCTCTCGACGCTGATGATCCCCACCGAAATGCTGGTGATCCCCTGGTATCTGATGAGCAGCCAGCTTGGTTGGCTCGACACCTATTGGGGCATCATGTTCCCCGGCATGATGACGGCCTTCGGCACCTTCCTGATGAAGCAGTTCTTTGAAACCGTGCCCAATGACTTCCTCGAGGCGGCGCGGGTGGATGGACTCAACGAATTCACCATCTGGTGGAAGATCGCCATGCCCATGGTGGTCCCGGCCATCTCGGCGCTGGCCATCTTCACCTTTCTGGGCAATTGGACGGCCTTTTTCTGGCCGCTGATCGTGACCACGTCCAAGGAGCTCTACACCCTGCCGGTGGGCCTCTCGAGCTTTGCGGTCGAGCAATCCATCAAGTGGGAAATGATCATGACCGGCGCGGCGCTGGCCACCATCCCGACGCTGCTGGTGTTCCTCGTGCTGCAACGCTTCATCGTGCGCGGCGTCATGCTGGCCGGGCTCAAGGGGTAGATCATGACCGATCCAAGATTGACCGATAGCTCGGTTTTCCCCGATCCCGTCTACAAGGAAACCGTGCTGCGCCCGCTGTTCGATGGCGCCAAGAACCACCATGTCGCGGCCTTCCGCGCCGTCGACCGCGCCCATCTGGTCATGCTGGCCGAAACCGGCATTCTCGATGCCGATCAGGCCGGCAAGATCGCCGGCGCGCTCGAGGCCATCGATGCCGAGGTGGACCCCACGACGCTGGTCTATACCGGGGAGGTCGAGGACTTCTTCTTCCTCATCGAAAAGGAACTCAAAAAGCGCCTCGGCCCCGATCTGGCCGGGCGCTTGCATACGGCGCGGTCGCGCAACGATATCGACCACACCCTGTTCAAGTTGGGGCTCAAGGCGCGGCTCGACATATTGATCGGCAAGGCGTTGGCCTTGCACGAGGCGCTGGTGGCGGCGGCCGAGCGGGAAAAGGCGACGCTGATCGTCGCCTATACCCACGGCCAGCCGGCGCAGCCCACCACGTTCGGGCATTACCTTTCGGCGGTGATCGAGGTGCTGGCGCGCGATATCGACCGGCTGTTCGAAGCCTATGGGATTGTCGATCTGTCGCCCATGGGCGCGGCGGCGATCACCACGTCGGGCTTTGCCACCGACCGGGCGCGCGTGGCCGAATTGTTGGGCTTTGCCGCGCCGCTGCAGAATTCCTATAGCTGCATCGCGGCGGTCGACTACATCACCTCGACCTATGGCGCGCTTGAACTGATGTTCCTGCATCTGGGCCGGCCGATCCAGGATCTGCAATTCTGGACCAGCTTCGAGGTCGGGCAGATCTACGTGCCTAATGCGCTGGTGCAGATCTCCTCGATCATGCCGCAAAAGCGCAATCCAGTGCCGATCGAGCATCTGCGCCACCTGGCGAGCCAGACCTTCGGGCGGGCGCGGGCCATGCTCGACATCATGCACAACACGCCGTTCACCGATATGAACGACAGCGAAGGCGAAACCCAATCCATGGGCTATCAGGCCTTTGACAGTGCCGAGCGTGTGCTCGATCTGCTGGCGGCGCTGGTCGCCCAGATCAAGGTCGATCCGGCGCGGGTGGCCAACAATATCCGCCGCTCCTGCATCACCATTACCGAACTGGCCGATAGCCTGGTTCGCCGCGAGGGCTTGTCCTTCCGGGAGGGCCATGAAATCGCCGCCGCAGTGGCGCGGGCCGTGGTGGCCATGGAAGGCGATCTGGTCAGCGACGGCTATGCGCCCTTCCTGGCGGCTTTTGAAAAAGCCACCGGCCGCAAGACCACGATCGACGCAGCGACCTTCGCCGAACTGGTGTCGCCCGAATATTTCGTTGCCGTGCGCACCCGCTTCGGGGGCCCGGCGCCCGCCCCGCTCGAAGCGGCCATTGCCGGTTACCAGACGCGCGGCAGGGAATTTGCCGCTCGCCTTCACACACTTATGCAGCGCGAAGCCGCAGCTGCACAGCAGCTCAAACAGCGTTTCGACGCATTGAAGGGAAATGCCTGATGGCCAAGATCGAACTTCAGGGACTGGTCAAGGAATATGCCAAGACGCGCGCCGTCCATGGCATCAACCTCACCATTGAAGATGGCGAATTCGTCGTCTTTGTCGGCCCTTCCGGCTGCGGCAAATCCACCACTTTGCGCATGATCGCGGGGCTGGAAGACATTTCCGGCGGCAATCTGCTGATTGGCGACGAAGTGGTGAACCAGCGCGAACCCAAGCAGCGCAACATCGCCATGGTGTTCCAGAACTACGCCATCTATCCGCATATGACCGTGGGCCAGAATATCGGCTTCGGGCTCTATACCTCCAAGCTCCCCAAGGCCGAAAAGCAGCGGCTGATCGAGGAAGCCGCCAAGGTGCTGGGGCTCGAAAAGCTGCTCGACCGCCGTCCCGCTGCCTTGTCCGGCGGCCAGCGCCAGCGCGTCGCCATCGGCCGCGCCATGGTGCGCGAACCGGCGGCGTTCCTGTTCGACGAACCGCTCTCCAATCTCGATGCGCAATTGCGCGCCCAGATGCGGCTTGAGATCAAGCGGCTGCATCATCGGCTGGGCACCACCATCGTCTATGTGACGCATGACCAGATCGAAGCCATGACCATGGCCGACAAGATCGTCGTTATGCGCGATGGCCACATCCTGCAGGTTGGCACGCCGACCGATCTCTATGAGCATCCGGTCGATATCTTCACCGCCCGCTTTATCGGCAGCCCCTCGATGAACCTGGTTTCCGGCACGCTCAGCGCCGGTGGCCTCGCCATCGAGGGCACCAAATGGGATGGCGGCAAGCTCGATTTCCCCGATGCGCCGATCAAGATTGGCGTGCGCCCGCATGATCTGATCGTGGGCACCGAAGGGCCGGGCCTGACGCTGTCGGGCGAGGTGGTTGCGGTGGAGCCGCTGGGGTCGGAAACGCTGGTGCATCTGGCGGTTGGCGGGGAAACCGTCATCGCCACGGCGCCGGGCCGCGTCGTGCCCAAGGTTGGTTCCACGCTGGCGGCACGGGCCGAGCCGGGCTCGCTCTACCTGTTCGATGCGGCAACAGAGCGGGCGCTGGGCCGGGCATGACTTCGATACAATCGCGCGGCCAGGCCATGCTGAGCCTGGGCCGCATCTATTGCGACATGGTGTTCAACGGATTGGACGCCATGCCCGAACTCGGGCGCGAACTCTTCGCGCGGGATTTTACCATCACGCCCGGCGGCGGCGCCCTGATCACGGCCGCGCATGCCGTGGCGCTGGGCCGCCCAACCGTGCTGCTGGCCCGCTTCGGCACCGATGCGGTGTCGAACGCGCTGGAGGGGCAGATCGATGCTTTGGGCATCGATTTGCGGTTTCTCGACCGGCATCCATCGGCGGGTCCGCAGGTGACCGTGGTTATGGTGCAGCAGGAAGAACGCGCATTCCTCTCGCGGCGGGCGGGGCACGCTCTGCCCGCGACGTTCGAAGCGGCGCTGGACTGGAGCGAGGCGGGGCATTTGCACATTGCCGAATATGCCACGCTGCACGAAATCCCGACGGCTATCGCGGCGGCCAAGACGCGTGGGCTGACGGTGTCGCTCGATCCGAGCTGGGATGCCGAACTGATCAAGGACCCGATGTTTTTCGAACGCGCGGCCGGGATCGATGTGTTCCTGCCCAATCTGGAAGAGGCGCGTGCCCTGACCCATTGCGAGGCGCCGGAGGAGGCTTTGGCACGGCTGATGCGGCATTTCCCGGTGGTGGCGCTCAAATGCGGTGGGGATGGTGCGATGCTGGCAATGGATGGGCAGGTCATCCGGCGCTCTACGCCGCCAGTCGAGGTGGTGGATACGACGGGCGCCGGCGACGCGTTCAATGCCGGGTTTTTGCATACCTGGCTGGATGGCGCGGCGATGGATGTGTGCCTGGCTGCAGCGATTGAGGCGGGCTCGCGGTCGGTGCAGGCGACGGGGGGGACCGGGAGCCTGGGGACGGCGCATCACGTGGCTTGAGGGTGGAATGACACTGTGCTGAGGAGGGCGCGGGGGGATTTCTGAGGTCTTTAACCCGGCAACTTATACCGCGAGCCAACGCACCCATTATCCTTCCAATACCGCGCCACGGGCACAAAGCTACCCCGGGCCAGCATCTGTATCTGCGCGGTATAGGCCATGGCCTGGCACTCGTCGGTGCCGGTCACCACATGCACCATTTCGTGCAGGATCGTGGTTTCGCGCAGCAGATCGGCGCCCGGCGTGAAGAATTGCGGGCAGAGGAACATGTGCGCGGCGTCGCTATTGGCGACCCCGGCGACATAGGCCGCAAATTTGGCGCAGGAGCCTTTCTCGCTGTCCTCGATGACAAAGATTACGTCCCGCGCGCTGCCGGTCCGTGCGGAATGAAACCGCCGCGCCTTGAGGGCATCGCGATAGGCTGACGTGTCAACGCCCATCATGGCCGCGCCCAGCTGGGGCAGGGCGCGCTCGAAGGTGCGGGTTGCGTCGGCAATGGCCTGGTCCAGCAGATCGGCCTGTTGTGCCTGAACCGGCAGGGCAAAGAGCGCCACGACAAGAGCGGCCAGCAAACGCAGCAACATAACAAGACCTTCGCAAGTGCCAGGGCTTGTAGCGCGGATCATGCCCCGGCGGGAAGGGCGGGGCTGGTCAGGAATGTTTGACCGGATTGAGCTGGCGCCAGGCCTCGTATTCCTCGCGCGCATCGGCATGGAGCGGATAATAGCGTTGCAGCGGCGCGCCCTCCATCAGCTTCATGCGGGAGAAATCTTCCCATTCGTGGTGCTCGGCCGATTTGGCGATGACTTCGGCGGCGAGCGCCACCGGCAGCACCACGGCGCCATCGTCATCGGCCACGATGATATCGCCGGGAATGACGGTGACCCCGCCACAGGCGATCGGCACATTGACGGCAAAGGGCATCAACCCGGTCTGGGTGTGGAAATTGGGCGTCCAGCCGCGCACCCACAGCGGCAGGTCGAGCTTTTTGAGATTGGGGTAATCGCGCAGGCACCCGTCAATGATCATGCCGGCGCCGCCGCGGCCTTTGAAATAGGTGCTCATCATGTCGCCGAATACGCCGGCCGTCATGTCACCGCGCGCATCGACCACGACGATGTCACCTTCCTCCACGTGATAGAGCACATGGCGATGCAACTGCTTTTCGGGGTCGGCATATTCGCCGTCGCCGTACAGATCCTCGCGCTTGGGCATGAATTGCAGCGTCAGCGCCGGGCCGACGATCGACTTGCCCTTGTTCCAGCTGACAGGTCCCTGAATGTGGGGATTGCGAATGCCCATATGGCCCAGCGTGCCGGCCACTGTGGCCGAGCCGATATCCTTGAGCGCCGCGATAATGTCCTTGGATGGGCGGGTAATGCCGGGTGTGTGTGTCATGAAAATCTCCTTTGGCCAGCTGGCCCTACCAATTGGTGACTGATCCGTCGGTGCGCCGCAGATGCGGGGCTTCCCAGAATTTGAAGCTCTGCTTTTTCACCAGCTCCTCATCGACCTCGACGCCCAGGCCGGGGGCATCGGTGACGTCGTAGACCGCGCCATTGAGGCGGGGCTGGCTGGTGAAAATGCCGGCGTCGTCGAAGCCGTGGTAGAGTTCGCCCGGCGAGGCGCGGGTTTCGAGCCAGGCGAAATTGGCGACTGCCGCGGAAAAGTGGATGGTGGCTGCCGTGCAGATCGGGCCGAGCGGATTGTGCGGCATCATGTCGACATAATGCGCCTCGCTCCAGCCGGCGACCTTCATCGCCTCGGTCAGGCCGCCGACATTGCACACATCGATCCGGTTGAACTGGTGAATGTCGCGTTCGATGTAAGGCAGGAATTGCCACTTGCTGGCGAATTCCTCGCCGATGGCAAAGGGCACGTCGGTCATTTTCCGCAGTGCCTCATAGGCCTCTGGCGTCTCGTCGCGGATTGGTTCTTCGAGGAAGTCGAGGGTGCCGGAGGGCATTTTCTGGCAATAGCTGGCGGCCTCCGCCACCGACAGGCGGTGGTGATAATCCACGCCCAGCACCACTTCCTCGCCCAGCGCCTCGCGGGCTTTGACGCACCATTTGGCGGTTTCGGCGATGGATTGGCGCGGCTCGTAGATATTCTTGCTGCCGTGGTCGGCGGGGAACAGGCGAAGAGCGTTCCAGCCCAGCGCCATCAGCTCCTTGGCCTGCTCGATCATTTCGGGGCCGCATGGCCCCTTGGTGGTGGCGAAGGTGGGAATGTGGTTGCGCTGCTTGCCGCCCAGCAATTGATAGACCGGCACGCCCAGCGCCTTGCCCTTGATGTCATGCAGGGCAATGTCGATGGCCGAAATTGCGGCGGTCAGCACGCGGCCGCCCTCGAAATACTGGCTGCGATACATTTCCTGCCACAGCGCACCGATGGCCATCGGATCGCGCCCGATGAGGAATTCGCGATAATGCTCGATGGCCCCGGCCACCGCCTTTTCGCGCCCGGAAAGCCCGCTTTCGCCCCAGCCGTAAATGCCTTCGTCGGTCTCCACCTTGACGATGAGCTGGTTTCGAATGCCGACCCAGGTGGGGTAGGGGATGATGGCGGTGATTTTCATCAATGATACTCAGGCGGCCTGAAGGGCCATGGTGGTGGCCCCGTCGAACAGGTGCATGCGTGCCTGGTCGAATTCGACCCACACCTTTTCGTCGGGAGCGATGACGACGGACGGGTCGAGGCTGATATTGACCACCGCGCCGCTGATGAAGACCTGGGCGAAGGTGACGTCGCCGGTAGGTTCCACCGTATAGACCTTGCCCGGCACCGCGCCGGGCGCCGCTGCTTTGTGCAGCTTGAGCGTCGAGTGCCGCGCGCCCAGCACCACCTTGCCATTGCTTGAAGCATTGGCCTTGCGGGCGTTGAACGCCGATAGCGGCAGCTCCCAGCCCTCCTCGGGGCTGCGCAGCGACGCCTCGGTGCCCTTGCTGACCACATCGAGCGGGATCAGGCTCATGGCCGGGCTGCCGACAAAGCTGGCGACGAAGGTATTGACCGGGTGGGCAAACACATTGGCCGGGCTGTCATATTGCTGCAGCAGGCCGCCATTCATTACCGCCATCTTGTCGGCCATGGTGACGGCTTCGAGCTGGTCATGGGTCACGTAAACCACCGTGGCATTGAGGTTGTGGTGGAAGCGCTTGATCTCGGATCGCATCTGCACGCGCAGCTTGGCGTCGAGATTGGAGAGCGGCTCATCCATCAGGAATACGGCGGGATCGCGCACCAGCGCCCGCCCCAAAGCGACGCGCTGCTGCTGGCCGCCGGACAGCTCGCGCGGCTTGCGTTCGAGCAGGTGGGTGATGTCGAGGAGCTTGGCGGCGTCCTGCACCTTCTTGTCGATTTCCGCCTTGGGCAGCTTGCGCATCTGCAGGGGGAAGGCGAGGTTTTTGTAGACTGATTTCTGCGGGTAGAGCGCATAGTTCTGGAACACCATGGCGATGTCGCGATCCTTGGGATCGAGATCGTTGACCACGCGGTCGCCGATGGAAATGTCGCCGCCACTCATGGGCAAGAGGCCCGCGATCAGGTTCAGCGTCGTGGTCTTGCCGCAGCCGGAGGGGCCGACCAGGGCGACGAACTCACCATCGTTGACGGTGAAGCTGACATCGTTGACGGCATACAGGCTGCCGTAAGTCTTCATGACGTGCTCGAGGACAATCCCGGCCATCTTCGGCTCCTAATGTTTGACGGCGCCTTCGGTGAGGGCACGCACGAAGTATTTTTGCAGGACGAGGAACAGCACGACGACGGGCACGCTCATGATGAAGGTGGCCGCCATCAGGCCGGGCCAGTCGGTCGCATTCTCCGAAAAGAAGCGCTGGATGCCGACCGGCAGCGTCATCTGCGACTGCTTGGTGAGGAAGGTGTAGGCGTAGATGTATTCGTTCCACGCCCCGATGAAGCTGTAGATCGAGGTGGCGATAATGCCCGGCGTCGAGAGCGGCATGACGATGAATATGAAGGCCTGGAACCGCGTGGCGCCGTCGATGCGGGCCGCCTGTTCGAGCTGGATCGGGATATTGTCGTAAAAGCCCTTGAGCAGCCAGATCGCCAGCGGCAGGCCGAAGGTGAGATAGGTCAGGATCAGCGAGCCGTGGGTGTTCACCAGGCCCAGCGCCTTCATCAGGATGAAGAGCGGCACGAGGAACACCACCGCCGGGAACATGTTGCGCAGCAGCACCGCGAAGAACAGGAAGTTGCGCCCGGGGAAGCGGAAGCGCGAGAACGCGTAGGCCGCCGGCACCGCCACCACCACCGCCAGGATCGTGGTGATGGTCGAAACCCAGAGCGAGTTCCAGAAATAGTGCAGGAAATCTTGCCCGATGCGACCCGAGGGATCGAGCAGCCGCATATAGTTTTCCAGCGTCGGCTCGGCGGGCCACCATTGCGGTGGGTATTGCATCGCCGCAAAACCGGTCTTGAGCGAGGTGATGATCATCCAGATCATCGGCATCACGGTGAAGCCCAGCACCAGCACCAGGAACAGCCGCCCGGACCAGCGCCACCAGTCGACGCTGCGCCGCCGCACGGCGCTTTCGGTCATCGCGGTCATGCGCCGGCCCTCTTGTCATCGCCGCGGGTGAGGGCGCGGACATAGAAATAGCCCAGCACCATCATGATCAGGAACAGCAGCACCGCATAGGCCGCGCCAACCCCCCAGTTCTGGCGCAGGAAGGCCAGCTCGTAGATGTGAGTGATCCAGATCTGCGTCGAGCCCACCGGCCCGCCGCCCGTCATGATGAAGGGAATGATGAACGAGTTGAAATTCTGCACCACCAACAGCAGCACCGTCACCGTCGAGACGCCCTGCAATTGCGGGAAGGTCACGTGCCAGAACCGCTGCCAGGCCGTGGCGCCATCCACCTGCGCCGCCCGCAACAGGGATTCGGGCACGGTTTGCAACCCGGCCATCAGCATGATCATGGCGAAGGAGAACTCCTTCCACACATTGACGACGATCAGGGCGTAGAGCGAGGTGGTGGAGTTATCGATGAAATTGACCGGGCCCCTGGTCAGGCCGATCGCGTTGAGCAATGCGCCGATGGCGCCGAAATCGGAATGGTAAAGCCACTTCCACACATAGGAGGCGGCCACTGCGCTGACCACCCAGGGGATCAGCAACAGGCCGCGCAGCAGTGCCCGGCCGATGAAGGCCCGATGCAGCGCCAGGGCCGCGCCCAGCCCGATCATGAATGAGAACAGCGTCGACAGCACGGTCCAGATGATGGTCTGCCAGGTGACCTTCCAGAAGATCGCGCTGTTGAGGACCGTCGCGTAATTGTCGAAGCCGGTGAAGGTCTTGTCGGCCAGCGACAGGCTGGCTGGGGTTTTATAGAAGCTGAGCTCGATCGTGTAATAGACCGGATAGGCGATCACGATCAGCATCACCAGCAGCGCTGGTGCAATATAGAGATAGTCGAAGCGGCTGGTGTACATGCGCTGGCCGAGATTGGCCCGCTTGGGCGCCTGGCCAGGAACATCCCGGAAGATCGCTTGTCCCTGTACGTTGCTCACCGTGGCACCACCCTTGGCTATGAATAGAAAGACCGGCGACGAGTGGCCGCCGGCCCGAGATTGCTCAGAGGCAGGTCAGATGCCGCCGCCACCGCCACCGATAATGGCCTCGATCTTCTTGGCGGCGTCTTCAGTCGCCTGATCGACCGTCATGTTGCCGGTGAGGGCGTTTTGCAGCATGTCCGGAACCACGATGTTCATGATCTCGGGCGATTCCGGCAGGACCGGGAACGGGATGCCGTTGGGCAGCATCGAGGTGGTGACGTCGAGGAACTTGATGGTATCCAGGCGCTCCTTCATGGCGGAGGTCAGGAAGCCATTGATGTTGCCGGGATTGGAGCCGACCCAGGCCAGCCTGGTCGACCATTCCGGGCTGTCCCACATGCAGATCAACGCCTTGACGGCCTGCTCGTCCACCTTGCCGCCATCGACGAATTCCGGCTTCACCACGTGGATATTGGAGCCGCCGAACACCACGGCGCGCTTGCCGTCCGGTCCCGTCGGCATCAGGCCATAGCGCATGTTCTCGACTACGGCGTCTGCCGTGGCCTTGTCGGCGCCGGTTGCCTTGCTGGCAAGGTCCAGCATCTTGGCGTATTCGGCTGGGTGGGCGATCATCATGCCGAGCTGGCCGGCGATGAACGGTGCCTGGTTTTCAGCCTGGGTATTGGTGAGAGCAGAAACCGGGACTGACTTGTCGACGGCATACATCTGGTACGCAGCCTGCAAGGCGGCCTTGGAGCCGGCATTGTTGATTTCGACCGTCTTGTAGGTCGGGTTGGCGGTGGCTTCGTCGAGCGAGCCGCCACCATAGGCCCAAAGCTGGGGCATGAAGCGGAATGGCGTATTGCCGGCATTCTGCTTGGCCACGAGGCCATAGCCGGAAATGCCCAGCTTGTCGTGGATCTGCTTGGAATAGGCGACCACGTCGTCCCAGGTTGCCGGTGCCTTTTCCGGGTCGAGGCCGGCATCCTTGAACACCTTGGCGTTCCAGATGAAGGCCATGGTCTCGTTATTGGTCGGCAGGCCGTAAAGCGTGTTGTCGTAGGTCACCGACTTGAGCGCGCCGGGCCAGAAATCGGCGGCGGTGAAGCCATAGTCTTCCGGCTTGACCGGGTTGAGGTAACCCTTGGCGGCAAATTCGACGCCGCCGAGAATCTGCAGGCGGATGACCATTGGGGCCGAATTGCCGAGCAGGGCTGTGCGGAACTTGTCGAGCAGTTCGTTATAGGTGATCGACTGCACGTCGGTCTTGATGTTGGGGTAGGCGGCGTGGAACGCGTCCCAGAATGCCTTGTCCTGCTCGTGCGCAATCTGCGGATCGGCTTCGAACGGGCCGGTATACCAGTAGCTGACATTGCCGGTATAATCGTTGGGCACGACTGCGCCGCAATCCTTGGCGGCGTCGAAGTCCTTGGTGCCCGCGATCGACTTCACGTAGTCCGGCGACCATTGGCTGAGATCGACGCTCTGCGCATAAACGGTGCTCGACATCAGCGACGCCGTGGTCAGCGCCGCCATGGCATAGCCAAGCAGCCGCCGACGATCGGGCGAGCCCTGCGAATTCGTCATCAAAAAGTCCTCCTCATAGTCGGAAGACCGTTCAGCCCCCTCGGCCGAACCTGGGCTTCCTCGCAGCTTCAGCTGCGCCTCCTCATAGTCAAAGCTGGTGCGACGGCCTGCTTGCTCGGGCCTTCAGCGCCATGGGGCCGGCTTTTGCCATGTCTCCCACGCCGGACAGTTCCAGACTGCAACTTGTCTGTCAATAATGTTTGGATCGTACATTATTTTTGAGTTTTAGTGTGCAAAACCCCTTGGCTTGTGTGCTGGCCGCGCCTAAACAAGGCAGCCATGGATACTCAGCCTGCCGCCACGATTGATGTCGAACCCGTGCCAGCTTCGATCTACGAGCTGATCCGGGAGGACATTATTTCGGGCAAAATCGGGCCCAATGAACGCCTCAAGGTCGCCGATCTCGCCAAGCGCTACGGCACCTCGACCAACCCCATTCGCGAAGCCTTGCAGCAATTGCGCGGCGAGGATTTCGTCATCATGGAGCCCCATCGCGGGGCGCGGGTCCGCCCGATCGACGAGAATTTCGTCCGCGACATCATCGAGATCGCCGCACTAATCGAGCCGGCGCTAACCCGCTGGTTTGTCGGCATCGCCACCGAGGCCGATATCGCGCAGCTGGAGGAGATTCAGGCCGAGATCGAGGCGCTCAATTTCAGCGACCCCAACCGGCACGGCCAGCTTGACACCCGGTTCCACGAGGTCATCTACGACCGGCACTATAATCGCCACGCCGCCGATCTGTGGTGGCGCCACCGCGAAGTGCTGCGCGCCATCAGCCGGCGCTTTCCGACCTCGCTCAGCCGCCGCGTCGCGGTGCTGCGCGAGCATCACGAACTGATCGAGGCCATCCGCGCCCAGGATGCCGATCGGGCTGCTACCGTCATTGCCGCCCATGTCGAGGGTTCGGGCCGGCACATTATCGAGCATATGCGCCTTGCCCGCGCCACCGGAGCCCGCAAGCCGCTGACGTAAAAATCAAAATTTTTCTGAGGAGGGGAATTGATGACGACCACTTTGGAGGCCGCCGACAGCATTGAGAATAATGTCCGCACTGGTTCGCGGCCCAGCGATTTGCGCATTACCGATCTGCGCGTAGCCGAAATTGTCGGCGCGCCGTTCACCTCCGCGCTACTCAAGATTTATACCAATCAGGGCATTGTCGGCCTAGGCGAAGTGCGCGATGGCGCCAGCGCCACCTATGCTCTGATGCTCAAGAGCCGGCTGATCGGCGAAAATCCCTGCGATATCGATCGCCTGTTCCGCCGCATCAAGCAATTCGGCGGCCATGGAAGGCAGGGCGGGGGCGTTTCGGCGGTGGAAATCGCGCTGTGGGATCTCGCGGGCAAGGCCTATGGCGTGCCGATTTACCAGATGCTGGGCGGCCGTTTCCGCGAGAAAGTGCGCATCTATTGCGACACCGATGCCGACAAGCCCAGCGGCACCGAGACCGGCAAGCGGCTCAAGCAGCGCATGGATCTGGGGTTCACCTTCCTCAAGATGGACCTCGGCCTGATGCAGATCGCCGACATTCCGGGCGCTGTGGTGGCGCCATCCGGCTCGCTCGAAGGCTATCGCGTGCATCCCGGCCGCGGCCCGGTCAAGACCATGGAGGACCGGCGGGCGCGCAATGCCGTCTACGACATTCACAATGTCCGCCACCCGTTTAGCGGCCTGCATTTCACCGACAAGGGCATCGACCTGCTCGAGCAGTACATCCACGAAGTCCGCGAGGTCATCGGTTACGAAGTGCCGCTCGCCATCGACCATGTCGGCCATATCTCGCTGCAAAACGGCATAAGGCTGGCGCGGCGGATCGAGAAATACGTGCCAGCGTGGCTGGAGGACGTGATCCCCTGGCAATATGCCGATCAATATCGGCAGCTGCAGGAGGCCACTACTGTGCCGATCTGCACGGGCGAGGATATCTACCTCAAGGAAGGCTTCGAGCCGCTGCTCAAATCGGGCATCTCGGTCATTCATCCAGACGTGCTGACATCGGGCGGCATCTACGAGACCAAGAAAATCGGCGACGCGGCGCAGGAGCATGGCATCGCAATGGCCATTCACATGGCCGAAAGCCCCATCGCCGCCATGGCCGCCGCCCATGTGGCCGTCGCCACGGAAAACTTCATGGCGCTCGAATATCACACCGTCGACGTGCCCTGGTGGGACGACATCGTCACCGGCCTGCCCAAGCCGCTGGTCAAGGACGGCTTCATCACCGTGCCCGACAAGCCGGGGCTGGGCATTGACGACGTGGTCGACGAGGTCATCAGCCAGCACCTGCAAGAGGGTGTCAAAGGCATCTGGCAGAGCACCGAGCAATGGGATGACGAATATTCCTGGGACCGCACCTGGAGCTGATTTTCACCTCTCCCTTTGGGGGAGAGGTCGGCGGCGTAGCCGACGGGTGAGGGGGCCTTTTGCGGCATTCCTCATGCGGTAAGGCCCCCTCACCCGACCCAAGAGGGTCGACCTCTCCCCCAAAGGGAGAGGTGAACAAGGAAGAACCATGATCTACGAATTGAGAATCTACGAGTGCCTGCCCAACCGCCTGCCAGCGCTGCTCAAGCGCTTTGGCGACCACACGCTCAAGCTGTGGGACAAACACGGCATCCGGCAGGCCGGCTTCTTCACCACCGCCGTGGGCGAAAGCAGCAATCGGCTGACCTATTTCGTCGCCTGGGAATCCCTCGCCGAGCGCGAAACCAAGTGGAAGGCCTTCGTCACCGATCCGGAATGGCACAAGGTTCGCGACGATTCCGAGCGCGATGGGCCCATCCTCGCCAATATCTCCAGCCAGTTCCTGTCGCCCACCGCCTTCTCGTCCGTGCAATAGGCATTTTCCATGAAAATCACCGATCTGCGCTGCGCTGTTATCGGCCGGCATCCCATCGTCCGCATCGTTACCGATGAGGGGCTCTATGGCCTGGGCGAGGTGGAATATACCAAGCCCTATCTCAAGCCCTGGGTGCTGCATTTCCGCGAGGCGCTGATCGGTGAGGACCCCACCGATGTCGAGCGGGTCATGCTCAAAATCCGCCAGCGCGGCAGTTTCAAGCCCTATGGCGCGGCGGTCAGCGCCATTGAGCATGCGCTGTGGGACATTGCCGGCAAGGCGGCCAATGTGCCGGCCTACAAGCTGCTCGGCGGCAAGGTGCGCGACAAGGTGCGCGTCTATAATGGCTCGATCCGCCAGAAGCGCACGGGCGACCGGCCCGAAGACTATGCCGCCGACGTCAAATGGATGAAGGAGCGGCCCGAGAACTTCTTCATGGTCAAGCAGGGCATTGGCTTCCATTCCAACATGAAGCGCAATGTGGAGGATTTCCACTATGGCGTGAGCCAGCCGCCCGCCTATCACGGCGCCATGGACCAGGGGCAGATCAGCGAACATGCGTTCAATCACATGCTCGATTGCGTCATCGCCATGAAGGAAGTGCTGGGCGACAAGGTAAGTTTGGCGCTCGATTGCGGCCCCGGCTGGTTCCTGCCCGACGCCATCCGCTTCGCCCAGGCGGTCGAGAAATATAATCTGATGTGGCTCGAGGACATGCTGACCGGCGACTACGTCCCTTGGGTCAATCCGCAGGCCTATCGGGAGCTGACCACCTCCACCTCGACGCCCATCCATACCGGCGAGCAGATTTATCTCAGGCACAATTTCAAGGAACTGATCGAGACGCAGGCGGTGCGGGTCGTGGGGCCGGACCCGGCTGATATTGGCGGCATTGCCGAGCTCAAATGGGTGGCCGAGCACGCCTATATGCACTCGATCATGATGGCCCCGCATGGCACGGCCAATGGGTTGCTGGGCCTGGGCGCGCTGATCAATGTGTGTGCCACGCTGCCGGCCAATTATATCGCGTTTGAATATCCCAGCGCGTCCGATCCGTGGTGGGAGGACATTGTAACGGGGCTGCCGGCGGGGCGGATCGTCAATGATTCCATGGTTGATCTGCTGCCGGGACCGGGGCTGGGGCTCGATATCGATGCCAAGGCGGCCAAGCGGTATCTGATGGACGAGGATGTGGGATTTTTTGATTAGGGGTCGAGTATTCCTCCCTGATCTCACCGCCATCCACGGTGTCCTCCCCGCGAAAGCGGGGACCTCCGTTTGCCTTCCTCGCATCGTAAAACAGAGGTTCCCGCTTTCGCGGGAATGACACTGTGGGCAGGGGAGTAATCGCATAGGGCGCCATCCGGGGTAGGGACCGCTCCCTCTAATTTGCCCCAATCTCCCCCGATCCATCGCACAGCTGTGCAATGTCATCGATCCGTCACCGCAACGCAGTCATTCCGTCAACCACCGGGGCTAGGAGTCGCGCCGCTTTCAACAGCGCAACCCATTCCCGGAGACTACCCAAATGACAAGCAAATGGCTGTTCGGTGCAGCTCTGGCTGCCAGCGCGCTGAGCGTTGCGGCGCCGGCTTCTGCCGCCACCAAGTTCGAATTCTGGTACGGCCTGTCCGGCGACCTCAGCGAACGCATCCAGGACATGTGCAAGACCTTCAACGAGTCGCAGGCCGACTATGAAATCGTCTGCATCAGCCAGAATGATTACGAAGCCAACCTGCAGAACACCATTGCCGCTTTCCGCGCCAACAAGCAGCCCACCATCACCCAGATCAGCGATGGCGGCACGCTCGACCTGATGCTGTCCGGCGCTTACATCCCCGTGCGCCAGCTGATGGAAGAAAATGGCTACCAGATCAACTGGGACGACTATTTCTCCGGCATCGCCTCGTATTATTCGACCTCGAAGGGCGAACTGCTCTCGATGCCGTTCAATTCCTCGACGGCCATGTTCTATTACAATACCGACGCCCTCAAGGCCGTCGGTTTTGAAGGCGCTCCCCAGACCTGGGAACAGGTCGAGAAGATCGCCCGTGATCTGAAAGCCGCCGGCTATGACTGCCCCGTCGCGTTCGATCCGACCGGCACCTGGCAGTGGTGGGAGCAGTTCTCGGCTGCCCACAACCAGCCCATCGCTTCCAAGGGCAATGGCTATGAAGGGCTCGACGCCACCGTGGAATTCAACCACGGCAAGTTTGTCGATCAGCTGACCTGGATCAAGAAGATGTACGACGAGGGCCTGTTCGTCGCCAAGTCCAAGGCCATCGGCGAAACCGCCAATGATGCCTTCGTCAACGCCAAGTGCCAGATGTCGTCCTCCTCGATTGCCGATCACGGCACCTTCGCCAAGCAGGCCATTGAAGGCATGCATTGGGATGTCGCCATGCTCCCGATCTGGGAAGGCACCGAACGCACCAATACGCTGGTGGGCGGCGCTTCGCTGTGGACACTCAAGGGCTCGACCCCCGAGCAGTACAAGGGCGCCGCTGCGTTCTACGCTTTCCTCGCCACTCCCAAGCAGGCCGAATGGTGGTCGACCGTGACCGGCTACATCCCGGTTACCAATTCGGGCTTCAAGGCCATGACCGACAAAGGCTTTTACGCCAACGCCCCCTATAAGGGCCGCGAACAGGCCATCGAAAGCCTGACCTTCACGCCGCCCACCGAATATACCCGCGGCGTTCGCCTGGGCAATTTCGGCGCGGTGCGCAAGGAAGTCGCCGACGCCATGCAGGAAGTGCTGTTCAACAACGTTCCCGTGCAGCAGGCCCTTGATGGCGCCGCCGAGCGCAGCAACGAAATCCTGCGCCGCTTCGAGCAGACCTATGCCGGTCAGCAACTCCCCTGATCTGACGATGATCAAAGCGCGGGCGGCGAAAGCCGTCCGTGCATTGCTATTTTCTGCGAGGCGGATGGTTCATGGAACGACGCGCATTCTATCGTAACGGCACCTTGCCCTGGTTGCTGCTGGCGCCCCAACTCCTGCTGGTGCTGGTGTTTTTCTACTGGCCCACATCACAGGCGCTGTATTGGGCCTTCACGCTCGAACAGGCCTGGGGCGGCGGCAATACCTGGGTTGGCTTCGCCAATTTTCTCGCCATTTTCCGCGACAGCCAATATTGGGCCACTGTCGGTCGCAGCGCCTTCTACGCCATCTGCGCCACGGGCCTGTCCATGGCCATCGCCCTCACGCTCGCCATGTTCGTGGATCGCGCGCTCAAGGGCACCCGCATTTTCCAGTCGGTGTTCGTCTGGCCCTATGCCATCGCCGCGCCCGCTGCCGGCGTCGCCTTCCGCTTCATCTTCTCGCCTGAAGCGGGCCTGATTGGCTCGATCAACGATATCTGGCCCGGCATCTGGAGCCCCGCCACCAATGGCTGGCACGCTCTGGGCATGGTCATTGTCTGTCATGCCTGGCTGGGCATCGGTTATAATTTCATCTTCTTCCTCGCGGCTCTCCAGATGATCCCCAAATCCATCTCCGAGGCCGGGGCCATGGATGGTGCGCGCCCGTTCCAGCGCATGCTCGACCTGCAATTGCCGCTGATCGCGCCCACCGTCTTCTTCCTCATGATCATGAACCTGATTTCCAGCTTCACCGACAGCTTCGGGCTGATCGACACCATGACCGAGGGCGGACCGATCGGGGCCACCGAAGTGATGGTCTACAACATCTATATCGATGGCTTCAAAGGCCTCGATTATTCGGGCGCCGCCGCTCAGTCGATCGTGCTCATGGTCCTCGTTATTGCGCTGACTTTCGTCCAGTTCCGCTGGGTCGAAAAGCGCGTCCACTACAGCTAGGGAGAAGACTGTGATCGAACGTTCCCCCATTTTCGACTTCGTCACCTATGCGGCCATGGTGCTGGGCATGTTCCTCGTGCTGGTGCCGTTCTGGATCACGCTGGTGGCAGGCAGCCAGTCGCTGCAGGAAGTCAGCCAGGTGCCGCTGCACCTCTGGCCGTCCACCCATCTGCTCGAGAATATCCAGGCGGCCTGGACCCGCGCCGATCTGGGTCCCAAAATGGTCAATAGCTTCATCGTCGCCATCGGCGTGACGGTCGGCAAGATCGTGCTGGCGGCGCTCAGCGCCTTTGCCATCGTGTTCTTCAACTTCCGCGCCCGCATGCTGTGCTTCTGGCTGATTTTCATCACCCTGATGCTGCCGCTCGAAGTGCGCATCGTGCCCACCTATTCCATCGCCGCCAATGCGCTGCTGCCCTTCCAGGTCATCCTCGACACGTTCGGCATTACTGGCCTGGTTGAAAGCCTATCGGGCCTTCGCATCGGTCTGGAATGGAACCTGCTCAATTCCTATACCGGCCTCATCCTGCCGCTCGTCGCCACCGCAACCGGCACGTTCCTCTATCGCCAGTTCTTCATGACTATCCCGGACGAATTGGTCGAAGCCTCCAAGATGGATGGCTCGGGTCCGATGCGGTTCTTCTTCGATGTGCTGCTGCCGCTCAGCCGCACCAATATGCTGGCGCTGGCCACCATCATGTTCGTTTCGAGCTGGAACCAGTATCTCTGGCCGCTGCTGATCACTACCGACCGCGCCAATTTCGGCACCGTGGTCATGCAGCTCAAGGCGCTCATTCCCGCCCAGAACGGCACCCCCGACTGGAACGTCACCATGGCGGGCGCCCTCATCATCATGCTGCCGCCGCTGCTGGTGGTTGCCCTCATGCAGCGCTGGTTCGTGCGCGGCCTCATTTCTCGCGACAAGTGATTGGATCGATCATGTCTGCCATCACCCTCAAATCCGTCAAGAAACGCTACCAAAAATCCCTCGTCGTCCACGGCGTGGATGCCGAGATCGAACAGGGCGAATTCGTCGTCATCCTCGGGCCATCGGGCTGCGGCAAATCCACCCTGCTGCGCATGATTGCGGGCCTTGAGGACATCACCGAAGGCGAAATCCTGATCGGCGGCACGGTCGTCAACAAGCTCGAACCGCGCGAACGCGGCTGCGCCATGGTGTTCCAGAATTACGCGCTCTATCCCCACATGAGCGTGGCCCAGAATATCGGCTATGCCCTCAAGGTCGCCGGCATGCCGCGGGCCGAGCGCGACGCCAAGGTCGCCAAAGTTGCCAAATCGGTGAGCTTGGAACCCTATCTCGACCGCAAGCCGGGCGAACTCTCGGGCGGCCAGCGCCAGCGCGTTGCCATGGCCCGTGCCATGGTGCGCGAGCCAAAGGTGTTCCTGTTCGACGAACCCTTTTCCAACCTCGATGCCAAGCTGCGCGTCGCCATGCGCGCTGAGGTTCGCAACCTGCACCGCAGCCTTGGCGTCACCTCTGTGTTCGTGACGCATGACCAGACCGAAGCCATGACCCTAGCGGATCGGCTGATCATCATGAATTCGGGCGTTGTCGAGCAGATCGGCAAACCGTCGGAAGTCTATCACCGTCCCGCCAGCCTCTTCGTCGCCGATTTCATCGGCTCGCCCGCCATGAACCTGGTGCGGGGCCACTTCGCACAGGATGGCTATTTCCGCCACGGCAAGGGCGGCATGATCCATCTGCCCGCCATTGCCCCGGCGCTGGTCAGCCAGGAAATTTCCATCGGCGTGCGCCCCGAACTCGTGCGCCGCGTCAGCGCGACGGCAAACGGGGCGATAGCCGCCGTGGTCGACTACACCGAAGAACTCGGCGCCGCCCGCCTCATCTATGCTGACGCCGATGGCAGCCGCATCGTTGCGGTTGATACCGCCACCGACGCCCTCGGCACCGGCATGCCCATCCACTTCGCGATCGACCCCGCCGACCTGCACGTCTTCAGCCACGACACCGGCCGCCGCATCGAGCTGGGCGAGGCCCAGCGTGCTGCCACCCATACCCGCATCAACGCCTGACTCCCAGGAGATCCACCATGAGCAACATCACTGCAACAGGCTTCAATTCCGGCTCCACCGATGGCGAACTCGATAGCCTCGAGGCCGATCTGCGGCGCCTCGCCGATATCGGCGTCGATACGGTCGAACTGGCCCTGACCAGCATCGACTTGATCAGCGGCGGCCGCATCATCGAGGAGCGCGCCGAACGCCTGCTGGCCATCACCGAGCAATTCGATTTCCGCTACACCCTGCATGGCCTGGTCTCGTCCAATTTCATGGACCCGGACACTCAGCGCTATCAGCTTGATGCCGCCAAGGCGCTGGTCCAGCTCTGCGACCGCGTCGGCTCGGGCATTCTGGTGCAACATGGGGGCGCGCTGCGCGCCGACCAGCTCGTCGAACGCGCCGGCGCCGACCAGCGCGAACGCGAGGCCCTGACCGAACTGGCCGAATTCGCCCGCCCTTATGGCGTGCGCATTGCGCTCGAAAACATCTTCACCACCGAGCTGGGCCAGTACCGCCAGACCCCGGCCGAAGTCGCCGCAACGGTCAAGGCCGTCAACCATCCCAACCTGGTCGCGCTGATCGATTTCAGCCACGCCTATATCGAGAGCACCTATAAGGGCCTCAACTTCCGCGAACAGATCGCTGCCATGGCCCCGGTCACCGGCCATCTGCACGTCCACGACAGCTTCGGCCGCCCGCAGGGCTTTTACAAACCCTTCTTCCCGCAGGAAAACACGGCAATGGGCATTGGCGACCTGCACATGCCGCTGGGCTGGGGCGATATTGATTGGGACAGCATTTTCGCCGAACTCGATTTCCTGCCGGACACGGTGCTGATGATGGAAATCGGTCCCCGCCATCGCAACGAGCAGCCGGCTTGCCTGGAGCGGGCGCGGAAATTGGCCGGGTTGAGTGGCGCTGAGGCTATCGCTGCGCAGTAAGCGCGGGCCGGACGGGGCGCCATGCCCCGTCCATCCTACCCCTCATATTTCTCCAGAAATCCCTCCGCACCCAGCGCCCGAAAATCCGGTAGGGCCTGGTGCAGGCGCTCATGGCTCCAATCCCACCATGCTAACTTGTCCAGCCGTCCTGCCACATCATCGCTGAACCGCTGCTTGATCGTGCGCGCCGGCACGCCAACGGCGATGGCGAAATCGGCCACGTCCTTGGTTACAACCGCATTGGAGCCGATGATCGCCCCATTGCCGATCTTGATGCCTGGCATGATCACCGCGCCGTGGCCGATCCAGGTGTCGTGGCCGATGGTAATGCGCTGCTCCGCCCGCCAGTCGAAAAAGTCCTGGTCGTCCGCTTCGCCCTCAAAGTACCAGGAGGAGCGATAGGTGAAGTGGTGCAGCGACGCCCGCTCCATCGGGTGCATGCTGGCATAGATGCGCACATGGCTGGCGATATTGGCGAATTTGCCGATGTCGGCATAGGTGATCTGGGTGTTCTCGACGCAATAGGAATAGTCGCCCAGCGTGGAGCGCGCGACATGGCTGCCCGCGCCCACTTCAGTATAGCGGCCGAGCGTGGACTCGGTGACATGGGCGGTGGCGTGGATATGGGGCTCGATGCCAAGTTTGGTCATGCGGCAATCCTCGGCGCAAAAGCGGTCACATCCACAATCCGGTCGGCCACCTGCTGGCGTACTTCCTCATCGTGGAAAATGCCCAGCAGGGCCGTGCCCGCCGCCTTTTTCTGCGCGATCATCTCGACCACCACGGCCCGATTGGTCGCGTCCAGCGACGCCGTCGGTTCGTCGAGCAACAGCACCTTGTGGTCGGTGATGAAGCCACGCGCGATGTTGACGCGCTGCTGCTCGCCGCCCGAAAACGTCGCCGGGGGCAGGGACCACAGCCGCTCCGGCAGGTTGAGCCGCGCCAGTAGTGCCTTAGCGCGTGCCTGCGCCTCACTCTTGTCGATCCCACGGATCACCAGCGGCTCGGCCACCACATCCAGCGCCGAAACGCGCGGCACCGTGCGCAGGAACTGGCTGACATAGGCAATGGTGTCGCGCCGCAGCGTCAAAACCAGGCGGGGATCAGCCGTTGCCAGATCGATCTCGGCGCCATTATGGGCCAGCAGGATCGCCCCGCCATCGACGCCATAATTGCCATAGACCATTTTGAGAATGGAGCTTTTGCCCGCCCCCGATGGCCCGCCGAGGACGACGCACTCGCCGGCATGGACGTCAAAATCGACATTTTCCACAACGGGGAGCACCACGCCATCGCGCAGGTGCATGGTGAAGGTCTTGGAGAGGTTGCGGATGGATAGGGCGGCGGTCACAGCGTGGCTCCGTAAGTTTGGACAATGCGTTGACCCCTCATCCGCCCCTTCGGGGCACCTTCTCCCTCAAGGGGAGAAGGGGGGCTCAGAGTTTGAACGGGCACCAGGGCTCCCCTCTCCCCTTGAGGGAGAGGGTGGATCGGCCAGGGGCCGAGACGGGTGAGGGGTTTCTTTGGCATCGTCCTCACACCTGCAAAATCGAAGACACGAGCAGCTGTGTATAAGGCTCGCGCGGGTCATCCAACACGCGGTCGGTCAGCCCCGCTTCGATCACTCGGCCGTCCTTCATCACCATCATGCGGTGGCTCAGAAGCCGCGCCACGGCCAGATCATGCGTCACGATGATGGCCGCCAGTCCCAGTTCGCCCACCAGCCCACGCAACAGATCGAGCAGGCGCGCCTGCACCGATACGTCGAGCCCGCCAGTCGGCTCGTCCATGAATACCAGGCGCGGCCCCGTTACGAGATTGCGGGCAATCTGCAGGCGCTGGCGCATGCCGCCCGAGAAGGAGCGCGGCTGATCGTCGATGCGGTCGGCGGCGATTTCCACGCGGCCGAGCCAATCCACGGCCGTCTCGCGGATATGGCCATAATGGCGGTCGCCCACCGCCATCAGCCGCTCGCCCACATTGGCGCCGGCCGACACCGTCATGCGCAAACCATCGGCCGGGTTCTGGTGCACAAAGCCCCAATCGGTGCGCATCAGAAAGCGCCGCTCGGCCTCGCTCAGCTCATAAAGATTGCGCCAGACCTCGTCGCGCATCCGATATTCGGTCCGTCCCGAACTGGGTTCGAGATGGGTGAACAGGCAATTGAGCAGCGTCGTCTTGCCCGATCCGCTCTCGCCCACAATGGCCAGCACTTCGCCGGGCCATAGCTCGAAGGACACATCGGTGCAGCCCAGCCGATTGCCGTAATATTTGCTCAGGCCTTCGACCCGCAGCAGGGGTTGCTCGCTCATTCCGCCGCCTCCAGTTCTTCACCGCTCAGGTGGCCGCGATGGCCTTCGGCGCGGCGCTCTTCGCAATTGTCGGTGTCCGAGCACACGAACATGTGCCCGCCATGGTCATCCAGGATCACCTCGTCGAGATAGACGCCGGTAGCAGCGCATAGGGCGCAGGGCTGGGTAAAGTGCTGGATTTCGAAGGGGTGATCTTCAAAATCGAGGCTCACCACCTCGGTAAAGGGTGGCACGGCATAAATCCGCATTTCGCGCCCCGCGCCGAACAGCTGCAGCGCCGGCGACATATGCATTTTGGGGTTGTCGAATTTGGGTGTGGGCGAGGGGTCCATCACATAGCGGCCCTCGACCTTGACCGGATAGGCATAGGTCGTGGCGATCTGGCCGTGCTTGGCAATGTCCTCATAGAGTTTGACATGCATCAGCCCATATTCCTCAAGCGCATGCATTTTGCGCGTCTCCGTTTCGCGCGGTTCGAGGAAGCGCAACGGCTCGGGGATCGGCACCTGATAGACCAGCACCTGGCCCGCCTTGAGGGGCTTTTCTGGAATGCGGTGGCGGGTCTGGATGATGGTGGCGTCTGATGTATGCGTGGTCGTGGCCACATTGGCCACCTTGGCGAAGAAGGCGCGGATCGAGACGGCATTGGTTGTGTCGTCGGCGCCCTGATCGATCACCTTGAGCACATCGTCTGGCCCGATGATCGCCGCCGTCACCTGCACGCCGCCCGTGCCCCAGCCATAGGGCATGGGCATTTCGCGGCTGGCAAACGGCACCTGATAGCCGGGAATGGCCACGGCCTTGAGGATAGACCGCCGGATCATGCGCTTGGTCTGTTCGTCGAGATAGGCAAAATTGTAGCTTGGGATCAGGCTCATTCGGCCGCCTCCTTGTGTGCTTCCTGTTCAGCCCGCATGCGCCGCACCACGTCGAGTTCGGCCTGGAAATCGACATAATGGGGCAGCTTGAGGTGTTCGACGAAGCCGGTGGATTGCACATTGTCGAGGTGGCTGATGACGAATTCTTCGTCTTGCGCGGGGGCCACCACGTCCTCGCCAAATTCGCGGGCGCGCAGCGCCCGGTCGCACAGCGACATCGACATGGCCTTGCGTTCCGATTGGCCGAACACCAGCCCATAGCCGCGGGTGAATTGCGGGGGCACCTTGGCCGAGCCCTTGAACTGGTTGACCATCTGGCACTCGGTGACCCGCACACGGCCCAGGCTCACCGCAAAGCCAAGCTCGGCAATGTCGAGTTCCACCTCGACCTCCCCGATGCGGATTTCGCCGACAAAGGGGTGCGTTCTGGCGTAACCGCGCTGTGTCGAATAGCCGAGCGCGAGCAGGAACCCTTCATCGCCCCGCGCCAATGCCTGCAGCCGCAAATCACGGTCCAGCGGGTATTGCAGGGGCTCGCGCGTCAGGTCGCCGATTTCGTGTTCTTCGGCGTTCAGGGCCTGCTCGCCGGAATCGGGCTCGATCAGCCCTTCGTGGGCCAATAGGTCGGTGACGCGGGGTGCTTGCTCCGGGTCGGCAGGCCGCCGGACTGGCGTTGCGACCTCACCGCCCTCGGCCACTGCCGGGTCGAGCAGGCGGTGGGTATAGTCAAAGGTGGGGCCCAACATTTGCCCGCCCGGCAAATCCTTGAACGTCGCTGAAACGCGGCGCTCGATCAGCATCTTGGCGGTGTCGATCGGCACCGAATAGCCGAAGCGGGGCAGGGTGGTGCGATAGGCGCGCACGAGGAAAATCGCCTCGATCAGATCGCCGCGTGACTGGATGATGGCGAGCGCGGCAAGCTCCCGGTCATAGAGCGAGCCTTCCGCCATGCAGCGATCGACCGCCAGGCCAAGCTGCTGGATGATCTGCTCAATTCCGAGTGCCGGCACGTCCCGGTCGCCCCGCCGCCGGTCGGCCAGCAGAGCATGTGCATTGGCAATGGCGGCTTCCCCGCCCTTTACGGCCACATACATTTAAGCGTCCTTCCCAATAATGCGTGTGGTCCGTGGCAGCCCGATCACCGCGCCATCGGCCACCAGCAGCAGGTCCACCCCGCGCGGAAACTGCGCCCGGTTTTCCGCCCATTGTTCGAGGAAATCCGCGGGCAGGCCGAGTGGGGATATCTCGACGCTGTGCTCGATCCCCGGCCCCTTCAGCACGAGGGTGTCGCCACCGCTCAGCGCAGAAACGGCGACGATCAGCGTGGTCGAGCGGTCGGGATAAATATCCGTGCCGAGAGAAAAGCTATTCAATTTCAATGTACTGCTGTCGCGTAATGCCGCGAATTGCGCCTGCTCCGGCGCCACATTCAGGGGCGAACCGATATGGAAGCGCAACCAACTGGTTACTTTTTCCGTTGCCAGGTCGGGCTCCAGCCACACGCCGGTATCGTGATCGCACAGTGTCAGCAGCACTGCCGCCAGCTCCGGCGTCAGCGGGGTGGGCGGGGTGAGGTCGAGCGCCAAGTCCTGAATTGTCCCCGGATTGGCCAGCGCATCCATCAGGGCGCGAAAGCCCTGCTGGGCCTGCATCACGGGGTCGGCAAAGCCGCCATCGAGCATCAGATTATCCATCAAACGTCCCCTCGCACCATGGTGAAGAAATCGACCTTGGTGGCCGCCGCTTCCTCACGTTTCTGCTGGTCGGCATGGCTTACGACAGCCCGCAGCGGAGCCAGCACCTCGGCCTCGACCCGCTCCGGATCGCGCTGAAACAGCGCATCGAACACCGCAATCAGCCGCGCCTTTTCGAGGTCTCGGCCCAGGCAATAGCCGTGGCCCACTTCGCCACTGGCCAAACGGACGCTTGCCCGGCTCACACTGGTCTCGCCCAGATTGAACGGGGCACCGCCGCCACCGGCCCGGCCGCGCACCATCACCAGCCCGGTTTCGGGGCCACGCAAGGCGCGGAATTCTGGCTTCTCGGCCCAGTCCGTCCACCGCGCTGTCAGGGCCGCGCTCTCCGCTGCTGCCAGGGCATTCAATGCCAACCGCCTCGGTTCTGTCGTCATATCGCTTGCCTCTACTTGTCTAATAAACTAGACAACATAAATCCTGATTCCGGTCTTAGGCGCGCTGTGTGAATTTGCAATGACAAAAACCGAGTCCTCGTCCGAATCCCATCTCAGCGGCGTCGCGCTGTGGCGGCGCATTGCCGATGCCATCCGGCTCGACATCGTCGGCGGCAAGCGCCAGCCGGGCGATCGCCTGCCGGGGGAAACCGAGCTGGCCGAACGCTTTTCGGCCAATCGCCACACGGTGCGCCGCGCGCTGGCCGCGCTGCAGGCCGAAGGCGTCATCCGCACCGAACAGGGCCGGGGCAGTTTTGTCGACCAGGCCCGCCGCGTCAGCTACCGCATTGGCAAACGGACCCGGTTTTCGGAAAACCTGGCCGGGCAGGCAGCGACGATCTCGCGCGATATGCTGTCCTCGCGGCTTGAAAACGCGACGACTAGCGTGGCCGCCGCGCTGGGCCTGCGGGCGGGAACCAAGGTGACGCGGCTGGAAACGCTGTCATCGGCCGACAATCGCCCGATGTCGCGCGCCAGCATCTGGCTGAGCTACGCAGCCTTCCCCGATTTCGCGACGCGCTTCGCCGAAAACCCGTCCATCACGGCAACGCTGGCCAGTTACGGCATTGCCGACTATGCCCGCGCGAGCACGCGCATTTCGGCCCGCCACGCCGATGCCGACGAGACGGCCACGCTCAAACTCGCCCCCGGTGCCATTCTGCTGGTGTCGGAGGCGGTCGATACGGACCTGGCCGGCAAGCCCTTGCTTTACGCGCTGAGCCGCTTCCCGGCAGATCTGATGGAACTCGTCGTCTAGACTCGTTCCGCCTGGGCTTGCTGCAGCAGGTCGAGGAACTGCTCGCCGGCATCCTGCAACTGCCCGGAATTGTCGATCTGGACACTCTCGACGCCCGGCACGGCAACATCGAGTTGGCGCGCCAGGCGCTGGCGAATGGCTTCGGCATCCTCGCGGCCGCGTGCGGCGAGCCGCTGGGCGATGATCTCGGGCCGGGCCGAAATAGTGGCCACGATGACCCGGTGGTAGCGGGACGCCGCCTCGCCAATCACCTGCCGCGAGACATTGGCGATGACCACGCGACCGGCCGCGATATCGTTATCGATGGAGCGCGGCAGGCCATAGCGCAGGCCATGCGCCTGCCAATGCAGCGCCAGCCCATTGGACCGCGCCAGGGCCTCGAAATGGGCTTCGGTGAGGCTGTCGTGATCTTCGGCGGCGCGATCGGCCGGGCGGGTAACGATGCGGCGCACAAAGGTGAATTCCGTCCGTCCGGCCAGCCGCTGGCGGGCAAAGTCGATCAACGAATCCTTACCCGATCCGCTGGGGCCGACCACGGCAATGAAGGCGCCGGAAGCCGAGGCGTCCGTACTCATATGACGCGGTTTCCTTCGCGCCAGACGGTGCGCACGATCGGCACGGCATCCTGCACGCGCACGCGCACCAGATCGGCCCGCTTGCCCAGGGCGATCTCGCCGCGGTCGTGCAGGCTTGCCGCTTCGGCCGGGTGCTTGGATACCAGCCGCACGGCATGGGGCAGGGTGATGGAGTCAACGCTATCGCCCAGCGAGAAGGCGGCCTGCAGCAGGCTGAAGGGAATGTAGTCGGACGACAGAATATCGAGCAGGCCGTGCTCGGCCAGTTCGCGTGCCGAAACATTGCCTGAATGGGAGGAGCCGCGCACCACATTGGGCGCGCCCATCAACACGGCCATGCCGGCCCCATGCGAGGCGCGGGCGGCTTCGACCGTGGTGGGGAATTCAGCGACGTCGATGCCCTGCGCAATCGCCTCGTCGACATGGCCGAGCGTGGCGTCGTCATGGCTGGCCAGTACGATGTCATTGGCCTGGCAGAATTGCGAAATGGCTGCGCGATGCGGCCCGGCATGCTTTTCCGAGTCGCGAATGCGGCGGGCCGAGAAGTCGGCCAAGGCCTGATCGCTCATCTTGAGCTTGCCCTGATAATAGACGCGGTAGGCCTCAAGATTGGCGAACTGGCGCTGCCCCGGCGCGTGGTCCATCAGCGAGGCCAACCGTACCAGCGGATGGCCCTGCAATTGTTCAAAACCACGCAGGCAATCGGGCGCTGAAACTTCGCAGCGCAGGTGAATGAAGTGGTCGGCGCGCAGGCGCCCCGATGCCTTGCCGGCAGCGATGGCCTCGGCCAGCACCAGCATTTCGGTATCGCCCATATCGGCCTGCTCGTCGGTGCCGACCCGCAATGCGTCGAACACGGTGGTAATGCCTGATGCCGCGACCTGTGCGTCATGCGCCTGCACGGCGGCAATGGCGTTCCAGCGCACTTTGGGGCGCGGGGCATAATGGTTTTCGAGGTGATCGGTATGCAGCTCGACGAGGCCCGGAATGACGTGGTCGCCATCCATGTCCTCGCCATGTGCCGAAGTGGCCGAGATATCGGCGATCAGGCCATCGCGCAGCAGGATCGCGCCCTCGATGACTTCATCGGCCAGGACAATCCTTGCATTGGTGAGAACGGTTTCGGCGGCATTCTTCTGCGTCATGGATCAAGCAATCTTACGTCGGCGTTGAGTGGTAAACTGGTGGCTGGAATGGACGAAGAACGGAGCATTGGGCTCCGGCTCCACGAACAGGGCAACTTGCCCGATCTGCAATGGCGCTGTGGCAAGGTCGCCGAAATGGCGCTGCAATACCAGCGCGACGTGATCACGTTCCAGCTCATCGATGGGGCCGGTCAACGTCATGTGAAAGCGGAACTGGTCGAACACATTGGGGTGGCCCCAATTGCGCAGATTGTCGAATTGCTGGCCATTGAAGCGCCCGATATCGCCCCGCGCCAGATCAAGATCAGTGATCGGGCTGCGGTAGATGTCGAAGGCGGTGACGAAATCGGCTGCCAGATCATTGAGTTCGAGCATGGGCACGGCCGGCACCAGTGCAAAGGCATTCTGGATCGGCACGATGCGCATTTCCGGCACGGTGAGAGCGGGCAAGCGGCGGCAGAACCGCTCGAGCGCGGTTTGCAGGTCGCCGATTTCGTATTCGGGCGCCAGCCGGAACGGCGCTTTCAAAGTGCCGTGAAAGCCGAAGCGGCGCGGCGCAGCGGTGAGGAAAGCATGGTCGGTTTCCACCAATCCCTCCACCGGCCAGCTGACCCGCGCGCCTGTATAAGGGTCGCGCCTAAGCCATTGCGCCGCTGCAATCTGCAGGGGATCATCGGGCGGAGGAATAAAATAGATCGCGCAACGCATAGGGGGCTCACACTGGTCCCCATGCGTTACCTGAACTCTGTGACAGTTCGACAAATGTCTAGTTTAGTGCACAAGTTCTTTTCGCGCCTTGCGACCCGAAAAGCGGGGCGGCAGAGCTCTATTTCGGCGCGGGGCAGCTATTGGTCGGCTCGACCTTGAGCACGGGAAAGCAATCCTTCCAGGCCTCGGTGCGTGGCGGCCAGGGGGTGAGGAATTCCGGGCTTTCCTCCAGCTGCAGAATGCCCTGCGCCTGCAAGTTCTTCACCCGGCCATCCAGATATTCCTTGATGACGCTGATCTGCCCGTCTTTCACGGTGGCCACCCAGACGTCGTTGACCACCTGGCGATTGCCGCGCTGAAAAGTACGGAATTGCAATTCGGCGGCGACACGGCCGGTTTCGGTGTCGATATAGAAGGCGTCAGCGGGCAGGAAAATGCTGGTGTCGCTCGCCTGTTCGCAGAACAGTTTGAGGTCGGCCAGGATAGCGTCGACCCCGGTAATGTGGCTGGTGGGGTAGGAGAAATCGACGTCAGGCGCGACCGTCTTGGCCATCAGGTCGCTATTGCAGCTGGCCCAGGAACTGGCGAGGTCGAGGATCAGATCCTGGAATTGCGCCCGAGGGCTGCCAGCCTCTTCGATGGCGCCGGAATATTCGACACCGGGCCGGACTTCGGCAGCAGACAGCGCAACGGGCAGACAGGGCAGTATGGTCAATACGGCGGCAAGCTTGCGGACATTGCGCTTGGGCATCTCGGCATCTCCTGATGTGTCGGATCGATTATCGAACTTGTGTTCGATTAATGAATATCAAGACAGCCCTTGCCGCCTACGCCCATCCAGTTTTTCCGAATGTCAGGAATGCGTGGATGACATAACTGTGACAGCGGCTAATGCGCGCTGCGCCTAATGAGCGCTGCGTCAAGGATGTTGCGAAACAGGCAGGCGGCGGTGATGGGGCCGACGCCATCGGGCGCATGGGTGACCGCGGCGGCTTTGCCCTCGACACCAGCGAGATCGACATCGCCCAATATCTGCCCGTTGCGGCGGCTGATGCCGACATCGATTAGGATGGCCCCTTGAGCGATGTGATCGGCGGTGATCAATCCGGCCACGCCGGTTGCGCTCACGACGATGTCGGCTTGCCGCGTTAATGCGGCCAGATCGCGTGTTGCGGCGTGCCCCACGGACACGGTGGCGTTGCGGTCGAGCAGCATCATGGTCAGTGGCCGGCCGACGACGGGGGAGGCGCCGACAATGGCAATCGTCGCCCCGGCCAGATCGCCGAACAATGCTTCGGCACAGATCACGCTGGCCTGGGCCGTCGCGGCGCCTCGGCCGGGTGCGCCCAGCAGCAGGTTGCCGGCGTTCATCGGGTGTAGGCCATCGACGTCTTTTTCCGCGCCAATCGCCAGCGCGGCTGTAATAGCGTCGACGCCTTGGGGCAGGGGGTAGAGTGTCATCACCGCATCGACGGTTCGGTCGTCGCGCAGCGCGGCCAATTGCCGGTAGATCGCGGGCGGATTGCTCTCATAGGCCAGTAAGGTCAGCGCGATGCCGGCCTGTTCCGCCATCTCTTGTTGGCGGGTCGCATAGGCGCGGGCGCCGGGATTGTTGGCATCGAGCAGCACGCAGCAGGTGGGGCGAATTCCGGCGTCCTGCGCGCGGCGCAGGGTTTGGGCATGCATGTCGCGGGCGATATCGAGGCCGGAGAATATGCGTGTCTGCACCGGGCGCCCCTAGAAGGTCAGGCCGACATCGGCCGCGCATTGGCGCAGTTTGGGGAACATGACCTGCTCGATATGCTCGGGCTGGTAGCGGCTCTGCGGGAAGATGATCGAGATGGCGCCGATGACCTTGCCGCCCACGCCCAACACCGGCACGGCGAGGGAATCCACGCCCTCGACATATTCGGCGTCGGCAAAGCAATAGCCCTTGGCGCGGATCGCGCCGAGCTGGGCGATGAGCTTGTCCTTGCTGGTTTCGGTGTGCTGGGTATGGGCGGTGAGCGGCGCATCGGCAATGATCGCGTCGCGGGTTCCCGCATCGAGGAACGCCAGCATGGCGCGGCCGGCGGCGGTGGGCAGCAGCGGAATACGGCTGCCGGTGGTGACCATGTTGAGCGTGAAACGCGCCGGGCCATAGGAATGGGCGACATAGACCGCCTCGGTATCGTCCAGCATGCTGAAGGACACGGCCTCGCCGACCTCGTCGGAGGTGAGGCGCAGGATGGGCTGGATGATCTGTGAAATGCCGCGGCCTTCGACAAACCCCTGGGTCAGGCGCAGCACATGGGGTGTGAGCTCGTAGCGGCCCCGGTCGCTGGCGAGATAGCCGAGCTGTTCGAGCGTACGCACCAGCCGCCGGGCCACGGCCCGGCTGAGATTGGTTTTCTGCGCGACTTCGGCCATGGTCAGCATGCGGTTCTTGCCGTCAAACGCGCAGATGACCTCTAAACCCTTGGCAAAGGTCAACGAAACTTCCTTGTCGTCTGCGTCCAGCCTGCGCATGCCCATGCATCCCCCAAAATCAAAATCATCTTAGTGATGTTCGATAATAGATCAATCGTTCGGTTAGCGAGCGGCGTTTTGTGGGTGTGCCTATATATTGTGCATTACGAAATTCGGCCTTCAAGATAATCAATCGGCTTGACCGTGCCGTCAAACTGGCCTTAGGCTCTACATAACGAACATTAATTCGATAATCGAACGCGTCGGGAGCGAGGGGCTGGAGCTGCTGATTGGCGGCACCAGAACTCGTCCGCACCCTCGATGTCGCGACTGCCCTAAGGATCGGAATGAAAGTCCACGTCATCTATGCCCACCCGCTGACCGATAGCCTGGCTGCGCATTTGCATCGGGTGACGGTCGATAGCCTCGTTCAGGCGGGGCATGAGGTGGACGATCTCGATCTCTATGCCGACAATTTTGACCCCGTCCTGTCGCCAGAGGACCGGCGCGACTATCACGATACGGCCATCAATCAGCGCAAGGTCGCCGGCTATGTCGAGCGGCTGCAAAGCTGCGAGGGGCTGGTGCTGTGCCATCCGGTGTGGAATTTCGGCTGGCCGGCAATTCTCAAGGGTTATTTCGACCGCGTGTTCCTGCCCGATGTATCGTTCAAGCTGGTAGATGGGCAGGTTTCGCCCGGCCTCAAGAATATTCGGAAGCTGGCAACCGTTACCACCTATGGCTCAAAGCGCTGGCGCGCGGCTGTGCTGGGCGATGCGCCGCGCAAGAATGGCACGCGCTTTTTGCGCGTCGTCTGCCACCCAAGGGTCAAAGTGCGCTATCACGCATTATACGACATCAACAATGCAACGCCGGAACGCACCGATGCCTACATCGCCAAGATCCGCGCCGAAATGCTGAAGTTCTAGCCATGACCACTTCCTTGGCCCAGACAAAAACCGATATTGCGCCGGCCAATGACCGGCTGCCGGGCAATGCTGCCCTGATGTTCGACGCCGTCTCGATGACCTTTCCCGATGGCACTCAGGCGCTCGACACGGTGACGCTGGCCATTCAGCCGGGCGAGTTCGTCTCCATTGTCGGCCCCTCTGGCTGCGGAAAATCCACCCTGCTCAAGCTCGCCTCAGGGCTGGAGAGCCATACGTCGGGCGATATCTGGGTGGACCGCGACAGCCTTGGTTATACTTTTCAGGACGCAACGCTGCTGCCGTGGCGCAAGGTGCTCGCCAATGTCGAGCTGCTGATGGAATTGCGCGGCTTCGATCCCGCCGAGCGCCGTCGCATCGCTTTGGAGCAGATCGAACTGGTGGGCCTGTCGGGGTTTGAAAACCACTATCCCCGGCGGCTGTCCGGCGGCATGAAAATGCGGGCTTCGCTGGCGCGCTCGCTGGCGCTCAATCCGGCGGTGTTCCTGTTTGATGAGCCCTTCGGGGCACTCGATGAAATCACCCGCGAGCGGCTCAATGATGAGCTGATCGCGCTCTATACCAGGCAGAAATTCACCGGCCTCTTCATCACCCATTCGATCCCCGAGGCGGTGTATCTGTCCACCAAGGTCGTGGTCATGTCCAAGCGTCCGGGCCGCATCGTCGCCAGCTTCGACATTGCCTTCCCCGAGCCGCGCACGCCCGAGCTGCGCTATAGCAGCGGCTTTGCCGAAGTCTGCGGGGAAATCTCGCTGGCCCTGCGCAATGCGATGGAGGGCTAGACCATGGCAAAATCCCAACGCAAGCTCGCCGTCGAACGCTATCTCGCCAAGCCGCTGGCCGCGCGGCCCGGCGTCTCCCAACGCTTCGCCGCCGCGCTGCTGCCGCCGCTACTGATGGGCGTGCTGGTGGTCATCGCCTATATCTGGACGCGCTCGGGGCTGGAAGCCCATCGGCAATTCCTGATGCCGACGCTTGAGGGTCTGTGGAGCCAGGCATTCAGCCAGCCCGCAGTGCTCGGCCAATTGTTCAACGCCGCCGTCACCACGCTGTCGATAGCGCTGGCGGGGCTGGCCATTTCCATTCCCATCGGCATGTTGCTGGGCGTGGTTATGTTCCGCTTCCAGGTCATGGAAAAGGCCATCTTTCCCTACCTCGTCGCGCTGCAATCCATCCCGATCCTGGCGATCATCCCGCTGCTGCAATCGGCGCTGGGCTTTGGCTTCCTGCCCAAAGTGCTGATCGTGGCGCTCTTTACCTTTTTTTCCATTCCCACCACGCTCCTGCTCGGCCTCAAGAGTGTTGACCGCAGTATTATCGACCTGTTCCGCCTGCAAAAAGCCGGCTGGCCTACCATGCTGATCAAGGCCGGCTTCCCCTCGGCGGCACCGACGCTGTTTGCCGGGCTGCGCATTTCGGCGGGGCTCGCGGTGATCGGCGCCATCGTTTCGGAACTGTTTTTCCTGTCCGGCCCCGGCGGGCTCGGGCAGATGCTGATCAACGCCAAGATCGATTTCAAATACGAACAGATGTATGCCGCATTGCTGGTGTCGTCCGTGCTGTCGATCTCGGTTTATCTGCTGTTCAGCTGGCTTGGAAACCGGCTGTTTTCAGAATGGCACGAGTCGGGGGGGAGGTAGCGCGAGGTACAAGCCAGACCCGCGCACCGAAATGCTTCACATGGGACAACAATGATGAACTTCAGGACCTTACTGCTCGCCGTCACCGCGCTTACCGGCATAGGGCAAGCCGCCCAGGCCGCCGAGCCCGGCGCCTTCGCCAAGGCGCATTACACCACCCCATTGGCCGATGTGTGCCCCAATCCCTTCATCATCCAGAAGGATTGGCTGGCCCAGGCCGAGCATGGCGGGCTCTATCAGATGATCGGGGCAGGGGGCGAAATGTCCTCCGGCAAATATCAGGGCCCACTCGGCTCGACCGGCATTGATCTGGTGCTGCTCGAAGGCGGCGGCGGGGTTGGCCTGGGCGATGGCGAGACCGCCTATTCGGCGCTCTATATGGGCAATTCCAAAGCCGGCGTGACGCCCCATCTTGGCTTCCAGGAGCTGGACAACGCCTTCATCTTCTCCAAGCAATTCCCGGTCGTTGGCGTGGTCAGCCCGCTGGATAAATCGCCCACATCCCTGTTTTGGGACCAGGCGACCTATCCCGAGGGCTTCGAGACCATTGACGATCTCAAGGCCTTCGCCGCTTCGGGCAAGGGGAAGATTTATGTTTCCACCATCAAGCGCACCTTCGGCAAATATCTGGTGGACCAAGGCGTGCCGGCCGATGTCTTCATCGAAGGCTATCGCGGCGACGGCGAGAATTTCGTCGCCAATAATGGCACCTGGCTCAATCAGGGCTTCGTCACCAGCGAAGTCTACAAATTCGCTCACGGCAACAACTGGGCCAAGCCGATCGACTATCTGCTGATCTCCGATCTCGGTTATTCGATCTATACCGGCATGCTCTCGGTCGCCAGCAACCGGCTTGAAGAACTCGCGCCATGCCTCGAAATGCTGGTGCCGATCATCCAGCAGGCCGAGGTGGATTATGTCACCGACCCGGTCGAGGCCAATGGGACCATCGTGGCCTTCAATGAGGGCGGCTTTGGCGCTGGTTACTGGAAGACCGATGCCGACCTGATGACCTATGCCGCCAAGGCGCTGGTCGATTCCGGCGTCGTCTCCAATGGCAGCAATGCCACTTTGGGCGATTTCGATATGGCGCGGGTTTCAGCGCTGTTCGATCTGGTCAAGGGCGGGCTCGATGAACGCGCCGACCCGGCCGTCACGCCGGAAAGCGTCGTCACCAACCGCTTCATCGATCCCTCCATCGGGCTCAAATAATGCCGCATCCGCAGGCCATTCTGCTCGACGGCGACCAGCTCGCCGGGCGCCTGCGGGGCGAGATGAAAGCCGATGCGGCGCTGCTGATGGCGCGCGGCATCCAGCCGAGAATGGCAACGGTGCTGGTGGGGGATGACCCTGCCAGTGCCAGCTATGTGGCGCGCAAACATGCCGATTGCGCCGAAATCGGTATCGCCGTCGAGGATAGGCGGCTGCCTGCCACGATCACCTCGGATGAACTGCTGGCGACCATCGTGGCGCTGAACGCCGATCCGTCCGTGCATGGCTTCATGGTGCAATTGCCGCTACCGGCCGGGCTCGACGAAGCCGCCATGCTCGGAGCCGTGCGGCCCGATAAGGACATCGATGGCCTGCACCCCATCAATCTGGGGCGCCTGCTGGCCGGCCAGCCGGGCATCCTGCCCTGTACGCCGGCTGCTATCCTCACTTTGCTGCATGCCTACGACATTCCTTTGGCCGGAGCCGAAGTGGCCATCATCGGTCGCGGAAATCTGGTGGGTCGGCCCCTGGCTATGCTGCTCTCGCAACGCGGCATCGACGCCACCGTCACCCTGCTGCATAGCCAATCGCACGATCTGACCGCTGCCACGCGCCGCGCTGACATCGTCATTTCGGCGGCAGGCGTCCCCGACCAGATCTCAACCGACATGGTCAAACCCGGCGCTGCTGTGATCGGCGTTGGCATCAGCTATGTCGATGGCACGATGATTTCGGATATCGCTGCGGGCGTTGCGGATGTGGCTGCCTGGATCACCCCGGCCCATGGCTCCGTCGGCCCGCTGACCCGCGCCATGCTGCTCAAAAACTTGCTGCGGGCAGCGGCTGAGCGATAACATCCGGCTCATTCCTCCCCCGCGTCCTGCGCCGAACAAAATCAGTTGCCGTAACCCCCGGCGCTAGCGTGGCCTTGCTGGCAAATCATCGGAAGGGAAAAAGCCTTCTGAATATGGTCTCTTGCGGGCCTCGCAACGTTTATCTATCAAATTAGTAGACTTATAATCCCGCCACGTGATTTGCTATTCGGCAGGGGAAACAATGAGCTACGCATTGAGCGTGCTGGACAAGAGTCCGATCGTCCGTGGCGAGGACCCGGCGCTGGCCCTGCGGCGCACCGTGGCGCTGGCGCAGCGGGCCGAGGCCCTGGGCTATCGGCGCTTTTGGGTTGCCGAACACCACAATACGCCTGACCTCGCCAGCTCATCGCCCGAAGTGCTGCTGGCCCATCTTGCCGCCCATACAAGAAGCATCCGCATCGGTTCGGGCGGCGTGATGCTGCAGCATTATAGCCCCTATAAGGTGGCCGAGAATTTCAACTTGCTGGCGGCGCTGGCGCCGGGGCGGATCGATATCGGTATCGGCAAGGCGCCGGGCGGGCTGCCGCTCTCGACCAAGGCGCTGCAATTCGGTCGCGACCTGGCCCAAAAGCCCGATTTCCGCAGCCAGCTGGAAGAGCTCGACCGCTTCCTGGCGGACGATGCCGCACGTCGACCCGAGGGGCTGGAAGCGACGCCGCGGCCGCGCAATGCGGGGGAAAGGCACCTGCTCGGGGCCAGTGTCGAAAGCGCGGCATTGGCAGCAGAACTGGGCTGGAACTTCGTTTTTGCCCGTCATCTGAATGGCGACGACGCGACGCTGTCGGCAGCAATCTCGACCTATCGCGATGCCAGTGGCCGCACGCCTGTCGTTGCGCTGGCGGCCGTCGTGGCCCGCTCGGCGGCAGAGGCCCGGGCGCAGGCCGAATTGTTCACGCCCTATCGGGTGCATATTCCGGGCGCGCAAAGCGTCACCGTGGGCAGCGAGGCGCAGGCGGCTGAATATGCGCGGCAGGCCGGCGTCACCGACTACACGGTCGAACGCCGCCAATCCACGGCGCTGGCCGGCGATGGCACGGACATCATTGCAGCGCTCGACCAGCTCGCGCGCCAGCATGGCATTGCCGAATTCATCATCGATTTCGCCAATGCCGGCGATAGCCGCATCGAGGCGGTCGAACTGGTCGCCGCCGCCCGGCTGCACCCGCTGCCAACAGCACTTTCCGCTTAAATCATGGGGCCTTCAAAATGAGCCAGAAACGCATTCCCTTCGGCATCATGCTGCACGGCCCCGGCGGCCATATGAACGCCTGGAAACACCCAAGCGTGCCGGCCGATGCCAGCGTCAATTTCGACTTCATCCTCAATACGGCCAAGCGGGCCGAAGCGGCAGGCATCGCCTTCGCCTTCGTCGCGGACGGGCTCTATATCAATGAGCAGTCGATCCCCCATTTCCTCAACCGCTTCGAGCCGATTGCGCTGCTCTCGGCGCTGGCGGCGGTGACCAGCAAGATCGGGCTGGTGGGCACGCTGTCCACCTCCTACAGCGATCCGTTCACCGTCGCCCGGCAGTTCGCCTCCATCGATCTGCTCAGCAAGGGCCGGGCGGGCTGGAATGCGGTGACCTCGCCGCTCGAGGGATCGGCGAGGAATTATGGCCGCGCCAGCCATCCCGACCATGCATTGCGCTACGAAATCGCGGCCGAGCACATCGAGATCGTCAAGGGCCTGTGGGACAGCTGGGACGACGACGCGTTCGTGCGCGACCGGGCCAAGGGCCAGTTCGCCGATTTCACCAAGCTGCACCGGCTCAATTTCAAGGGCCGCTTCCATTCGGCCGAAGGCCCGCTCAATATCCAGCGCTCCCCACAGGGGCAGACGGTGCTGTTCCAGGCCGGCGGCTCCGATGCGGGGATCGATCTGGCCGGTCTGCATGCCGACGCGGTCTTTGCCAATTCGGCCTCGATCGAGGAAAACCGGGTTCTGACCAGCAAGCTCAAGCAAAGCGCAGTGGCGCATGGCCGGGGTGCCGATGCCATCAAGGTCCTGCCGGGAATCGGCCCGGTCGTGGGTTCGACCGAGGCAGAGGCGCAGCGCAAATATCAGGAAATCCGCGACCTGGTGAATATCGGCGAGGCGCTGGCCTATCTCGGCCGCTTCTTCGATCACCACGATTTCAGCCAATATGACGTGGATGCGCCATTCCCCGAACTGGGCGATCTGGGTTCCAACAACTTCAAATCCGGCACCGATCGCATCAAGCGCATCGCCCGGGAAAAGGGCCAGACCCTGCGCGAAGTGGCGCTGGAATCGGCGACCCCGCGCAGCGAATTCGTCGGCACGCCCGAACAGATTGCTAACAAGATCGAGGAATGGGTCGATACCGGCGCATCCGACGGCTTTGTGCTGGGCTTCCCGGTCCAGGGCATCGGGCTCGAGGATTTCGATACCCAGGTGCTGCCGATCCTCGAACAGCGCGGCCGCCATTCGCGCGAGCAGATTGGCGATACGCTGCGCGACCATCTGGGCCTGCCATTCCGCGAAAGCCGCTATGCGCTGGCCGACACCAAGGCGGCCGGCTGATGAGCGAGAGGGCGCCGGTGACAGATGAGGATTTCGTGGCGCTGCGCCACCGGCTGCATGCGGCGCCCGAACTGGCCTATGAGGAGCACGAAACCAGCGCGCTGGTGGCGTCGTACCTCAGCGAATGGGGCTATGATGTCGTAACCGGCGTCGGCCGCACGGGCGTGGTGGGAACGCTGCGGCAGGGCCATGGCGAACGCTCGCTGGCCTTGCGCGCCGATATGGATGCGCTGCCGATCGAAGAGGCCACCGGCCTTGCCTATGCCAGCCGCAACCCGGGCAAGATGCATGCCTGCGGGCATGATGGGCATACCACGATCCTATTGTCCGCAGCGCGTCAGCTGGCGGCCAGCCGGCAGTTTTCCGGCACGTTGCGGGTGATTTTCCAGCCGGCCGAGGAAAACAATAGCGGCGCCCGCACTATGATCGAGGATGGCCTGTTCGAGCGCTTTCCGGCCGATGCGGTTTTCGGCCTGCACAACTGGCCCGGCATTCCCGCCGGGCAATTCGCGTTTCTCGATGGTCCGGCCATGGCCTCGGTCGATCTGGTGATCATCAAGATTCACGGGCGCGGCGGGCATGGAGCCAAGCCGCACCAGACGGTCGATCCGGTCGTGGTCAGCGCCAGCCTGGTCATGGCCCTGCAGACCCTGGTGTCGCGCAATGTCGATCCGCTCGAAATGGCGGTGGTGACAGTGGGCTCCATCCATGGCGGGGTGGCGCCCAATGTCATTCCCGATAGCGTCGAGCTGCAATTGACGGTGCGCACCTTCAACGCCGCCATCCGCGAGCAGATCCGGCAGCGGCTGACCGCGCTGGTGGAAAGCCAAGCGGCCAGTTTCGGCGCCAGCGCCGAGGTATTCTATCCGCGCGGCTATCCGGTGCTGGTCAATCATGCGGCCGAAACCGAGTTCGCCCGCCAGGTCGCCCGCCGGCATTTCGGCGAGGAGCGGATCGACACCAGCCTGCGGCCGATCACCGCCAGCGAGGACTTTGCCTTCATGCTGGAGCAGCGGCCTGGTAGCTATCTGTTCCTGGGCAATGGCGACAGCGCCGACCTGCATAGCCCGCATTATGATTTCAACGACGCCATCCTGCCCGATGCCGCCCGCTATTGGGTGCAGCTGGCGCAGGATTACCTGGCGACCAATGCGGTCGCGGCGTGATTGCTTCCGGAGCTCCAAAATGACCGACAGCTTTCTTTACACGACGTCAACTGCCGAGATTTCCCGGCCGCTGATCGAGCAACTCACGGTGGAATACCGCAATCGCTATGGCAATTATTTCGGCGAGGATTCCTCGGCCGAAATGAACCGCTATCCGCCTGAACGCTTTGCCGACCCTGATGGCGCCTTCGTCCTGTTGTTGCGCGACGGCAAGCCGATCGCGGGTGGGGCCTTCATGCGCTACGACGACACCACCGCTGAATTCAAGCGGATGTGGACCGACATCGACCACCGCCGCCAGGGCCTGGCGCAGCGCGTGCTGGCGGAGCTGGAAAGCCGGGCCGCCGCCAAGGGTTATAGCCGCGTCTATCTCACCACCGGCTTCCGCCAGCCCGAGGCGGCCAAGCTCTATCTCAAGAGCGGCTATACCGCGCTGTTCGACGTCGCCGCCGACCCCGAGACCATCCAGATCCTGCCGTTCGAGAAAGTGTTGGCGCCGGCTGGCGTTCATCCGGGGTCGCGCAACGATCATCTGAGCGCGCCCGCCGCCTAGGGCAAAAATGTCCTGAGACATCGCAAACACAGAACGGGAGCACATTGCTGCGACGCCTCGTTCGAACCTAATGTCTATCAGATTTATAGAATAAGAGGGTGACATGGCATCGGCAACGGAAGTCGGCACGGAAACCAGTTCGGCGGGCAGGGGCTCGGCGCGGGACTATGCCCGCTACCGGGTGGTGCCGGCGCGCCATCCCTGGCGCATCGTGGGGAGCCTGGTTGCGGCCTTTATCATCGCGGTGTCGCTGCACTCCGTGTTCACCAATGAGCGCTGGGGCTGGGCGGTCTTCGCGCAGTTCTTCTTTTCCGAACCCGTCCTGGTGGGGCTGGGCCGCACGCTGCTGTTGACGGCGCTGGCTTCGGTCATCGGCTTCCTGCTCGGCGGCGTACTGGCCTTCGCGCGGGTCTCCAAATCGCCGCTGCTGTCAGGATTGTCCTGGGGCTATATCTGGCTGCTGCGCTCGATCCCGCTGATCGTGCTGCTGCTGGTGCTCAACAATCTGGGCTATCTCTACGCCACCATCAATATCGGCGTGCCCTTCACCAATATCCTGTTCGCCCAATTCGATACGGTGCAGACGCTCAGCCCGTTTTCCGTGGCGCTGATCGGGCTCAGCCTCAATCAGGCGGCCTTCTCATCCGAGATCATCCGCGGCGGCATCCTGTCGGTGGATCAGGGCCAGCATGAAGCGGCGGCGGCGCTCGGCCTGACCCGCTGGCGCCAGGGCATTCATATCGTGCTGCCCCAGGCCATGCGCGCCATTCTGCCATCCGGTTTCAACGAGATCATCGGCCTCGCCAAGGCGACGTCCATTGTCTACGTGTTGGCGCTGCCCGAGCTGTTCTACACCGTGCAGGTGATTTACCGCCGAAACCTGGAAGTCATTCCGCTGCTGATGGTGGCGACCGTCTGGTACCTGATCATCATGATCGTGCTGTCCAGCGTGCAATATTTCGTCGAGCAGCATTTCGCCAAGGGCGCGCGCCGCGATGCCGGCCCGACTGCCATCGACAAGGCGCTGCGCTTACTGGCCCGCCGGCCCACTGACACGGCCGGCACCTCGGCCACGAACGTTGCCCGCAAGCCGCTCAGCACTGCCTTTGGCAATACCGGCGAAGGCCGGGTGGACCTGCATGGCATCAACAAGAGCTTTGGCGCCAATGTCGTGCTCGACAATGTCAGCCTCACCATCGCGCCCGGCGAAGTCACCGCCATTATCGGCCCGTCCGGCGCCGGCAAATCCACCCTGCTGCGCACCATCAACCATCTGGAGCGCGCCGATGCCGGCGTGGTCAGCATCGATGGCGAACTGATTGGCTATGACCGCCGCGGCGATGTGCTCTATGAGCTCAAGGAGCCCGCCATCCGCCGCCGCCGCTCGGCCGTGGGCATGGTGTTCCAGAGCTTCAACCTGTTCCCGCACCTGACGGCGCTGGAAAACATCATCGAAGCCCCGGTCTCGGTGGGCGGCGTGCCGCGCGAGGAGGCCATTGCCGACGCGCGGGACCTGCTGGCCCGCGTGGGCCTGGCCGACAAGGCCGATGCCTATCCGCGGCACCTGTCGGGTGGGCAGCAGCAGCGCGTCGCCATTGCCCGGGCCCTGGCGCTTCGGCCCAAAGTGCTGCTGTTCGATGAGCCGACTTCGGCGCTCGATCCCGAACTGGTCGGGGAAGTGCTCGATGTCATCAAGGAATTGGCCAAGTCCGGCACCACGCTGATCATCGTGACGCACGAAATCGGCTTTGCCCGCGAAGTGGCTGACCGCGTGGTGTTCATGGAAGGCGGCAAGGTGCTGGAAGTCGGGCCGCCCGAGCGGCTGTTCAACGAGCCGTCCCATCCGCGCACCCGCGAGTTCATCGCCAAGGTTCTCTGACGTCCAACGCCTGCGCCGCCTGCTCATGCCATTCGTCCGGCAGGCTGGCGCACGCCTCGATCAAGCCAAAGGAACGCCAATTGCTCTCCAGAAAATCCTTCATTCTCGCGGCGACGAGCCTGCTGCTGGCAGCCTCGACATCGGGCATTGCGCTCGGTCAGGCCGCCGGCTTCAGCCTCGAGCCCAATCCGGCCAATCGCCTGCATGCGGAAAAGGTCGATGCCATCGCGGCCTTGCTGCCGCCCGACTATAAATGGGCCAAGGACGGCGTATTGAGCGTCGCCATTGCCGCCGGCGCGCCGCCGATCGCGACCTATGCGACCGATGGCGCCACGGTGGTTGGCTTTGATCCGGATATCGGTCGGCTGGTGGGCGAGGTGCTCGGGCTGCCGGTCGAGATCGTGCCGATCGCCTGGGCCGACTGGCCGCTGGGGGTGACGGCGGGCAAGTATGACGCGGTGATTTCCAATGTCGGGGTGACCGAGGAGCGCAAGGAGAAGTTCGACTTCTCGACCTATCGCATCGGCATCCACGGTTTCTACGTCAAGGCCGACAGCCTGATCACCTCGATCAAGGAACTCAAGGACATTGCCGGGCTCAAGGTCATCACGGGTTCAGGCACCAACCAGGAGCGCATTGCGCTCGAATGGGACCGCCAGAACCGGGAAGCGGGCCTGGCGCCGATCGAGCTGCAATATTACGACGACGATGCGGCGGCGTCGTTGGCCATCAGCTCGGGCCGGGCCGATGTGCAGCTCAATCCCAATGCACCGCAGGCCTATCACGCGGCGCTGACGGGTGACACCAAGCTGGTCGGCACGATCAGTTCCGGTTGGCCGAACCCCGCCGATGTGGGCATTACCACGCGCAAGGGCAGTGGGCTCGCCGAGCCGTTCACCGCCGCGATCAACCATCTGATCGAGACCGGCACCTATGCCGAACTGCTGGCGCAATGGAATGTGACGCCCGAGGCGGTGCCGGAATCGCGGACCAACCCGCCCGGCCTGCCCAAGCCGCCGGCTTCTTGATCGGGACGATCCAGCATGGCCCTCAATATCAGGCATATCGGCTTTCTGACGCCGGGCAATTTCAGCAATGACAATCCCTTCGAGGGGATTGACGCCACGCTGAACCTGATCGCCTTCGGCGAGCAATTGGGCTTTGACAGCGCCTGGGTGCGCCAGCGGCATCTGGAGCCCGGCATCGGGCAGGCAGCGGTGTTCCTGTCTGCGGCGAGCCAGCGCACCAGCACGATCCAGCTTGGCTCAGCGGTGATCCAGATCGGCTATGAGAGCCCGTTCCGGTTGGCCGAAGACCTCTCCATGGTCGATGTGCTGTCGCGCGGGCGGCTCAATGTCGGGTTGAGTGCCGGTGTGCCGCCGCATGCGGCAATCCTGGGGCCGCTGGTGCACGATGGCGATTGGCAGAGCCATGATCTGGGCCATGGCCGTATCGAACGCTTCGCCGCCAATCTGCGCGGCGCATATCTGGGTGACGACGACACCACCATCGCCACCCCGTTCGGCCCACAGCGGCCGCGCCTGCAACCCTATGCTGCGGGCCTGGCCAACCGCCTCTGGTATGGCGGCGGTTCGCTCAAATCAGCGCGCTGGGCGGGCGAGAATGGCTTCAACCTGCTCACCGGCAATGTGATTTCCGGGGAAGGCACTGACGATTTCCACACCGCCCAGCGCAACCTGATCCAAGCCTATCGCCAAGCTTCGGACGGCTGGCCGGGGCGGGTCGCCGTGGGGCGGGTAATCGTTCCGACCGACAGCGCACCGCCTGCGCGCATTGCCCGCTACGAGGCTTACGCCGCCGGCCGCTATGAACGCACCCTCAAGCCGCAGGGCGAACGCCGCACGCTGTTCCCGCGCGATCTGGTCGGCAGCGCCGAGCAGATCGTGGGCTGGCTGCTTGATGATCCGGTGCTGCCGCTGGTCGACGAATTGCGGCTCGAACTGCCCTACGAGTTCACGCTCCCCGAATACGAACAGATCCTGACCGACACCATCACGCGTATCGCCCCGGCGCTGGGCTGGTCGGCCAAGTCCCCATCCCGGACCCGGCCCGCTATCCGGCTGGTCTGATCCACCATGCCCGGCCTTGCGCAAAGCCGCGGCACACCACAGCGCGTCACGACGAAACGAAAGCATGACATGACCAAGCCAAACTCCCTCAGACTGCTGCTGGCCGGCCTTGCCCTCGCGGCCCTCACGGGCACCGCCTTCGCCCAGGCCGCGTTCGATCTCAGCCCCGAACAGCCAAGCCGCCTCAAGGCAGAACCCAATGCCGAAGCCATCGCCGCCATTCCGGCCGATTTCAAGTTCGCCAAAGAGGGCGCCTTCACCGTTGCGGTTTCCCCATGGGACCCGCCGATCGCCACCTATGCCACCGATTCCCAGACCGTGGTGGGCTCCGACCCGGATATCGCCTTGCTGATCGCCGACTCGCTGGGGCTCGAACTCAACCTGGTGGCCGTCGCCTGGGCCGATTGGCCGCTCGGGGTCAGTTCGGGCAAGTATGACGCGGTGATTTCCAACGTCACCGTAACCGAGGAGCGCAAGGAAAAGTTCGACTTTTCGAGCTATCGCCAGGACGTGCTGGGCTTTTATGTCCGCTCCGACAGCCCGATCACCGCGATCAATGAGCCCAAGGACATTGCCGGCCTCAAGGTCATTACCGGCGCCGGCACCAATCAGGAAAAGATCATCCTGGAATGGGATCGCCTGAATGTCGAAGCCGGTCTCGCCCCGGTCGAGGTGCAATATTACGACGACTCGGCGGCCAGCACGCTCGCCATCCAGTCCGGCCGGGCCGATGTCGAATTCAACCCGAACCCGACCCTGTCCTATTCCTCCGCGGTCACCGGCGACACCCGCCTGGTGGGCATCCAGAGCGGCGGCTGGCCGCTCAAGGCCGAAATCGCCGCCACCACCCGCAAGGGCTCCGGTCTCGCCGATGCCATCACCATCGCCATCAACGGGCTGATCGAAAGCGGGCTCTACGGCCAGACGCTGGAGCACTGGAACATCGCCGCTGAAGCCGTGGAAACGTCGCAGACCAATCCGCCCGGCCTGCCCAAGACCTGACGCCGGCAATTGGCGGCCGCCCTTCGGGGTGGCCGCTGGTCAACCCGCGTCCAGCTTGGCGAGCATCTGTTCGCTATGCGCCTTGAAATCAAACGGCTGGCCGCCTGCCGCCGGGGCGCTGGCGGACAATAGAGCCATGTTGGCCGACCATACGGCCTCGAAATAGCACACGACCCACTTCATGGCGGCCAGCCAATCCAGATCGCCATCGCCATAGGCCGCCAGCAAGTCTTGCTCTGCGGTGGCGTCGAGGCCGGCGGACAGCGACAGACTGGCCAGGTCGTACATGCCGTCACCAATGCCGGAAAATTCCCAATCGGTCAGCCAGAAGCGCGTGCCATCGGCCAGGATATTGTTTGGCCATAGATCATTGTGGGTCACCCAGCGGGGCCGCGGGGCGGCGGCTGCCAAGGCATCCAGCCTGTTGCGGTGACGCGCTTGGATCAATTCACCCGCGTTGAGGGCGGCGGCGCTGCGCTCCATATGAGCGATGCGCTCAAAGATGGTTCGTCCTTTCCCGGCCAGCGCGTCGGCGCCTATGGCGTGCAGCCGCCGGGCCAGTGCGATGGCCTGCAGCATTATGGGCCTTTGCTGCAAGGCCTGCGGCTGGAGCGGCACGGCCCGATCGATCCACTTGCTGATCATCATGCCGCTGTCGAGATCGTAATGCACCAGTTCCGGCCCGATACCAGCCTTGCCGGCGGCCTGCGCGATGGCTGCCTCTTCGCGCCGGTCCACCCCCATATGCGCCGCCGCCCGCTCACTGGCGAGGCGAACGGCATAGGCCTGTCCGCTCCCCGGACACACCAGTTGCAGCACGCGATTGTTCAGGCTTTGCACGCCCACCAGCTCGAAAGCCTGGAACGCGGTGGTCCCCACTATTGCGGCCAACCGCTCGGCCAGATCCGGTGGCAGCTCGATCGCGCGCGTCTGAAACGTCATCCTTGCACCCATTTCCACAGGGGATTGCCAATCGCAGAATAGATGATAACGTTTCAACATTGTTGATGATAGCCACGCAAAGAGGGCTGGATCAATGCGGAGGAGAAAGCATGAGCAAATTCAAAGGTGTCTGCGGACGACGTGCACTTCTGTCGGGTCTGGCCACGGCGGCGCTGCTGGCCATGGGTGGCGCGGCCCTTGCCCAGGATGCCAGCGGCGAGCTGGTCATCCTGCAATGGCAGGGCGGTACCGACCTCGAAATGTGGCATGAGGTCGAAGCCAAGTTCATGGAGCTGAACCCCGGCGTCACGATGCGGGAATTCCAGCCGGCGGGCGGGCAGGGCGATGCGCGCGGCGGCATCCGCACGGCGCTGCTGGGCGGCGAGGTGGTCGACCTCATCATCAATACCTGGCCGGCATTCCGCGCCGAACTGGCTACGGCCGGCATCCTGCGGCCGCTCGATGAGCAATGGGCCAGCCTTGGCTGGGACGACAAGCTGAGCCAATCCTGGAAGGATCTCGGCTCCATCGACGGCGTGCCCTATGGCGTGACCTATACCTATGGCGACCGCTCGGCCATCTGGTACAAGACCGCCCAGCTCGAAAAGGCCGGCGTCACCCCGCCCACGACCTGGGATGAGTTCCTGGCCAGCTTCGACAAGCTCAAGGCCGCCGGCTACGCCTATCCCGTCGTCATCCCGGCCAAATATTGGGCCCATACCGAGTGGTTCGAAACCCTGCTGCTGCGCACCGCCGGCGTCGAAACTGCGGCACAGCTGGCGCGCCACGAAATCCCCTGGACCGATCCCAAGATCAGGGACGCCCTCGTCAAGGTCAAGGAAATGCTGGATGCCGGCTGCTGCGCCGATCCGGCGACCATGCTGGCCACCGAAGACCCCTATCCGGCGATCTTCCGGGCCGAGGAAGCCAATTACCTGCTGTTCGGCATGTGGACCAATGCTGCGCTCAAGAGCGATTATGAGCTGCAGGAGGGCGTCGACTATTCCATCTTCCAGTTCCCGGCGCTTGGCATGGGGTTCGACGATACGTCCAGCGTCGATACCAAGGAGCTCAACGCCACCAGCAATGGCAATAATCCCGCCGCTGCGGACGCTTTCCTCGATTTCATCATCGGGCCGGACGCCGCCAATATCATGGGCAAATACGGCTATGCCTCGCCCAGTACGGCATTCGACACGTCCCTGCTCGGGCCGGTGCAGCAGACTGCGGTCGCAGCCGTTGCCGGGGCAAAGGTGCAATTCGTGCTGGGCGATCTGCTGCCCGGCGACCTGGTCGATGAATACCGTGTCCAGCTGCAGCGCTTTCTGCAGGACCCGAGCGAAGCGACGATCGACACGGTGCTGGCGGCCATCGAAGCCAAGGCGGCCACGGCCTATTGATGACCAGTTCCGAGGCAAAACCAATGGCGGGCGCGCTCGCCGATATCTCCTCCCCCCTGACTGGCGGCCGGCGCGAGCCGGTCGTCAGGCGCGGGCGCAAAGGGCTCGGTGAAACGCCGGCAGCGTGGTTGCTGATCGCCCCCGTCATCGTGCTGTTCGGTATTTCGGTGGTCTATCCGCTGATCGACACGATCCGGCTGTCGCTCTTCGACATCAAGGGCCTGGCCCCGGCAAAATATGTGGGCCTGGGCAATTACCTGACGCTGTTCGCCGATGCCACGTTCCGCAATACGCTGCTGACCACGCTGATCTTCACGCTGGGCACGACGGTCATTTCGGTGTCGCTGGGCTGGACACTGGCCATGCTGTGCTCCTTCGCGCCGCGCCATACCCTGCCGTTTCGCGGCATGTTCTTCGTCACCTTCGGCATTTCCGAAGCCGTGTCGGGCTATATGTGGATCAATATCCTGCGGCCGGACAAGGCGGGCCTGCTCAATTCGCTGATCGGCAATGTGCTGCCGGGCTTCCAGCATTCCTGGCTGGGCGATCCGGTGACGGCGCTATGGTCGCTGATCTTCGTGGCCTCCTGGAGCGGGGTCGGCCTGCCGCTCATGCTGTGCTTCGCGGCAGTGCAGGGCATTCCCAAGACGGTGCTTGAAGCCGCTTATATGGACGGGGCCAAGCCCATGTCCATCATGCGGCACATCATGGTGCCGCTCTCCATGCCCGGCGTGCGCGTCGCGATTTTCATCAATCTGCTGGGCGCGTTGCGGGCCTTCGACATCATCTATGTCATGACCGGAGGCGGGCCGGTGCGTGCCACCGAAACGGTGGGCTATTTCATGTATCGGGAATCCATGACCCAGTTCAAACTCGGCTATGGCGCCGCCGCCACCGTGGTGCTGCTTGTCGCCGTCTTGGTCATTTCCATCCCGGCCATCATCCAGCGCACGGCAGGTGCGAAATGATCGGCCGCGTTCCGTGGTGGACCGTCATCGTGGTCGGCGTGCTGGCCGTGTGCTGGGTGGTCCCGGTGCTGGGCATCGTGCTGACCTCCATCCGCCCGCCCGCCGACGTGGCGCTGGGCTGGTGGCGGCTCGACAATGTCCGCTTCACGCTCGATGCCTGGCAGCGCGTCTGGGTGGAATATCCGCTCGCCGAGTCCTTCTTTTACACGGCCATGCTGGCGGCCCTGGCGACGCTCGGCACCATGTTGCTGACGCCGGCGGCGGCCTATGCTTTCCACTTTCTCAAGTTCCGCTCGCGCCGGCTGCTGCTGATCATCATCATTAACGCCTTCGTGCTGCCCCAGCAGGTCGTGGTCATCCCGCTGTTCACGCTGTGGCGAGACATGAAGCTGATCGACAATCCCCTGGCCGTGCTCATTCCCTATGTCGGGATGAGCTTTGCCTGGTCGATTTTCCTCGTGAAGAATTTCCTCGAGGATTTTCCCAAGGAGCTGATCGAGGCCGCCAAGATCGATGGCTGCGGCCCGATCAAGACCCTGCTGCATGTCGTGCTGCCCAATGCCACCAGCCCCATCTTTGCCGTGGGCGTGCTGCAGTTCCTGTGGAGCTGGAATGCCCTGCTGCTGCCCATGCTCTATCTGCGCACCATGGTGCCGCTGCCCGTCCTGCTCACCAAGGTGTCCGGCACCTATGAGATGAACTGGGACCTGCGCTCGGTGGCTGCCATCGTCACCACCATCGTGCCGCTCATCGTTTTCGTCGTGTTTCAACGCCAATTTGCTGCCGGCTCGCAAACCCGCACCGGAGCCAAGGAATAACTATGCCCGTGACCAACAAGCCGCTCCGCTATCGGCAGATCCATCTCGATTTCCACACCTCCGAGCATATCCCGGGTATCGGCGCGGCCTTTGACCCCGATGACTTCGTCGCCACGTTCAAGGCCGCCAATGTGGATAGCGTCACCATCTTCGCCAAGTGCCATCATGGCTGGTCCTATTACCCCACCAAGGTCGGCGCGCCCCATCCCAACCTCGCCCGTCCCGACCTGATGGGCGACATGGTCAAGGCGCTGGCCGCCGCCGACATCGAGGCGCCGATCTATATCTCGGTACAATGGGACGAGCGCAATGCGCGCCTGCACCCGGAATGGCGGGTGCGCTCCGCCACCAGGAACCGCTTCGATCCCGGCCAATTGCAGGCCGCCTGGCACACGCTCTGCCTCAACCACAAGGCCTACCGCGACGAACTGCTTGAGCATGCGCGCGAAGTCGTGCGCAATTACGACACGCCCGGACTGTTCTTCGACATCGTGCTGGCCACCGATTGCGTATGCCAGGAATGTCTCGACAGCATGACCGCCCATGGGCTCGATCCGGCCAAGCCCGAGGATCGGCTGGCCAATGACGAATGGGTCAACGAGGTGTTCCGCACCGAAATGACCGCCGCCCTGCACGCCGAATTTCCGGGCCTGCGCATCTTCTACAATTGCGGCCATATCCATAAGCAGGGCCGCAAGCGCTTTGCGCCTTATAGCCATCTTGAGCTGGAAAGCCTGCCTACCGGTGGCTGGGGCTATGACCACTTCCCATCAAGCGCGCGCTATGCCGCAACGCTGGGCATGGATTTCCTCGGACAGACCGGCAAGTTCCACCTGTCCTGGGGCGAATTCGGCGGCTTCAAGCACCCCGATGCGCTGGAATATGAAGTCGCGCAGATGGCGAGTCTGGGTGCCAAATGCCTGGTCGGAGACCAGCTCCATCCCAGTGGCGCCATCAACGCCGATACTTATGCGTCGATCGCGCCGGCCTATGCCCGCCTCGCCCAGCTGGAGCCCTATATCGAGGCGGCAAAGCAGGTGTCCCAGGTGGCCATCCTGTCCTCGGAATATTTCCATCACGCCGGCGACCGCAACAGCACGGCCGATGCCGGCGCCGCCCAGATGCTGCTCGAGCTGAAAATCCCCTTCGACGTCATCGACGGCACTTCGGATTTTTCACCCTATGCGGTGATCATCCTGCCCGATGATATTCCCGTAGATGCGGCGCTTGCCGATCGGCTGAACGCCTTTGTAGGGCAGGGCGGTGGCCTGCTGCTGTCGGGCAATTCGGCCCTCAGTGCGGATGGGCAATTCGCCGTCGCGGCCGGGATCCGCAGCGAGGGCGCGGTGGCGTTCACGCCCAGCTATATCGGCTCGGGCAATGAGCTCGACCCCGCCCTGACCAAGTCGCCCTTTGTCGTCTACGGCACGGCCCAGCAGATCGTGGCGCAGGGCGCCCAGGTGCTGGCGCAGGTCGTGCCCCCCTATTTCAACCGCAGCTACCAGCATTTCTCCTCACACGCCCATGCGCCCGACAATACGGACGCGGCGCCCCTTGGCGCGGCGGTGACGCTGTCCGGGCGGGTGGGCTACATCGCCTATCCCATCTTCGGCATCTACCACAATGTCGGTCAGCCGCTGTATCGGCACGTGGTCAAGGCCCTGTTGTCGCGCCTGCTGCCCAAGCCTGCGCTGAGCACGGACCTGCCCTCGGCAGGCCGCGCGACGCTGACCCATCAGGCCGAGCGCAACCGGCACATCCTGCACCTGCTCTTTGGCCCGCCCCAGGTGCGTGGCAAGGCGGTGCCCAACGGGGAGGGGACCCGCGTCATGGAAATGATCGAGGATATTCCGGCCATCGGCCCCGTCAGCGCTGCGGTCCGCCTGCCCAGCCGCCCGGTCCGTGCCTATGAGGCGGTGAGCGGCCAGGATCTCGATGTGCAGGACCTTGGCGACGGCACCTATGGCGTCACCTTGGATCGGCTGCGCATCCACGCGGCCATCGTGTTCGAACAAGCCTAGTTGGAGGATAGACTATGGCTGGTGTAACGCTGAGCAATGTCAGCAAGTCTTATGGCACTTTCGAGGTCATCGACAATCTCAACCTGACGGTGGATGACGGGGCATTTACCGTTTTCGTCGGACCTTCGGGCTGCGGAAAATCCACGCTGCTGCGCATGATTGCCGGGCTTGAGCCGATCACCAAGGGCGACCTGATCATCGATGGAAAGCGCGTCAACGATGCCGATCCCATCGAGCGCGGCGTCGCCATGGTGTTCCAGAATTACGCGCTCTATCCGCATATGAGCGTGGAGCAGAATATCGGCTTTTCGCTGCGCATGGCGGGGCTCAGCAAGCCCGATATCGAGGCTCGCGTGGCCGCTGCCGCACAGACGCTGCAGATCGAGCCGCTGCTCAAGCGCAAGCCGGCCCAGCTTTCGGGCGGACAGCGCCAGCGCGTCGCCATTGGCCGCGCCATTGTGCGCGATCCCGAAGTCTTCCTGTTCGACGAGCCGCTCTCCAATCTCGATGCGGAATTGCGCGTCTCCATGCGCGTGGAAATCGCCAAGCTGCACAACAAGCTAGGCTCCACCATGATCTATGTGACCCATGATCAGACGGAGGCCATGACCCTCGCCGACAAGATCGTGGTGATGCGCGACGGCAAGATCGCCCAGTCCGGCACACCCGACGAGCTCTATGACGATCCCGATAATCTGTTCGTCGCCGGCTTTATCGGCTCGCCGCGCATGAATTTCCTGCGCGCCGAACTGACCCAGGGCAGCCTCAAGCTGCCATCCGGCCCCGTGCTGGCGGCGGCCGGCTTGGCCGACGCCGGTGAGGTGCTGGTCGGCCTGCGGCCCGAGCATTTCGTGCTCGAAGGGGGCGATGCAAGCCTCATGGCCAAGGTCGACGTCGTCGAAAATCTGGGGGGCACGCGCTACCTCTATGGCACCACGGGATCGGGCGAAACCCTGGTCGTGGAAGTGCGCGACAGGCCGGGCATCAAGGCCGGCGATAATGTGCAGGTGGGCATCAACGCCGCCCGCAGCATGGTTTTTGCGGCCTCAGGCCAACGTTTACGTCCAGGACACTGAACTTTATGACATCACTTAATCTCTGGTATCGGTCCCCCGCGGTGGAGTGGACCGAAGCGCTACCGCTCGGCAATGGACGGCTGGGCGCCATGGTGCATGGCGCCATCGGCCGCGAGGAAATCCAGCTCAACGAATCCACCTTGTGGTCCGGCGGCCCCTACCAGCCGGTCAATCCGGCGGCGCTGCCCAATCTCGCCGCGGTGCGGGAGCTGATCTTTGCCGGCCGCTATGCCGAGGCGCAGGCGCTGGCCAACCAGCATCTGATGGCGCAGCCCTATCTGCAGATGAGCTACCAGCCGGCCGGCAATCTCTTCCTCGAATTCCGCCATGAAGCCGCGCCCGGCAGCTATCGGCGCGAACTCGATCTCGAAACCGCCATCGCCACCACCAGCTATCATCTGGGCGGCACCACCACTCTGGTCAAGCGCGAAAGCTTCATCTCGGCAGCCGATGACGTGCTGGTCCTGCGGGTGGAAACCGCGCGCCCTGGCACACTGGCGTTCGAAGCCTGGCTCGATAGCCCGCAAACCGGCGATTGGCTAACCGGCGACGCCACGCGCCTAGATTATCGCGGCACCAATTTCGGCAAGCATGGCATTGAGGGTCCGCTTCGCTTCGGGATCGGCGTCGATATGCGCCTTGAGGGCGGTACAGCCGAGCGCCGGGGCCGCCGCCTCGTGGTGCGTGACGCCACGGCCGTGGTGTTCATCCTCGACATCGCCACCTCCTTCCGCCGCTTCGATGATGTGTCCGGCGATCCCGAGGCGCTGCTGGCCGCACGGCGGCAAGCGGTTTCCGGCAAGGACTTTGCCACACTCCGCGCCGGCCACATCGCCGCGCATCAGCGCCTGTTTAACCGCCTCGCCATCGACCTGGGCCCCGGCCAGCAGCACCTGCCGACCGACGAACGCATCGCCCGCTTTGCCGACGGCCAGGACCCCGCACTGGCGGCGCTTTATGTGCAATATGGCCGCTATCTGATGCTGTCCTCCAGCCGCCCCGGCACCCAGCCCACCACCTTGCAGGGCATCTGGAACAAGGAGACGCGTCCGCCTTGGGGCAGCAAATACACCACCAATATCAACGCCCAGATGAATTACTGGCTGCCCGATCCGGCGAACCTGGCGGAGTGCTTCGAGCCGCTGCTGGACATGGTGGAAGACCTGACGCTGACGGGCGCCGAAATGGCACGCGCCCATTATGGCGCCCGCGGCTGGGTGCTGCATCACAATACCGATTTGTGGCGCGCCACCGGCCCGGTCGATGGCGCCGAATGGGGCCTGTGGCCCACCGGCGGCGCCTGGTTCTGCGCGCAATTGTGGGACCATGCCAGCTTTGCCGGCCGGCCCGACGCGCTGGTGAAGCGCTTGCTGCCGATACTGGCGGGCGCGGTGCGCTTCTTCCTCGATATTCTGCAGCCGCTGCCGGGCACCGATCTCCTGGTCACCGTGCCCTCGCTCTCGCCGGAGAACCTGCACCCCCATGGCGCGGCCCTTTGCGCCGGCCCGACCATGGACAACCAGATCCTGCGCGATCTATTCGACGCCTACCTCGATGCCAGCGCCCAATTGGGCCTGACCGATCCGATGCAAGAGGAGGCCAGCGCCGCGCGCGATCGGCTGCCGCCGCATCGCATCGGCCGGGCAGGGCAGTTGCAGGAATGGCTGGACGACTGGGACATGGAGGTGCCCGAAATGCACCATCGCCACGTCTCCCACCTCTATGGGCTCTATCCCAGCCAACAGATCGCTATCGATACCAGTCCCGAACTGGCCGCCGCCGCGCAACGATCCCTCGAAATCCGTGGCGACGACGCCACCGGCTGGGGCATTGGCTGGCGCATCAATCTGTGGGCGCGGCTGGGGCAGGGCGACCATGCCCACGACGTGCTGGCGCTGCTGCTCTGCCCGCAGCGCAGCTATCCCAATCTGTTCGATGCCCATCCTCCGTTCCAGATCGACGGCAATTTCGGCGGCGCCGCCGGCATTCTCGAAATGCTGGTGCAATCGCGCGAAGGCGTGCTCGACCTGTTGCCGGCGCTGCCCTCCCATTGGCGCCAGGGCTCAGTCCGGGGCCTGCGCGCCCGCGGTGGCCTGACGCTGGATCTGGAATGGCGCGATGGCCGCCCAACCAGCTTGCGCCTTACTTCAACCCGGCCGCAGACCGTAATCGTGCGCTGGGATGAAAGCTCGCAGGAAGTCACGATGACCGATAGCGGGCAGGCGTCACTATCCTTCTAGCCCGCAACACACATCGAAATTCAGGGCCGCGAGAAGGCCCTGAATGGATTGTGGTGGGTGAGCTGGATGATCGTCTCCTGCGATACGCCACGGCTGATCAGCAGGGGAATGAGTTCGGTGCTGACGACGGTGTAGGGCTTCGGCTCGCCGCCATTGGGCAGCGCGGGGTCGAACCAGCCGCGGTCATGGCTGATCAGCAATTGGTCACCCAGTCCGGCTTCGAGGGCGCGCAGGATCAGGTCGGCGCTTTCGCTGACCGGGACGGCGCCGATATTATCATATTCGATCCAGGCGCCGCGCGCGGCGACCTCGCGATGCAGCGAAAAGTCGGGCTCCGCATGCGTATGAATGGACACGAAACGGCTAGCTGAACCGCCTTCCGCTTCGATGATGTCGACCTGGTCCATCACCACGCGCCCGCGGATGGTGTGGCTGCCGATCAACGCGTCGGTCGTCGTGGCGGCGCGGGTGGCCGCGCGCAATATCCGCTTTTCGAGATCAGTGATGCCGTCGTCGCCCGCGCTCAGCTTGACCCAGCCGGCGAGCACACCGCTTGCTTCGATGCCCTCCTGCAGTTCGGACAGCATCCAGTCATGCAGCGCGGTTTCGCTGGCATCCTGCACCCATGCCGGTACCCAGGGCTCGCGATAGTTGCCAGTGGGAACCACGATCGGAAAATCTGTCGCCTGGCTGACGGCAAGATCGAGATCGGCCCGCCGTCCGACCCCGCCTGTCGAACACTCGACCAGCGCGGTCACGCCCAGCGCCTTTATGGCCTCGATCTGCGGCACCATCAGCGCCAGCACGGCCTCGGCGCTGGCCTGCGCATAGCCGGGCTGATCCGGCGTTCGCAGATCGACGAAAACATGTTCGTGCGGAAGAATCATGCCGAGCTGGTCGGCCCGCATCTTCCCCAACGTCGTGTAGAGATATCGCATCTTGAAACGCCATTCCTGCTGGGCCGGAGCTGTAGTCTCGCAAACCTTCGTCCATGGCGCCACTATTTCAGGCGGCGTGTCGAATCCCGCAAGGTAATGCCGCAATCGATCCGTTGCTCATGTCGTCCCATGGCCGAAGGATCGGCGAGCCGGGCGTCGACAATCCGCGCTATGGCCTCGGCGACCTCGGCTATGGGCTGGGCCACCGCCGTGATTGCCGGTTTGTGCAGGCGCAGGGCCGGCACGTCGTCGAAGCCGACAAGCGACAGATCGCGCGGGATTTCGATCCCCGCTTCATGCAGATAGGCCAGCCCGCCCAGCGTCATGTTGTAATTGGCGCTGAACACGGCGGTTGGCGGATTGGGGAGCGAAAGCAGGTCGCGCATGCGTTCATAGCCGCGGATTTCCCCCCATTGCCCGTCCACCACCAAACTGGGGTCAGGTGTGAGCCCGCGGGCGGCAAAGGCATCGTGATATCCAGCCAGGCGCTCGCGGCCCGCGGAGTCGCGCTGGCTGCCGTGAATAGTGGCAATCCGCTCATGCCCCAGCTCGAGCAGATGATTGACGGCGCGCGCGCTCGCCTTGCGATTGTCCACGAATACCCGGTCCACCGGCAGGCCGGGAATGTCATTGTCGTACAGCACGACAACCAGCCCCTCATCGATGTGCTGCAGCACTTCCTGGCGAACGCTGTCCTCGCCATCCATCACCAGCGCATCCACCCGGTGCGCGGCAAAAAACTCGAGTCCCTCGCGGAGCGTGGCAGGCTGCGTATTGTGGCAGAACGACAGCACGGCCCGCCCCGACAGCCGCATCTGGCGCGACAATTGCTCCAGCATGGCCGCGTGAAACTCACCCAGCGCCGGCACCAGGAAGCCGACGATGCGGCTGGTATTGGTCTTCATGGCCACAGCAGTGGAATTGCGCCGATAGCCCAGCGCGGCAATGGCCCGCTCAATCTGATCGCGATTGCCCGCGCGCACCGGCTGCCCATTGAGATGCCGCGACACGGTCCCGATCGCCACCCCCGCCGCTTCCGCCACATCCACGATGGTGGCCGGCCGCTTGCGGACCTGATGTTGGGCATTGGCGCGACTGGTCATGGCACGTTTGATCCTGCGGGGCACGAGTAACCTTGATAGCCGGTGCCGGCGCCTAAAGCCAATGTCGGGAATGCGCACCCAGTTCGTAACCGTCTCATCTGTGAGACGATCTGTCCAGATTGGCGGTCCTGTCGAATGGATTTTGAGATTGTATCTTTCTCCATGAAGGAGAAACCCCATGACCTCATCCAATGACCTCGAACGCGCCGCACCACTATCTCACCCGCCTGGCTCCGGCCGCGCCCTGCGCCTGCAAGCCTATGGCGGCACCGGGAGCTTGCAAGTCGACATTGTCGCCGCCCCCGAACCGGGGCCCGGCCAGGTGCTGGTCCAGGTCAAGGCCGCCGGCGTAAACGGCATCGACTGGAAAATCCGCGAAGGCTATCTCCGCGACATGTTCAAGCTACCTTTGCCTGCAACCCTTGGCATCGAAATGTCCGGCATCGTGCTGCAGACCGGCGCCAACGTCAAAAGCGTAGCAATTGGCGACCGGGTGATGGCAGCGCTGGGTGGCCTCGGCGCTTACGCCGACCATCTGGTGATCGACGCCGAAAAGCTCGTCAAGACACCGGCGGGCCTGTCAGACATCGACGCCGCGGCAATCCCGGTCGCCGCCATGACAGCCTGGCAGATTCTGCAGGTCCCCGAATTCGACCTGCGCGGCAAACGCGTGCTGATCCACGGCGCGGCCGGTGGAGTCGGCAGCTTCGCCGTCCAGTTCGCTAAGGCGGCTGGCGCGACGGTTTTCGTCACGGCCTCGACCAGCAGTGTGCCCCATGTCCAGGCCCTCGGCGCGGACCAAGTGATCGACTACCGGACGCAGAACTTCGAGCAAGTGGTGAGTGACGTCGATTTCGTCATCGACCTTGTCGGCGGCGAGGTCGTGGACAAGTCCTGGGCAATCCTGTCGGCAAGAGGCCTGCTGGTGAGCACCGCCGCAACCGATCTGGCAGCCCGGACACCCGAGGGCCGCAATGGCATCTGGTTCTCGCTGCGGCCCGATACTGCGCACCTGGCCACGATCGCCCAGCAGGTCGCCGCTGGCACGCTGCGATCGAGCATCGCCGAAGTGGTGGCCTTCGAAGATCTGCCCGCTGCCATAGAGCGCAATCGCACCGGCCACGCGCCCGGCAAGATCGTCGCTGACTTCACCCGCTGACCAGCCACGCCCGGCTTAGACCATGCGCAGCCGCACACCATGCGGCTGCGGTAGCATTCAACTGCGGATAAAGGCCGCCAGCTCTTCGGGAGCGCCCGTCGGAAAAGCCTCTTTCAAATAGTCGATAAAGGCGGCCACCCGCGCGTTCAACAGACGTCGCGACGGGTAGAGCGCCCACAAAACCGTCTCCGGGCCGTCCACATCTGCCCAATGCACCAGGCGGCCATCGGCCAGATCATGGCTGACCAGCGATACCGGCAGCCGTGCGGCGCCTGCGCCCATTACGGCCGCATCACGAACCATGCTGAGCGATGACAGGCTGAGCGCCGGAGTGAATGCGATCCTCGCCGGCCCTGCCTTCGATTTGACGCTCCACCCAGCAAGCTCGCGGTCCGGGCCCCAGACGACAGCGGGGGCAGGGCTGCCGTCGCGCGGCCGCACCACCTTCGGGCTGGCCACGATAACGATCCGGTCATGTAGGAACACCCGCCCGACCAGGCTCAAGTCCGCAGGTGGGTTGACGCGAATGGCCAAGTCATACCCCTCCTCGATCATGTCCACGGCGCGGTTTTCCGCCGTCACATCCAGCCGAACCTCGGGATATCTGAGCGCGAAGCCCGCTGCGAGCTTGCCCATCGCAATTTGCGAAAAGTTCAGCGGCGCACTGATCCGCAGGTTGCCGCGCGGCCGGTCGCCGCCCGAGGCAATCGCTGCGGCCGTCTCGTCAATCTCGGTCAGCAAGGGGCCGGTCCGCTCATGCAGGGCCTTGCCCTCCTCGGTGAGCTTGGGCGCCCGCGAGCCACGCTCGAACAGGCGTAGGCCCAGGCTCGCCTCTAGTTCCGCCACCCGCCGCGACAATGTCGCCTTGGGGCGGCCGGTCGCGCGCGCGGCTTTGCCGAAGCCGCCATGCCGGGCGACCAGGTTGAAGTCAGTGAGTGCAAGCAGGTCCATGTGTTTCACCGATGAGACAGCGTGTCCTTATATCACAGCTAGCGCTGCATTTGTGGACCACTAAATGCTGGTCATCGTTTCCAAACCAGCAGGCGTAATTCCCATGACCATCCTCGTTGCCGGCGCGACCGGAACCGTCGGCCGCAATGTCGTCGATCAACTTATCAAACGCGGCGCCGATATAAGTGCACTCGTCCGCGATCCGTCGAAAGCCAATCTTCCGGCCGGGGTGACCACAATCCAGGGCGACCTGCTCGACGTCGATTCCCTGCGCGCCGCCTTCTCGGGCGTGTCCACACTGTTCCTGCTCAATCCCGTAGCACCCGACGAATTTACCCAGGCGTTGATCGCCCTCAACCTGGCCCGCGAAGCCGGGATCGAGCGGATTGTCTATCTCTCGGTGATCCACAGCGATGTCTATGTGAATGTGCCGCATTTTGCCGGCAAGTTCAGCGTCGAGCGCATGCTCGAGCAGATGGGCTTCAACGCCACCATCCTGCGCCCCGCCTACTTCATCAATAACGATCTTTCAGTGAAGGACGTGGTGCTCGCTCATGGCGTCTATCCGATGCCGATCGGCGACAAAGGCCTCGCCATGGTGGATGCGCGCGATCTCGGCGAAGTCGCCGCCATCGAACTGCTACGCCGCGAGCGGTCCAGCACCCCGCTTCCCCTCGAGCGGATCAACGTGGTTGGTCCCGATATCCTGACCGGCGCCGATGTGGCCGCCATCTGGTCCACCGCGCTCGGGCGCACCATCCATTTCGGTGGCAACGACACCGCAGCGTTCGAACAAAACCTCCGCAATTTCGCTCCCACCTGGATGGCGCTGGATATGCGGCTGATGGCCGAACGCTTTCTGGTGGACGGCATGCTGCCAAGTGCAGGCGATGTCGAACGCCTCACCGGCATGCTCGGCCGTCCATTGCGCTCCTATCGCGACTTCGCCTCCGAGATCGCTGCATCGGCATAGGCCGCCGGCCCCGGGCGCTCCGATCGATCGAATGGAGCGCCCGGTTCGACCCGGCGTCAGACTTGCGCCAGGCCGCCATCGACGGCGACCTCGCTGCCGGTCATGAAGCTGCTGTCCGGCGATGCGAGAAAGGCAGCCACCGCCCCGGCCTCCGACGGATCGGCCATGCGCTGGAGCGGATTCATCGCGGCGAAGGCCTTCATGCCCTCCTCGCCCAGCGCTTCCCTTGCGAGTTCGGTCGCAATCGAGCCGGGCGTCAGCACGTTTACCCTTATGCCGGTGCCTTTCAGGTCCTCCGCCCAGCTCCGCGCCAGATTACGCACTGCCGCCTTGCTTGCCCCATAAGCGCCAAATGCCGGGGCGCCCGTCGTGCCGGCGCTCGATCCGGTCAGGATGATCGAGCCGCCCCGGCCCATCAGGGGCAGCGCCTGCTGGACCGTGAAGATGGTACCCTTCACATTGGTGCCGAAGATGTCGTCGATATGCTCGGCCGTGATCTTGCCGAGCGCCAGCTGGCTTCCGGCCCCGGCATTGGCGAAGACGATGTCGAGGCTTCCGCGCTCGGCCTTCACCGCCGCGTAGAGCCGGTCCAGGTCGGCCAGATCGGCGACCGAGCCCTGCACCGCCCGGGCATTGGGGCCCAGATCGGCCACGGCAGCGTCAAGCGCGTCCTGCCGGCGGCCGAAGATGAAGACGAAGGCGCCTTCCTCGATAAAGCGCTTTGCCGCGGCCCGGCCGATGCCGGTAGCGCCGCCGGTGATCACGGCGGTCTTTCCATTCAGTCTGTTCATGTCATGCTGCTTTCGTTGGAATTGGTTGTTCTCACCGCTGCTCGGGCTTGGCGAGATCCTGGAAGATGAGCGGTCCCCAATTCGTGCCCTTGGCCTGCACCAGCAGTCCGCCTTCGGCCAATCCGCCCAGTTCCACGGGCGCGAAACCGAGCCGCTCCGCCAGGTGCCGAACGCGCTCGCTGGCCGGCGGATGATCGCTCGACAGAAACACCACCCGTCGACCGCCTGGCACTGCCGGGTCCTGCGCCAGCACCGAAGCCACCAGGTGGTTGAACCCCTTGACCAGCTGCGCGCCGGCAAAGGCATTGGCCACCACGGCCGAGGACGGCAGCCCGCCCAACTCACTGGGGTCAACGCCATGAGCATTGCTGACGTCGATCAGCGTCTTGCCGGTCCAGTCCGTGAGGATTTGCGCCACCTCGCGATGCGCCCAGAACGGGATGGCCAGCAAGATCGTGTCGGCCGTGACCGCGTCGTTCAGTGAAACCGGCGTCACCTGCGTCCCCAGCGACCGGGTCAGTTCGGCCAATTGCGCCGGCGGCGTCCTGCTCGCTAGACTCACCGCGATATCCTTGCGCGCAAACGCCTTGGCGAGCGCCTGGCCGATACGTCCGGCCCCGATAATGGCAAAGCTCATGTCTTGCTCCTGCTTGTTGATGGACAGGACCTCTCGTCGCGTCCGGCTCTGAGCTAGGTGCGATCACGCCCGGGCTTCAGTGGGAAACCCCACACAGCGGTGGTGCAAAAACGCACCACATCCATCCCGGCTCTCATGATATTCTGAGCCATTGGCAGAGGAACCGAATGTGATCGATTGGGACGATGTGCGCTTTTTTCTCGCGGTCGCGCGAAGCGGATCGGTGCGATCCGCAGCCGAGCGGCTCAAGGTCAATCACACCACGGTGCTGCGCCGCATTTCGCAGCTCGAGGGACGATTGGGCGCACGGCTGTTCGAGAAAAAGCCGGCCGGCTACCAACTGACCGGCTCGGGCCATGACGTCCTGGCCCTGGCCGAGGAGATGGAATTGTCCTCGAGTCGGCTCGAGGGCCTGGTCTGGGGGCGGGACGAAGGTATTGGCGGCCCACTGGTCGTCGCAATGGCGCAGACCATAGCCACGCACCTGCTAATGCCCGACTTTGCCGAATTCTGCCGGCGCCATCCCGAGGTGGAACTGACCATCCTGTCCTCGGAAGCCAAGGTGAACCTCACCAATCGCGAAGCAGACGTGGCGCTTCGCGTCGTGCTCGACCGCGAAGCGCTGCCGCTCAACCTGCATGGCCTGCAAGGTCCGGAACTGCGCATCGGCGCCTATCTGTCCAGCTCATTGCTCGAACAATGGTCCGCAGGCGCGCTGCCATATGCGCGCTGGGTATCCAAAGGGACCGATCGGGCTCCTGATTGGGCGCTCTGCGGCGAAATCCCGATCGAGGGCCTGTTCTGCGCGCCCGAAACCAGTACTCACCTAGCCGCCCTTCGCCAGGGACTGGGCATCGGTCTGCTGCCCCGTTTCGTGGGAGACGCCGAGCCGGACCTGGTGCGTGCGCCCGCCACCCTCAACGGCGCGCACGGCGCCTTGTGGATTCTCTCCCAAGGCGAAACCCGGCGCACCAAACGAGTACGCCTCTTCATCGACTTCATCTCCCAACGCCTAGCCGAATACGCACCCCGCCTGCTGGGACCGGATCCCGAAATCGCGCCGAAGTCCGAGCTTAAGAAGAAGTGATGGACCACCAAAATGGATCAGGGCACGTTCTAAGGCTCAAGGGGCTACGGCAACATTGCGATGTGAGTTACTTACGGTTGAATTAGTGTATTTTTCAACTTTTTAGCAGTAACTGGGCCCGGCCTCACAGGCCTGGGGCGGGGTCTAAAAATCTGGAAGGCCCTCGCTGTCCGGACCCACGAGGGCGCCCGTAGGTTTTTTCTCTGGTGGAAGTTGGCAGGTGCGAACCACTTCTGCGAAGCATTCTAAATCGCTGATTTTGTTGGTTTTCATGGTTTGCAGTTCGCGGTGGTTCGCACCAAAGGCCTGCGCTTAGGTCCGCAATGCGAACCAAGTGCGCACCAGGTCACTTCTGGAGATTGAAGACCAGTACGCCGTGAGCGGCCGCGGCCTGGCCAAGTGTGTGGTCGTTCGTTACCAGCGCCATCTTGCCTCTAACGCATGCCTCAGCAATCACAGCATCCACGCGATTGTTGCGATGAGGCTTTAGCCTGTCCATTTCTTCCAAGATGCTTTGATACAAATTACCCGGTTCTGCCCAAACAGATTCGTCAAAAGGTGTCACATCCCAAACCGCGATTGGCGGCGCCTTAACAGGGAGGTGCTCGTCAAAAACCGACTCGATCTTCGATCGGATTTCTGGATTTTTCGTCGCCTGAATTTCCTGCCACTGCAGATAAATAGCGACACAGCGCCAATCTTCTGGGACGCTGGTGGAATCGATCTTCCCGCTGGCCAAATTGCTGAAAACATTTGTGTCAAACATCACGTTCATGATCGCGCTCAAGCTGTTGGAAAAAAGTATGACAGCACTTCGCAGGAAAACACGACTGCGGCGCAGAAAGTGCCGGCTGCGGTCCATCGCCCAGATCTAGCCAGATCGCTGTCGTGGCGATCCATGTCGGGATGAATCTTTACGAAGGTGGCGACGAGAAACAGAATGGTCGCCAATCCAGCGAATACGAGCCTCACAATTTCGATCATGCCAACTCTCCATGTTGCATCCATGTCGCATGGACGCGCGGAGGCTGTCGAGAAAGGCCTGGAAATGCTGGGGATTGCGGCGCAACACGAAACGCGACATGGCGGCGAAAGGGCGCAGTGGGTTAAGCGCAAGTCGCTGATTGTATTAGGGAGTTTTGGCTGGGGAACCTGGATTCGAACCAAGATTGACGGAGTCAGAGTCCGCTGTTCTACCGTTGAACTATTCCCCAGCATGAGCCGGAAGGCCGGTAAGCGCGGGCGGTGGGCGAACCATCTCGTCGGCGCGGGGTCTGCATAGACAATGGTGGCAAAGATTGCAAGCGCCTGTGATGCGCCTTTGCCCTGCTATCGTTTGGATTGCGCTTCCGCCCCCCTTGCTCTACCGTCTTTTTCGACACGCAATGACAGTGCGTCGGGCGCGATCGGCCAGTCCGGTTCCCGCGACCGCGCACGCTAGGAGACCATAGTGACCGATTCTGATCGGTCCGTTGCCGCGGTTTCGTCGCTGGACGAAGAGGTGGCAGTCCGAGCCCCATCTGGCCTTGCGCAGATGGGAAGGGCAGGGGAGGCGGCGCCTCCAGGGCCCGGAGCGGACCAGCGGACAAAGCCCGCCCCAAATCCGTCCCGCAAACACCGCGGCCCCATTTATGCCGCGCTTGATCTGGGCACCAATAATTGCCGCCTGCTGATCGCCCGCCCGCATGACCACGGTTTTCGCGTGCTCGATGGCTTTACCCGCATCGTGCGGCTGGGCGAGGGCGTTTCGGTCACCGGGCGCCTCTCGGATGCGGCCATGGAGCGCACCATGGAAGCGCTGCGCCAGTGCCGCAATAAGCTGCGCGAGCATCAGCCCGCCCGCATGCGCCTGATTGCCACCGAAGCCTGCCGCGCCGCCGAAAATGGCCCGGCATTCCTCGCTCGCGTCAAGCAGGAGCTGGGGCTAGACCTCGAGATCGTCGATCGGCGCACCGAGGCCGAATTGGCCGTGACCGGCTGCGCCGACCTGATCGAGGGCACGGCGCAGGGCGCCTTGATGTTCGACATTGGCGGCGGTTCGTCCGAACTCGCCTGGCTCGATTTCCGTGGTGGCCGTCCCAAATCGCAGGGCCGCATGTCGGCTTCGATTCGCTCCTGGCAATCGCTGCCGGTGGGCGTGGTCTCCATCGCCGAAAAGTTCGGCGGCATCGATGTGACGCCGCAGGTTTTCGAGGCCATGGTCAGCCATGTCTCCGAGCATTTGCGCCAGTTCCGCGGCCGCGAAAAGCTGCGCCACATGATCGGCACCCATCCGGTGCATCTGATCGGCACGTCCGGCACGGTGACGACGCTGGCCGGCCTGCATCTGGGCCTTGAGCGCTATGAGCGGCAAAAGGTCGACGGATTGTGGATGAAGCGCGGCGAGGTCGACGAGACCATGAAAGTGCTGCTCGGCATGCCGTTCGAGCGGCGTGTCGCCCATCCCTGCATCGGCAAGGACCGGGCCGATCTGGTGCTGCCCGGCTGCGCCATTTTCGAGGCGATCCGCCGCGAATGGCCCACCGAACGCGTGCGCGTCGCCGATCGCGGCCTGCGCGAGGGCATTCTGATCTCGCTGATGGACGCCGATCGTACGCGCAATCGCGCATCCCGCTACCCGTCGCGAAGGACAAGCAATGGTTGATAAAGCTCTCGGCACGGGCGGCCGCAAGTCCGACAAAGACCTCAAGATCCGGGTGAAATCGGGCAAGGGGCGCACCGTCTCGTCCACCAAATGGCTGCAACGCCAGCTCAACGATCCCTATGTGGCGCGGGCTCGCGCCGAGGGCTATCGCTCGCGCGCCGCCTTCAAGATCAAGGAGATGGACGAAAAGTATAAGTTCTTCCGCAAGGGCATGCATATCGTCGATCTGGGCGCGGCGCCTGGCGGCTGGTCGCAGGTGGCGGCCAAGGCCACCGGCTCCACCGACGCCAACCCACTGGTCGTGGGCATCGATTATCTCGAAATGGACCCAATTCCCGGCGTCATCCTGCTCAAGAAGGATTTCACCGAGGAAGACGCGCCCGCCATGCTGATCGAGGCCATGGGCGGCCACAAGGCCGATGTGGTCATGTCCGACATGGCCTGGCCGACCACCGGCCATCGCGGCACCGACCATATCCGCATCATCCATCTGATCGAGATCGCGGCGGCCTTTGCGCTCGACGTGCTGGCGCCCAATGGCGTGTTCATCGCCAAGGTGTTCCAGGGCGGCACCGAGCATGAGCTGCTGCACATGCTCAAGCGCCACTTCAAAACCACCATGCATGCCAAGCCGCCGTCCAGCCGTTCGGATTCAGCCGAGGCCTATCTGATCGCCAGGGGTTTCAAGGGCAGTAACGACACCGTGCCGGGCGAAGAGGAATACGACCGCTAGGCGCCGCGACAGGTGAGGGCAGCGCACTCCCCTCTCTCAACGGGTATGCGGCATCTTGGTGAGCTGATACCCCGCATTGGCCGGCAGCCGGGCGAACATGATCGTCGAGATCAGGCAGATCGCCGCCAGTACGAAGAAGGCCAGATGGAAATCGGCCAATACCAGTTCGCCACCGCGCATGGCATTGCTCATTTCCAGCATGCCCCCGCCCAGCGCCACGCCAAGGGCGATGGACAGCTGGGTCGAGACCTGGCTGATCACATTGGCCTGGCCGGCATCCTTGTCCTCGATATCGGCGAAGACAAAGGCATTGCTGCCGGTCCAGAAGATCGATTGCCAGAACCCGACAAATACCAGAATGCCGATGATCAGCGGCACGACGGTCTCGGGCGTGTAGAGCCCCATCGCCAATAGGCCCAGCGCCGCAATGCCGGTGGAGACCACCAGCGAGGTGCGGAAGCCGAAGCGGATGAAAATGCCGTTCGCCATGAATTTGGCGACGATGGCGCCAATGGCGCTGGCAAAGGTGATCATGCCGGATTCGAACGGGGTATAGCCAAAGCTGAGCTGCAGCATCAGCGGGAAGAGGAATGGCGTCGCGCCTTGCCCCAGCCGGAAGAAGGTGCCCGCCACCACCGCGCTGCGGAAGAACGGGAACCGCAGCAGGCGCAGATCGAAGAGCGGATTATCGGTCGACAATGCGTGGCGGGCATAGAGATAGCCCAGCCCGATGCCCAAAGCCGTCGCCAGCACACCGACAAGCGGCGGCAGGGCAGGCAGGCTGATCACCGAGGTGCCAAAGGCGAACAGCGCAAAGGCGGGACCAGCCAGGGCAAAGCCCTTGAAGTCGATCTGCCGCGGCGCATTACGCATGGTTTCGGGCAGAAAACGGCTGACCAGGGCAATGCCCAAAATCCCGATGGGCACATTGATCAGGAAGATCCAGTGCCAGCTGAGATAGGTGGTGAGAAACCCGCCGAAGGGCGGTCCCACGATAGGGCCGACCAGCCCGGGAATGGTCAGCCAGGCCATGGCATTGACCAGATCGTGCCGTGGCGTCGAGCGCACCAGCACCAGTCGTGCCACGGGCGTCATCAGTGCGCCGCCCATGCCCTGCAGGAAGCGCGCGCCGACGAATGCCGTCAGCGAATTGGCAAAAGCGCAGGAAATCGAGCCCAGCACGAATACCAGCATGGCGACGCGGAACACATTGCGCGCACCAAACCGGTCGGCCATCCAGCTCGAGATCGGGATGAAAATGGCCAGCGCCACCAAATACGCCGTCAGCGCCAGCTTGAGCGAAATCGGATCGGTGCCGATATCGGCCGCGATGGCCGCCAGCGAGGTGGCGATGACCGTGGAGTCCATGTTTTCCATGAACAAGGCGGTGGCAAGAATAAGCGGTGTGATGCGCGACAATTGCTGAACACCGGACGAAAAGCCCGGCTACTCCTTGCTGGCGGCAATAGCCCCATGGCCTGAAACATTGCTGCCCGCATCGGCCGGCAGCCTGAAATAAACAATGCTGGCAAGCGCGCTGAGCACGCCCACCACGACAAAAGCGAGCTGAAAGTCCACCAGGGACAGCGTATTGCCATGCAGCCGTGTGCTCAGTTCCAGCAGCCCGCCCGCCACCGCCACGCCAAAGGCAACGCTGAGTTGCTGGGCCACCGCCACGATGGCCGTGGCCTGGCTGGCTTCGTCATCGCTGACATCGGCATAACCCAGGGCGTTGCTGCCGGTGAAAAACACCGACCGCAACACGCCGCCCAGCAGCAATACGCCCATCATCACCGGCACCCAGGTATCGGGCGTGAACAGCCCCTGCGCCGCAATCAGCAGGCCGCCCAGCAACGACGCCCAGCCCAAGGCGCGGGGAAAGCCGAACCGTCGATAAACCCGCTCGGCAATGAACTTGCTGGCAATGGCCCCGATGGCCGAAACGAAGGTGATAGCGCCCGATTGGAACGGATTGAGCCCAAAGCCCAGCTGCAACATCAGCGGCAGCAGGAACGGCACGGCGCCCACCCCGATGCGGAACATCGACCCGGCAGTGATCGAACTGCGGAACAGCTTGTGCCGCAGCAAAGCCGGATCGAGCAGCGGAAACTCGGTGCGCCTGGCATGCAGCAGATAGAGAATGCCCGAGGTCACGCCGACGGCCAGTGTCAGATAGCCGTAGATCAACGGCAGCGCCGGCAGGCTGACCACCGACAGGCCAAATACCGTCCCAGCAAAGGCAATGCTGGCGAGAACAAAGCCCACGAAATCGATCGGCCGCGGAATGCGCCCATCAGGCACTTTGAGGAAAATCCCCGCCAGGATGATGCCGGCAATGCCGATCGGGATATTGACCCAGAAAATCCAGTGCCAGCTGAGATAGGTGGTCAAAAATCCCCCGATCAGCGGCCCGGTCACCGGCCCCAGCAGCGCCGGCACGGTGAGCCAGGCCATGGCATTGACCAGCTCATTGCGCGGCGTCGAGCGCACCAGCAACAGCCGCCCCACCGGCGTCATCATCGATGAGCCAATGCCCTGGAAGAACCGCGAGATCACGAAGGTCTCAAGCGAATAGGAAAACGAGCAGGCGAGCGACCCCAGCATGAACACGAAGATCGCAAGCCGGAAGATATTCTTGGCGCCGAATCGGTCGGCCATCCACCCGCTGATCGGAATGAAGATGGCGAGCGCCACGAAATAGGAGGTCAGCGCCAGCTTCAGCGAAATCGGTTCGGTACCGATATCGGCGGCAATCGCGGGCAGCGATGTGGCGATGACGGTCGAGTCCATCTGTTCCATGAACAGGGCGACCGCCAGAATGAGCGGGGTAACGCGGATCGGAGACATTGCACCGGGGGAATCTTGTATGGCTGTGAACCAGCCGCCCCGACTATGAACGCCTCGGCGCCCCCTGCAAAGCCCAGCCGCGCATTTTTGTCGCACTGAGAGGGGATTGGCCCGCCAATGGCATTCGAGCCATGCGCACGCTGGCGGTCGCACCCCCTATGCAAGTCCGGCGCCCGGTGCTATTGACCCTCGCCAACCTGAACCCGGCGCCTGTCTCTCGCCCGGTTCACACTCCTTCATCTCTGTGCTCCACAGAAGTCCGGAAAGGTCTGGCCTTGGCGAAGATTATTACCACCATCACCGGCGATGCTGCGCTGACCTTTGACGACGTGCTGCTCCAGCCCGCCCGCTCGGATGTTCTGCCCACCGAAACCGACATTTCGACCTATGTCACCAAGGACATAGCGCTCAATCTGCCGATCATTTCCTCGGCCATGGATACGGTCACCGAAAGCGCCATGGCCATCGCCATGGCCCAGGCCGGTGGCCTCGGGGTCATTCACAAGAACCTCACTGCCGAGCAGCAGGCCGAGCAGGTCCGCCAGGTCAAGAGCTTCGAATCCGGCATGGTGGTCAATCCCATCACCATTGGCCCCGATGCCACCCTCGCCGATGCCCTCTCGCTGATGCAGTCCAACCGCATTTCGGGCATTCCAGTCGTCGAAAACGGCGGCAAGGGCGGTCGCGCCATTGGCAAGCTGGTGGGCATTCTCACCAATCGCGACGTGCGCTTTGCCTCCAATCCGGCCCAGCGCATTGCCGAGCTGATGACGCATGAAAACCTCGTCACCGTCCGCGATGGCGTCTCCAAGGACGAGGCCAAGGTGCTGCTGCACAAGCACCGTATCGAAAAGCTGCTGGTGATCGATGCCGATGGCCGCTGCACGGGCCTGATCACCGTCAAGGACATCGAAAAGGCCCAGCTCAATCCCAACGCCGTCAAGGATGCCCAAGGCCGCCTCCGGGTCGCCGCCGCCTCCACCGTGGGCGATCAGGGCTTTGAGCGCTCGCTCCAGCTGATCGATGCGGGCGTCGACCTGCTCGTCATCGACACCGCCCATGGCCATTCCGTCCGCGTCGCCGAGGCCGTCGAGCGCGTCAAGCGCGAGAGTAATTCCACCCGCATCGTCGCCGGCAATGTCGCCACTGCCGAAGCCGTCAAGGCGCTGATCGATGCTGGCGCCGACTCGGTCAAGGTCGGCATCGGCCCCGGCTCGATCTGCACCACCCGCATCGTCGCGGGCGTCGGTGTGCCCCAGCTGGCCGCCGTCATGGCCTGCGCCGAAGAAGGCGCCAAGCAGGGCATTCCGGTCATCGCCGATGGCGGAATCAAATTCTCCGGTGACATGGCTAAGGCCTTGGCCGGCGGCGCTTCTTGCGTCATGATCGGCTCGCTCCTGGCCGGCACCGATGAGAGCCCCGGTGAGGTCTATCTCTACCAGGGCCGCTCCTACAAATCCTATCGCGGCATGGGCTCTGTCGGCGCCATGGGCTCCGGCTCGGCCGACCGCTACTTCCAGCAAGACGTGCGCGACCAGATGAAACTGGTACCGGAAGGCATTGAAGGCCAGGTGCCCTATAAGGGCGCTGCCGGCGCCGTGCTGCATCAGCTCGCCGGCGGCCTCCGCGCCTCCATGGGTTATACCGGCGCCCACAATCTGCAGGAGTTCCGCGACAACTCCGTCTTCGTAAAAATCTCCGGCGCCGCCCTCAGCGAAAGCCACGTCCACGACGTGACCATCACCCGCGAAGCCCCGAACTACCGCAGCGGCCGGTAACATGGCCTTCGGCTACCTCCCCGCATTGGAAGGTAGCCGCTAAGCGCCGATTGTCACCATGCCCTGCTCGTCAATGGTCCAGTCCGGGTTCCACGCCACTTCCCAGGCATGATCGTCCGGATCGGCCACATAGCCGCGAAATCCGCCATGTGGCGGCGCGTCAGCAGCCCTAAGCAAGGTTCCGCCCGCCGCGAGCAGGCTTTGCATGACGTCGTCGACTTCTTCTTGGCTCCGCACATTATGCGCCAGAGAAAAAGCGCCGGGGGAACGCAGACCAGTACGGTTCATATCCTTTTCCAGCGCCGCCTTGCTGAACGTGCCGAGCACGAACCCGTTCATCTGGTAGAAGATGATCTCGTCATTCTCGAAGGCCGGCTTCCAGCCGAAGCCGTCCACATAAAAGCGCCGGGAACGCGCAAGATCGGCAATGCCGAGCGTGATGATAGCGATTTGTTGCTGCATTGATCCGCTCCATGGGTGTCACGATCAACGCAGCAACAGCCGGAGAGTTCGCGGATCATCGGAACCGCAGCGGGCGATAGGGCCGGCCTCCCTGCCGGGCCTGATCCGGACCCTCAGTCGTCACCCTCCCCCTTGTGGGGAGGGAAGCGAGATAGGACTTAGCGTGAGCTAAGTCCGTTGAATCGAGCAGGGTGGGGGTATCTCTCCGCGAGTCCAATGTGTGTGGCCACCCCCACCCTTGATCCCTCCCCACAAGGGGGAGGGAGACGACTGAGAGTTCTCGGACTGACCCCGATCTATCCATCTTATCCCCGCCCCCAATTCCCTCCTGCATACTCCGTCCATCCCCGCCAGTTACGCGGCCCCGACGCAGGGCCGGGTGGGGAGACCGTGGGATGGGGGCGCCTGTCCAGTGGGGTTGGAAACTCGGCAGCCGGACCTGCAAGAATGGTACCGCCTGAACCGGACCCTGCAGAAAAAGCGGATCGTGACGGGCGGCCATTGGCCCACTCTATCTGTTTCGGAAGGTCCAATGGCCGCCCGTTACCGTATAACCGCGACGCCACACCAGGCCGGGCGGCGCTTTTGCATGCCGCCGAAAACTTACTCCGCTACAAGTCGTTACTGCAGGACGCGGACTCTGAATCGGAACTTCAACATGCCCCTCACCACCAAGCTCCTGATCCTCGCAATGGCCGCGCAGGTCCTGCTCACCATCATCCTGCTCATCCTCATGGGCCGCGAACGCGTGCCCCGCGTCATGTCGGGCGAGATCGCCATCGAGGACATCGCTGTCGAGCGCACGGCCTATCCGCTCAAGGCGCGCCTGCTGTCGAACTGTTTCGACAATCAGTTCCAGCTCCCGGTCCTGTTCTATGTCGCCGCACTGCTCACGCTCTGGGTCGGTACAGTGAGTTGGCTCGAACTGGCGCTGGCCTGGGCCTTCGTCGTACTGCGCTACGCCCACGCCGCCATCCACGTCACCACCAATCGCGTCGAACACCGCTTCGCCACCTATACCGCCGGCCTTGCAGTTCTATGCGCGCTGTGGCTATGGCTGGTCCTTCGCCTAGTTGTCCTAAGCCCAGGTATCTAGAGACCGCTTGAGAATTCGCTCTGGTGGGATAGATGGAGTGGGTTTTCGAGAACCGGAGCGGAACGTACTAAAGTACGTGAGCACCGGAAGCGCAGGAAATGCGCTCCAGATGCCCACCAGAGTAGAATTCTCAGAGGTCTCTTCATGCGCCTGCCAGGCCGCCTTTCCGCTGCGATTGATGTTCTAACGGATGTGGAGACGCGCAAGCGGCCCGTCTCCGAGGCGCTCAAGGCCTGGGGTCTCAACAACCGCTTTGCCGGGGCCGGCGACCGCGCCGCCATCGGCAATCTCGTCTATGACGCCTTGCGCCGCCGCGCCTCGCATACCGCGTTGATGGGCAGCGATAGCCCGCGCGCTTTGGTCCTCGCCGTCGCCATCCGCGACTGGAACGAAGACCCGGCCGCCCTCAGCGACAGCTTTGCCGCCGATAGCCACGCGCCTGAGCCGCTCACCGCGGACGAGCTGGCCCGCGCCGTTGGCCAACTCCCTGACGATACCGCCCCCCATATCCTGGCCGACGTCCCCGAATGGCTCGCGCCCTCCATCGAGCGCGCCTTTGGCGACAATTGGATCGCCGAAGGGCAGGACATGGCCGGCCGCCCCTCGCTTGACCTGCGCACCAATACGCTCAAGGCCAGCCGCGACCGCGTCGTAAAATCTCTCGACCGCTTCCATCCGCGTCTAACCGCCATTTCGCCTGTCGGCGTCACCATGCCGGCCGGAGCCGGCGATGCGCGCACGCCCAATGTCACCACCGACGAAGGCTATCTCAAAGGCTGGTTCGAAGTGCAGGACCAGGGCAGCCAGATCGTGGCGGCCCTCGCCAATGCCCAGCCCGGCGAACAGGTGCTTGATCTGTGCGCCGGGGCAGGGGGCAAGACCCTGGCTCTGGCTGCCGCCATGGGCAATAAGGGCCAGATCTTCGCCTATGATAGCGACCGCAACCGCCTCGCGCCGATCTATGATCGCCTCAAGCGCAATGGCGCCCGCAATGTGCAGGTCCGCGCCCCTCATCCCGGTGCGCTCGACGATCTCGCCGGCAAAATGGATCGCGTCGTCATCGACGCCCCCTGCACCGGCACAGGCACCTGGCGCCGCCGCCCCGATACCAAGTGGAAGCTGACCCCCGAACTGCTGGCGCAACGCACTGCCGAACAGGCCGCAATCCTGATCGAAGGCGCCCGCTACCTCAAGCCCGGCGGCACGCTGGTCTATATTACCTGCTCCATCCTGCCCGAAGAAAATGACGACCAGATCGTCGCCTTCCTCAATGCCCATCCGGACTTCGCCTCGCTGCCGCCATCCGAGCTGTGGCAAGCCGCCTTCGGCGCCGCAATCCATCCGGATGTCGAAACCGCCCAGTCCGGCATCGCACTCACCCCGCGCCTCACCGGCACAGATGGATTCTATTTCAACGCCTTGCGCCGCGGGGCTTGATTCAAAACATCAGGACGGCGTCTCGGCCAATTCGCGTTTCTGGATCGGCACGGGTCGGCGCTCCAGCCCCCGCGCCCAGCGCACCACAGGTTGCTCCAGCAACCGGAAACTGACCGTCGCCACCAAAAAGCTGATGACGATTGCGGCGCCGCTAGATGCCAGCCAGATCGTCCAGCCATTCTCGCCACTGGTCTCGAAAGCCGGCGGCACCAGCCGCTCCAGCAGCCCGATCACCAGGAAATGCCAGATATAAACGCCGAACGACACTTCGGCGATATAGCGCGCCACTGGATTATCCAGCACCCGCCCCGCCAAAGCGGATGAGGGCAGGGCCACCAGCCCCACGGCAATCGCCAGCGGCATAAAGGGGAACCCATAGGGCACGTCCAGCCAGCCAAAGCCCTCATTGAGCCCGCCAATGTGGGCCACCATCACCCAGCCCGCCGCCACCACGCTGGCCAACCCGACCAGATCGAACAGATACGAACGCATCCCGGCCAGCTTCACCTGCACCCCGGCCGCCAGCGCTCCCAGCGCAAAAATGGCGAAGAACCCGATAGGATTGAACCGCGGCATCCACGCCTTGGCCCCACCAACCAGCCCATATCTCCAGCCGCGCTCCACCTCGTCGATCGGCGCCCATTGCACCACCATCCAGTGCAGCGCCAGCACCACGCCGATGACCCCGACCCAGGCAAACCGCGCCGGCCAGCCCTTCAGCCCCGCGGCAAACAGCACAGCCAGGAAAAACGGCAGCAGCAGATACGAAGTCACCTCAAACCCGATCGACCACAGCGGCCCGTTATTGTTGACCGGAAACAGCGTCACCCAATGCCAGTCGCTGACAAGGAAGAACCCCGCGACAAATCGCACGATCTCCTCGCGCCCCAGATCATAGCCATAGATCGTCAGGCCCAGCACGAAGCTGACAATCAGCGCCAGCCAGAACCCCGGCAAAATGCGCGCCGCCCGCCGCAGCGCATAAATCCCCAGCGAGGGCATCGGCTCCCCCGCGTCCAGCGCCTGCCAGAATGGCCGCGCCAGGAGGAACCCGCTCAGCACGAAAAACACCGCCACGCCGAAGCTGCCCATCACGGCAAAATCCACCACGCCCTGGAGGGGCCCCGGCACATTATTGCCATCCATGCGGAACGCCAGGTGATGCAACAGCACCATCAGGCACGCGGCGGCGCGCAGAAAATCGGCGCCAAGCAATCGCTGTTGCGTCAAAAGACTCGTCCTCCGTGGGTCCTGCCCAACGCCTGCCCGATCAATTCGTTGCGATTATGACTATGCCCGCAAACCAGTCCTGCAAACTTGCACCCTTGCGGAATCTCTGGCGTGGCGATATGGCCTCGCCATGAAAACCCCAGACACTGCCGCCCCCGACGCAATCCTTATCGTGGACTTCGGTTCGCAGGTCACTCAGCTGATCGCGCGCCGCGTTCGCGAGACAGGGGTTTATTGCGAAATCCACCCGTTTCAGAGCGCCAGCGCCGCAATGGCCGCGCTCAAGCCCAAGGGTGTTGTACTATCGGGTGGCCCGGCCTCTACGCTGGATGAAAACGCCCCCACCATCGATCAGTCGATCCTCGATGCCGGCGTGCCGATCCTGGGCATCTGCTACGGCCAGCAGGCATTGTGCATGGCCCTGGGCGGCAAGGTCGAAGCCGGCCATCACCGCGAATTCGGCCGCGCCGAGGTCAAGGTGCAAAAGCCCTCCGCGCTTTATGACGGCGTCTGGGACCTGGGCAGTGAACACCAGGTCTGGATGAGCCACGGCGACCGCGTCGTTGCGCTCCCCGAAGGTTTTGAAGTCGTCGGCACCTCGGCCAACGCGCCCTTCGCCATGATCGCCAATGAGGCCCGCCGCATCTGGGCCGTGCAATTCCACCCCGAAGTGGTGCACACCCCCGATGGCGCCAAGCTCTACGCCAATTTCGTCCACAATATCTGCGGCATCGAGTCCAACTGGACCATGTCGGCCTACCGCCACAAGATGATCGAAAAGATCCGCGACCAGGTCGGCACCGGCCGCGTCATCTGCGGCCTCTCCGGTGGCGTCGATTCTTCCGTGGCTGCCGTGCTGATCCACGAAGCCATTGGCGACCAGCTCACCTGTATCTATGTCGACCACGGCCTGATGCGCCTGAACGAGAGCGAACAGGTCGTCACCATGTTCCGCGACCAGTACAATATCCCGCTGGTCCACGTGGATGCCTCCGAAGTGTTCCTGCGCGAACTGGACGGCCAATCCGATCCCGAAACCAAACGCAAGATCATCGGGCGTCTGTTCATCGAAACCTTCGAAGCCGAAGCCAAAAAGCTCGGCGGCGCCAATTTCCTCGCCCAGGGCACGCTCTATCCCGACGTTATCGAATCCGTCTCCTTCACCGGCGGCCCCTCGGTCACCATCAAGAGCCACCACAATGTCGGTGGCCTGCCCGAGCGCATGAACATGCAGCTGGTCGAGCCGCTACGCGAATTGTTCAAGGACGAAGTGCGCGTCCTCGGCCGCGAACTGGGCCTGCCCGAAAGCTTTATCGGTCGCCACCCGTTCCCCGGCCCGGGCCTCGCCATCCGTTGCCCCGGCGGTATCACGCCCGAAAAGCTCGATATCCTGCGCCAGGCCGACGCCATCTATCTCGATGAAATCCGCAAGTCCGGCCAATACGACAAGATTTGGCAGGCCTTCGCCGTGCTGCTCCCGGTCCAGACCGTCGGCGTCATGGGCGATGGCCGCACCTACGAATTCGTCTGCGCCCTGCGCGCCGTGACCTCGGTCGATGGCATGACCGCCGATTTCTACCAGTTCGACATGAACTTCCTCGGCAAAACTGCCACTCGCATCATCAACGAAGTCCGCGGCATCAACCGTGTCGTCTACGACGTCACCAGCAAGCCGCCGGGCACGATCGAGTGGGAATGATCCGATAGGCGGCTAGCCGCCTATCCCCAACACTCCATATTTGTGATGGACCACACCGTTGACCCTCGTTCTCTGCTGTCCTATGAAAGAACAAATAGAGAACAAGATGGCCGGTCAAAATGGATATGCAGCTTGATCTGTTTGGCGGTGGCGCGCCGAAACTGGTGGGGACAGGGCGGTCGTTCCCAACGCATCGCTGGTATTTCACTCTTCTGCCGCCACCAGTGATTGCCCAGGATATGGAATACTTCGCCTTGCGCATGTCGCGCCGCTACGGCGTCCGGCGCCCCGTTCGGGCGGCGCGGATCCACGCGTCGCTTCATGGTATAGGCGAGGGTGACGAGATTCCAGCGGACGACCTCGATGCAGCTCTTGAAGTTGGCGAAGCCATCCGACGGCCGGCATTTGACGTCACATTCGATCGGCTCATGACCCTGGATGGGGGAGGCAAGGGCCGCAGCGGGCGGCAATTTCCGACCGTACTCAGCTGCTCGACGGGGCAGCGCGAAATCCAGGCGCTTCATGCCGATTTGCGGCGTGAGATGCTTCGGCGTGGCCTCGAAGGCGGTCCCTCAAACATCCTGCCGCATGTGACTTTGTGGTACGATACCGGCTCGGTTCCCGAGCAGCCTTTGTCTCGCCCATTCCGCTGGCGCGTCCGGCAGTTCTTTCTCGTTCGCACCACACTCGGCGAGGCCAGGCCCGAATGCCTTGGGGAATGGCGGCTGGGCCGCTGACGCCCAAGCCAAGCGCGCATTTGCATTCCCCCGGCACCGTGCTAAACGTGCGCCCCAATTCATTCGTGACGCTAGGCCATCCATGTCCCAGGACAATATTTTCCGCGAAGTCGACGAGGAGCTCCGCTCCGACCGTATGCGCGCCTTTTGGCGCCGCTTCGCACCCTATGTCATCGGTGCTGCGATTGCCGTGGTTGCCTTGGTTGCCGTCAATGAAGGCTGGTCCTGGTATCACGCCAACAATGCCGCCCAGTCCTCCGACGAGCTCTATGCGGCGTTCGACCTGATCGACGGCAACGACCTGCCGGCCGCCCAGACTGCGCTCGACAAGGTCATCGCCGATGGCTCGGGCCGCTACCCGACCCTGGCCGAGTTCCGCAAGGCCGGTGTGCTCGCCAAGGCAGGCAACACCGCCGAGGCCGTCGCCGCCTATGACGCGCTGGCAAATTCGCTGGACAATATCCGCCTGCGCGAACTGGCTCTGGTTCTGGCGGGCAATCTGCTGATCGATAATGGCACGCTGGCCGATGTGCAGTCGCGCATCGAAACCATCGCCACCGAGGGCAATCCGCTGCGCAATGCCGCCCGCGAAATCCTTGGCCTGGCCCAGTATAAGGCCGGCGATTTCGCCGCCGCGCAGACCAGCTTTGAAGCTGTTATCAACGATCCGATGTCCCAGAGCAGCGCCCGCAACCGCATGGGCTATTATCTCGCCCAGCTGCTGTCGGAAGGCGTCGTCACCGCGCCGGCTCCTGCCGCGACAGCCGATGACGCCGCCAATGCCATCGACCAGATCGTCAGCGACGACGCTCCGGCAGCCGAGAGTGCAGCACCCGCTGCCCCGGCCACGACCGAATCTGCCGCCCCCGCGGCTCCTGCGGCTCCCGCCGCCACCACCGAGACCGCACCGGCCCTGCAATAGGGCCGGCCGGATTCTGCCCGATCGGAACACAGCTTATATGACCGTCACCGTTGCCATCGTCGGTCGCCCCAATGTCGGCAAATCGACCCTGTTTAACCGCCTTGTCGGGCGCAAGATTGCGCTGGTCGACGACACGCCGGGCGTCACCCGTGACCGACGCGAGGCCGAGGGCCACATTGCCGACCTGACGTTCCGCATTCTCGACACTGCCGGCTACGAAGACGTCACCGATGGCAGCCTTGAAGACCGCATGCGCCAGCAGACCGAAATGGCCATCAAGGAAGCCGACGTCATCCTGTTCATGATCGACGCCCGTGCTGGCGTGGTCCCGCTCGACCAGCGCTTCGCCCAGGTGCTGCGCAAGGCCGGCAAGGATGTGCATCTGGTCGGCAACAAGGCCGAAAGCAGCGCTGCCGAGGCGGGGCTGGTCGAAGCCTTCAAGCTCGGCTTTGGCGAACCGATCGCGCTGTCGGCCGAACACGGCCTGGGCCTCTCCGAGCTCTATTCCATCGTCTCCAAGGCGATCGACGAGGCCGAGGCCAATAAGGAAGCCGAGACCATCGCCGATCTCGACGAGATGCCTGAGGTCGATGTCGACATCACCGAGGACATGCTCGAAGGGGAGGGCGAAGAAGCCACCCTGCGCTGGAATCCCAAGCGCTACCTCAACGTTGCCATCGTTGGCCGCCCCAATGCCGGCAAGTCCACGCTGATCAATCGCATGGTCGGCGAAGACCGCGTGCTGGTCGGCCCCGAAGCCGGCATTACCCGCGACAGCATTCTCGTGCCGTGGGAATGGGAAGGCCGCGTGATCAATCTGGTCGATACCGCCGGCATTCGCCGCCGTGCGCGCGTCCAGGAAAAGCTCGAAAAGCTCGCCGTCGGCGATAGCCTGCGCTCGATCCAATATGCCGAAGTCGTCGTGCTGATGCTCGATGCCACCATCCCCTTCGAAAAGCAGGATCTGGCGCTGGCCGATCTGGTCGAACGCGAAGGCCGTGCGCTGGTTATCGCCGTCAACAAATGGGACCTGATCGAGGACAAGAACGCGGCTCTCGCGGCCCTCAAAGAAGCCTGCACACGCCTGCTGCCGCAGCTGCGCGGCGTGCCGCTGGTCACCCTGTCCGGCCTCACCGGCAAGAATATCGACAAGCTGATGGACGCGATCTTCAAGATCGAACGCAGCTGGAACTCGCATGTCTCCACAGCCCGCCTCAATCGCTGGCTGACCGGCATGACCGAGAGCCATCCGCCGCCGGCCGTCTCCGGCCGCCGTCTCAAGCTGCGCTACATGACGCAGGCCAAGACCAGGCCGCCAAGCTTCATCCTCTTCGCCTCGCGCCCCGAGGCCCTGCCCATGGCCTATCAGCGCTATCTGGTGAATGGCCTGCGCGAGGCCTTCGACATCCAGGGCACGCCGATCCGCCTCTGGGTGCGCGCCGGCAGCGACAATCCCTATAACGACAAGCGCAAGCGCAAGATCGGCTAGGTTCGATCGAGGTGAAGGGTGGCCCCGGCCGCCCTTCATTGTTTTTGTCCACAGCCATGGTGCATTCGCCGCGATAGCCGCTATATTGCGCAACCTTAAGCGACCCGATGCTGAGTGCGGGGCCGCATCCATTGTTGAGATCTTGTTCGCAGAAATATTGATCGTCGTCGTTCTCACTATCGTCAACGGCGTGTTGGCGATGTCCGAACTGGCAGTCGTTTCGTCCCGGCCCGCGCGCCTGCGCGCCATGGCCGATCAGGGTAACAAGGGGGCTGCCACGGCCATCCGCCTGGCCGAAGACCCCGGCAAATTCCTCTCTTCCGTGCAGATCGGCATTACCCTGGTGGGTATCCTGTCCGGCGCCTTCTCCGGCGCCACGCTGGGCCTGCGCCTCACCGATTGGCTCAAGGATATCGGCGTCGCCGCTAGCGTTGCCGACGTGCTGGGCGTCGGCGTCGTCGTGGTCGCCATCACCTATATTTCGTTGATCCTGGGCGAATTGGTGCCCAAGCAGATCGCCCTGCGCGATCCCGAAGGCGTGGCTTCGCGTGTGGCGCCGGGCATGAAGCTGCTCGCCGCCATCGGCTCGCCGATCGTCTTCATTCTCGATATTTCCGGCCGCACGGTTTTGTCCTTGCTGGGGCAGGGTGAGGAATCCGAGGAAAAGGTCACCGAGGAAGAGGTCAAGACCCTCATCGCCGAGGCGGCAACAACCGGCATTATCGAAAGCGACGAGCATTCGATGATTTCGGGCGTCATGCGTCTGGCCGACCGTTCGGCCCGCGGCCTGATGACCCCTCGCCTCGAGGTCGATGTGATCGACCTGTCCGATGACAGCGACGAAATCCGCAAGGCGATCCTGGGCACGCACCGTTCGCGCCTGCTGGTGCAGGATGGTGACGCCGATTCGATCATTGGCGTCGTGGCCATCAAGGACATCATCAGCGTCTTTGCCAATGGCCAGCCACTGGAGGTGCGCAAATTCGTGCAGCCGGTGCCGGTGGTGATGGACCATGCCGACGCGCTCGACGTGGTGCGCGCCATCCGCAACGCCACGGTGCACATGGCCCTCGTGGTGGACGAATATGGGCACTTCGAGGGCATCGTGACCTCGGCCGATATTCTCGAGGTCATCACCGGCGTCTTCCAGGAAGAAACCGGCGACGATCCGGCGCTGGTGAAACGCGAGGACGGCTCCTGGCTCGTGGCCGGCTGGATGCCAGTCGACGAGTTCAGCGAAAAGCTCAAAGTGGCGATCCCCAAGGACGCCAAGTTCGAAACGGTCGCGGGTTACGTGCTGTCCATCATCAACCGCCTGCCGGCGGTGGGCGAGACGTTTGAGCACAATGGCTGGAAATTCGAGGTGCTCGATCTCGATGGCCGCCGCATCGACAAGATCATGATGACCAAGCTGAACTAGGCTTCCGGTCGAAACAAAAAGGGCGCCGTGAGGCGCCCTTTGCGATTATCGGGTCTGCACCAGCTACCAGTGGACCTCATCCTGAGCTTGTCGAAGGACGAGGTCGTGGCACCGCTCCTAAATCTCTTCGAAGGCCCCGGTCCGCATATCGAACAGCTGACCATTCTCCTTGAGCGCAGGGCTCAACAGGTCGATCAGCTTGGGCGCGATATCTGCAGGCGTCGGCAGCGTCGCCGGATCTTCCCCGGGCATGGCCTTGGCCCGCATCGCGGTGCGTACCGCGCCGGGATAGAACACATTGACGCGTACCTTGGTCTGCTCGACCTCGCCGGCATAGGATTTAACCATGGCGTCCACGGCCGCCTTGCTGGCGGCATAGAGCCCCCAATACGGCCGTGCGGACCGCGCTGACGAGGACGAGACGAACACCGCCCGCCCGGCATCGGCCTGCCGCAGCAGCAGGTCGCACGAGCGCAGCAGCCGGTAATTGGCCGTCACATTGACGGCAATGACCTTGTCGAAATCTTCCGGCGAAACATGGGGCAGGGGGCTGAGCACGCCCAATTGTCCGGCATTGGCTACCAGGCCATCCAACGCGCCCCAGCGCTCGAAAATGGCCGCGCCGAGCCGGTCGATGGCATCGCCATCGCGCAGGTCGAGCGGTACCAGCGTGGTCGAGGAGCCCAGGTCCTGGATTTCGTCATCCAGTTCTTCGAGGCCCCCCACGGTGCGGGCGACCGCAACCACATGGGCGCCGCGCTTCGCCGCCTCGATGGCGCTTGCATAACCGATGCCGCGCGAGGCGCCGGTGACGAGGATGACCTTGCCGGCAAGGTCATTGGATACAGCCATTAGCCGGCCTCTTTGAGCAGGGAGATTTGTTTCGGCTCGTTCTTGGCGCGGCCGTTCAGATCGGTCAACTGTGTCGGATAGTCGCCGGTGAAATAATGGTCGGTAAACTGCGGCGCCTTGGGGTTGCGCGGCTCGCCACCCACGGCGTCATAAAGCCCGTCGATCGACAGGAACGCCAGCGAATCCGCGCCGATGAACCGGCACATCGAGGCCAGGTCCTTATGCTGGTTGGCCAATAGCTTTTCCGGGTCCGGGGTGTCGATGCCGTAATAATCCGAGAAAAAGATCATCGGGCTGGCGACGCGCAGATGCACTTCGGTGGCCCCGGCATCGCGGATCATCTGCACAATCTTGAGCGAGGTCGTGCCCCGCACGATCGAGTCGTCGACCAGCACGACGCGCTTGCCCGCGATCTCGGCGCGATTGGCCGAATGCTTGAGCTTGACGCCAAAGGCGCGGATCGACTGGGTCGGTTCGATAAAGGTGCGGCCCACATAATGGTTGCGGATAATGCCGAGCTCGAACGGAATGCCGCTCTGCTGCGCATAGCCGATTGCCGCCGGCGTGCCGCCATCGGGCACCGGCACCACCACATCGGCCTCGACCGGGGCTTCCTTGGCGAGATTGATGCCCATGCCTTTGCGCGCCGAATAGACGCTGCGGCCGGCCACCACCGAATCGGGACGGGCGAAATAGACATATTCGAACAGGCAGGGCCGCTCTGGCGCCGGGCGAGCCGGCTTGCGCTCATCGATGCTGATCGAGCCATCCGGCTGGATTTCGCAGATGATGACTTCGCCATTCTCGACGTCGCGGATGTATTTGGCGCCGATCATGTCGAGCGCGCAGGTCTCCGAGCAGAAGATCGGCTTGCCATCGAGCTCGCCCATCACCAGCGGCCTTATGCCCACCGGGTCGCGCGCCGCGATCAGCTTGGTGCGGGTCATCGCCAGCATGGCGTAGCCGCCTTCCATCTGGCGGATGGCGTCGATGAAGCGGTCGGTGGTGGAGGAATGGCGCGACCGCGCCACCAGATGCAGCACCACTTCGGTGTCCGACGTGGACTGGCAGATGGCACCCGTCGCGATGATCTGCCGGCGCAACGTCAGCCCATTGGTGAAATTGCCATTATGGGCAATGGCGATGCCACCGGCCTCAAGTTCGGCAAACAGCGGCTGCACATTGCGCAGCGCCACCTCGCCCGTGGTCGAATAGCGCGTATGGCCCATGGCCATGGCACCGGGCAGCTTGGCCAACAAAGCCGGGTCCGTATAATGGTCGCCCACCAGGCCCATGCGCTTTTCGGTATAGAATTGCTTGCCATCGAAGCTGACGATACCCGCCGCCTCCTGGCCGCGATGCTGCAAAGCGTGCAGCCCCAGCGCGGTGAGGGTGGCGGCATCGTTATGCCCCAAAATGCCAAACACGCCGCACTCTTCATGCAGCGTGTCGCCATTGAGATCGAATGAGTCGTCGCTCGGATGGTTCACCGGGCTCTCCATGCCAATGCTGCCCTCAACTGCAGAACTGCCGTCGCCAATGGCGACAAGGCCGTGCGCAGCGCTTTCGCTCTACGCAATAGCCCAAATTGGTGTCCCCGACCAATGTTGTCACAAAGGGTCAGGGTTGTGGCGAGCACAGCGCACTCACCAGAAAATGATCGTCCTCAGGCGCCAGGCGCGATCGGAGCCGGCGGTGTCACCGGCGGAACCGTGCTGTCCTCGGTGGCGTCGGTGCCTTCATCCACGGGCGCCGGCGGCGCTTCTGGATCTTCGGTCAGGCCCGTGCCGCCCTTGAGGATTTCGGTAACCTGCTGCTCAAGACCCTCTGGCAGCATGGAAATCAGCGTATTGCCCATATTCTGCAGATGCGGCAGCGATTGCGACTGCGCAGCCCAGGGCGGCAGATTGTTGGGCAGGAGCCAGGTGCCGAAAATCGTGATCACGATGGCGATCAGCACGCCGCGCAACACACCGAAAACGAAACCCAGCGTACGATCGATCGGGCCGACGCGGCTGTCGACGACAAAGTCGGCAATGCGCATGGTCAACAGATGCAGCACGATCAGCGCGACAATAAAGGTCACGACCACGGTGGCGATATCGGCCACGATCTGCTCGGCAATATATTGCCGGGCAATTTCCGGATGGTACTGCCACATATAGATGGCGATAGCGGCCGAGCCGGCCCATGTCGCCAGCGAAAGCACTTCGCGGGTCAGCCCGCGCGCGGTGGCCAGGATTGCCGAAATCAGCACCAGTACACCAACACCAACGTCGAACGCTGTCAGCATATGTCTTCGCTTAGCTCCAGTTGCCGCCCCGGCTTATTGGGCTTCGTTTAGCCGCTTTGTGTTGCAAAGCCAAGGCTTACGGCGCCTCCGATGCGCGATCTTCCCAGAAAGCGACAAACTGTGCCGGCTCTACCACTGCTCTGGCTCTTTTGCCGGCGCCTTGCCATTGGCCGCAATCCGCCCCACTAGTTCCGATAAAGCGGTAAACTCGGACACGTCGAGCCCGCTATTGCGATCCGCATTGCTCAGCCGTCCGGTCGACACCGCCTTGAACCCCAATTTACCCGCTTCGCGCAGCCGCAGCGAGCCATGCACCACCGGTCGCACGCCGCCGGCCAGCGAAATTTCGCCGAAATAGACCGAATCCTTGGGCAGGGGTGAGCCGGTCAGCGAGGAAATCAGCGCCGCCGCGACGGCCAGATCGGCCGCCGGCTCGTTGATTTTCAACCCGCCCGCCACGTTAAGATAAATATCATTGGCCCCGATCCGCACCCCACAGCGGGTTTCGAGCACGGCCAGCACCATGGAAAGGCGCGAGCTATCCCAGCCCACTACGGCCCGGCGCGGCGTGCCGAGCGGGGAGGGCGCCACCAGCGCCTGGATTTCGATCAGCAGGGGCCGCGTGCCCTCCATGCCCGCAAACACCGCCGAACCTGCCGCACCCTCATCCCGCTGGTCGAGAAACAGCGCCGAAGGATTGGAGACTTCCTCCAGCCCAAGCTCGGTCATGGCGAACACCCCGATCTCGTCGGTCGCGCCATAGCGGTTCTTCACGCCGCGCAGAATGCGGAACGTATGGCTGGTGTCGCCCTCGAAATAGAGCACGGCATCGACCATGTGCTCGACCACGCGCGGCCCGGCGATCTGTCCATCCTTGGTGACATGGCCCACCAGCACGACCGCCGCCCCGCTTTTCTTGGCAAAGCGCGTCAAAGCCTGCGCGGAGGTGCGCACCTGGGTCACCGTGCCCGGCGCAGAATCGACGCGATCCGTCCACAGCGTCTGGATCGAATCGATAATGACCAGGTCCGGGGCAGGGCCGTTTTCCAGTGTCGCGAGAATGATCTCGACATTGGTCTCGGCGGCCAGCAGCACTTCGGCGTCGCCCAGCCCCAGCCGCTGCGCCCGCAGCCGCACCTGCGCCACCGCTTCCTCGCCCGAAACATAGACGACGCGCTTGCCCCGATTGGCCAAAGCCGCTGCCGATTGCAGCAATAGCGTCGATTTGCCGATACCGGGGTCGCCGCCCACCAGCAGGGCTGAACCCATCACAAAGCCGCCGCCAGTGACCCGGTCCAACTCGCCAATGCCCGTCACCACCCGCGCCGCGCTCTCGGTCTCACCGGACAGCGGCACCAGATTGGTCGGCTTGCCATTGGCCTTGGCCGATTTGGGGCCCGCGCCAACCCCACTATCGGTCATCTCCTCGACCATGGTGTTCCAGTCGCCACAGGCGTCGCAGCGCCCCTGCCAGCGGGTCGAGACGGCGCCGCAGGCTTGGCAGACAAAGGAAGATCGGGATTTGGCCAATGGAAACTCGCGAATGCAACTATGCCAACGCTAGCCGCAAATGCCAGTCACCGCAAGAACAAATAGCGAACGACTATTCCGGCAGATTACCGTCGCCCACATAGCTGCGATTATAGCGGCCCTGCTTGAGCGAGGTCAGGATTTCGTAGCCGATCGTGCCGGCTGCATCGGCCTGGTCGTCCGCGCCGATCAGGTTGCCCAGCACTTCGGCGCCCTCGCCAGGGGAGGGCAGGTCCGAGCCAAGTTCGGTAATATCCACGATGGTCGTATCCATCGAAATCCGCCCGATCACGGGACATGCCTTGCCGCGAATGACCACCTTGCCGCCCGGCCGCATATTCGTGCCCGATAGCGAGCGCAGAAAACCATCGGCATAGCCATGCGCGATGATCGCCAGCCGGCTGTTGCGCGATAGCGAATAGGTTGCCCCATAGCCTACCGTCTCGCCGGTGCGGGCCTCGACCACCTGCAGGATCGGCACATGCAGCGTCGCCACCGCCGCCATCGGGTTCTTGCGCCCATTCACCGCCCGGCCGCCATAAAGCGCAATGCCGGGCCGCACCATCTGGAAGTGATAGTCGCGCCCGCTCATCAGCCCGGCCGAATTGGCCAGCGAGGCCGGAATCCCTGGAAACTGGTTCAGCACCGAGCTGAACAGCGCCAGTTGCGTACGGTTTTTCTCGTGATTGGGCGTGTCGGCGCAAGCCAGATGGCTCATCACCATTTGCGGCGCATAGCCCAGCGTTTCGATCTGCTGGCGCACGACGCTCGCTTCATTGAGCCGGAAGCCCAGCCGGTTCATGCCGGTATCGAAATGGAACGCCGACGGGTAGGCCTCGTTGCGTTCCACGCATTTGGCTAGCCATTCTTCCAGCATCGCCACCGAGGAAATCACCGGCATCAGATTCTGCCGCACATAAAGATTGGCCGCGCCCGGATAAAGCCCGTTGAGCACAAAGATATGAGCGTCGGGTACGGCAGCGCGCACCGCCATGCCTTCGTCGGGCGTCGCCACGAAGAAGAAGCGCGCGCCCGCCGCATGCAGCGCCTTGCTCGCCATGGTGATGCCCATGCCATAGGCGTCGGCTTTCACCACGGCAGCCGTCAGCGCCCCGGCGCTCACGCGGTCGAGCGCGCGCCAGTTGCGGGCCAACGCGCCCAGATCGATGCTTAATTGGCCCCCAAGGCCTGAAGTCAGCGCCATGCCTATTCCATGCGCTCGGGAAGATAATCGGCCCGAGCCAGATTGCCGAAGCGGGTAAATTGCGCCTCAAAACTTAACTGCACAGTACCAGTGGGGCCGTGTCGTTGCTTGGCGATGATGACTTCCGCCTTGCCGTGCACTTTTTCCATCTCGCTCTGCCAGGCCAAGTGCTCGGGCGTACCCTCTTTGGGTTCCTTGTTCTTGAGATAGTATTCTTCGCGATACACGAACAACACCACGTCAGCGTCCTGCTCGATAGAGCCCGATTCGCGCAAATCCGCTAGCTGCGGATGCTTGTCATCGCGCGACTCCACCTGGCGCGACAGCTGGGACAGCGCAATCACCGGCACTTCCAGCTCCTTGGCCAGCGCCTTGAGCGTGGTGGTGATTTCGGTCAGTTCCTGCACGCGGTTCTGGCTCGAAGCCTTGCTTGAGCCCGTCAGCAGCTGCAGATAGTCCACGATCAGGCAATCGAGCCCTTTCTGCCGCTTCAGCCGCCGCGCCCGCGCCGCCAGTTGCGCCACCGAGATACCGCCGGTATCGTCGATATAAAGCGGCATCACGCTCATCATGTTGGACACATCGACCAGCTTGGTGAATTGGCTGTCGTGAATTTTGCCGCGGCGGATATCGGAGGAGGAGACCTCCGCCTGCTCGGCCAGGATACGCGTCGCCAGTTGTTCCGAACTCATTTCAAGGCTGAAGAACCCGACCACGCCGCCATTGACGGTCTTGAGATGCCCATCCGCCTGCACCTCGCTCTTATAGGCCTTGGCCACGTTGAACGCGATATTGGTCACCAGCGAGGTCTTGCCCATGGCAGGGCGTCCCGCCAGCACGATCAAGTCGCTGCGCTGCAAGCCGCCCATCTGCCGGTCCAGATCATCCAGCGCCGTCGCGATGCCCGACAGGCCGCCGTCACGCTGATAGGCCTCGCCCGCCATGCGGATGGAGGCCTGTAGCGCCGTGCCGAACGCCTGAAAGCCGCCATCATAGCGGCCCTTCTCGGCCAGCTGAAACAGCGCGCCTTCGACCTTTTCGATCTGCTTGACCGGCGTCATCTCGACATCGGATTCGTAGGCTTCCGACACCATCTCCTCGCCGACCAGAATCAGGCTGCGGCGAATCGCCAGGTCGTAGATGGCCTGGCCGTAATCGGCCGCGTTGATAACGGTGGTGGCTTCCGCCGCCATGCGCGCCAGATATTGCGCCATGGTCATTTCAGGCAGCAACTGGTCGGGCAGGTGGGTCTTGATGGTGGTCGGGTCAGCCGATTTGCCGGCGCGGATGATCTTGCCGACCAGCTCATAGATGTCGCGGTGGATTGGCTCGTAGAAATGCTCGGGTTCGAGAAAGTCGGACACCCGATAGAACGCGTCATTGTTCAGCAGGATAGCGCCCAGCAGCGCCTGCTCGGCCTCCACATTGTGCGGGGCCAGGCGGAAGGACTTTTCCTCGGCACTATGCAGCCGTGCGATCTCTGCCATCTTAGCCTCCCTAACGACGTTAACCTTTCTTAACCACGCGATGCGGGCCAGAGTCTCGACCTACCGGAGGAGGGGTTAACACGCCCTGACCCGGTCCTGTGAACACTGGGGACAACGGGGAATGTGAATAGCGTTGCTTGCATGTGAGCAAGGCAGCAGCATGGCATGAGTCGCGGGTCAGCGGCTCGCTTTACGGCGCTGCACGAGCACTTCGACGCCGTCCAGCAGGCGCTCCAGCCCAAATTCGAACGCCTCCTGGCCCCAGAACTGGCCCGATCGTGCTGCTGTGGCGGCTGTGCCGACCCGAACCGATAGCGGAAACATCTTGGGATCGACCAAGCGCTCCAGCACCGGCATGGCTTGCACCCACCATTCGCCGTCTGCCAGACCCGTTTCGCCCTGTTCGGCCCGCAAGCGATTCTCCATCCGCGCGGCATGGGCGACCTGGGCCAGGAGCTGCGGCAGGGTTTGGTCCATTTCGGGGTCGGTCAGGCCGATGCCCTCGATCGGCGCCAGTTCAAGCTCGTGCTTGCGCATTTCATGCGGCCCCATGGGGGACCGAATTGCCTGCAATTCCTGCAGCCATGGATGTGCCAGGTGCAGGGCGCGGTTGGTATGCGCCACGGTGCGCAGGCCCTCGCGCCAGTCCACCGTGGAGGGCGCACCGCCAGCATAGAGGTCGCGATAGGCGTGATCGACCATCAACGCGACCAGGTCAGCCTTGCTCGGCGCAAAACTATAAGTTGCCATTGTCCTGACGCCGAGCTTGGCGGCCACGGCGCGCATCGATAGAGCGTTCGCGCCCTGTTCCTGCACCAAGGCAATGGCAGCGGCGACGAAATCGCCAACGCTTTTCCCGCTGCGCCCCACCGGCCGGCTATGCGAACTCCACAACAGGGCCTGCGTCCGCCCCAGATCCGTTGCTATTTCGCCTCGTTCAGTCATGTCGCCAGATCACCCCTTGGCTGCAAGATACAAGCGTAAGTCCGTTTGACCAGACATTTTGCCATTCCGTTGACCCTCAGTAGCCAAAACGATACAGTGTATCGTATAATGTATAATTGAGGGGTTTCTGGATGGAAGTGCAACAGCCGACATCGCACGAGCTTCTGGCCTTGGCTGGCGAGATAGACAACCACGCGCCAGTTCAGGCACTGGGTAGCATTGTGGTTGAGGCCCCTGCGGACCGCGTATGGGCTGCACTCAGTGACGTGACCAACTGGCCGGCGATCCGCGCCGATATCAACACCGTGTCGCGAGCCGAAGCAGCGGCTCCTGGGGGCGTCTTCACGTGGCGCACAGGGGAGGTGGCGGTCACCTCGCGGTTCGGCGTTGTAGACCCTGAGCGTCTTCTGACCTGGACCACGACGGCGCCGGGCCTCGCAGCGGTGCATGTCTATGCCTTCGAGGTGCTTGGTCCCGAACTCACGCGCATTTCTGCCGCGGAGTCGATGGATGGAGCAATCGTGGCCGCGGTCCAGCTCAACAATTCTCAACTGGCCGAACGCATCCAATCCTGGTTGATCGGCATCAAGAATTTTGCCGAGCGCCCATAACAAAAAGGCCGGGCAACAAGTGCCCGGCCTTTTCAAACGATCGATGATTGATCTTAGACTTCGTCGTCGAAACGATCGTCCTGCTGCGCGTCCTTCTGGCCGGCAGCGAAGTCGCCTTCAACGTCGTCTTCATACTGGGTGACGGTCACGTCTTCACCGGCGCTCTGGCGAGCCGCTTCGTCTTCCGAGCGGGCGACGTTGACCGAGATCGACACAGCAACTTCCGAATGCAGGTTCAGCGGCACAGTGTGCACGCCAACCGACTTGATCGGGTCTGCGAGGTCGATCTGCGAACGCTGCACGGTGAAACCTTCGGCAGCCAGGGCTTCCACGATATCGCGCGAAGCGACCGAACCGTAGAGCTGGCCGGTTTCGCCGGCCTGGCGGATGATCACGACGACCTTGCCGTCCAGACCTTCGGCAATGCCGGCAGCCGACTTGCGGCGGTCTTCATTGCGCTGTTCGATGTGAGCGCGCTCAGCTTCGAACTTCTGGCGATTGGCGGCAGTGGCGCGCAGCGCCTTGCCCTGCGGCAGCAGGAAGTTACGGGCAAAGCCGTCCTTCACGCTGACTTCGTCGCCGATGGAGCCGGTGCGACCAATGCGCTCGAGCAGAATGACTTTCATTGGGGTATTTCCTTTGGGCTGTCCCGTCGATGTGACGGTTAGGAGTCCCGGACCATCCGGAACCCCAGCGATTGCCTCCCGCATTCCCTGTGGGGCAGGGGAGGCCAAACAGAAAGTCGTTGGGCTGGATGAGATAGTGGTGGTTCGCGAGAACCGGAGCGGAACGTACTAATGTACGTGAGCACCGGAAGCGCAGCGAACCGCCGCTAGATCGCCAGCCCAGCGAACTTACTGGACGGCATACGGCATGATGCCGATGAAGCGGGCACGCTTGATCGCCCGTGCCAGTTCACGCTGCTTCAGCGCCGAAACGGCGGTGATGCGGCTCGGCACGATCTTGCCGCGCTCGGAAACATAGCGGCTCAGCAGGCGCACGTCCTTGTAGTCGATCTTTGGCGCGCCTTCACCCGAGAACGGGCAGGTCTTGCGGCGGCGCTGGAACGGACGGCGGGCTTGGGCAGTGGTCAGGTCTTTGATAGCCATAGCTTTTCGGTCCTTATATTAGAAACGGCGCGGGCGGCGTTCGCCACCGGCAAAGCCACCGCGTTCGCCACCACGATCCGGACGGGTGCCGTCACGGTCGTCGCGATCGCGCTTTTGCATCATGGCAGATGGGCCTTCTTCCAGCTCGTCGACACGCACGGTCATGAAGCGCAGGATGTCTTCATTGATGCGCATCTGGCGCTCCATCTCGGCAACGGCAGGAGCCGGCGCGTCGATGTTCATCAGCGTGTAGTGAGCCTTGCGGTTCTTGCGGATGCGGTAGGAGAGACCCTTGAGGCCCCAATATTCGTTCTTGGTGACCTTGCCGCCGCCAGAGGCGAGGACTTCGGTCAGCGCAGCGGTCAGTTCTTCAACCTGCTGCTGCGATACGTCCTGGCGCGCCAGGAAGATATGCTCGTAAAGGGCCATGAATGCGCCTTCCTTCGTGGTTTAACACACATGCAATGTCTGGCGCGGAGCCTCCTTGAAGCCGGAAAGGCATCAAAGCAGTCTTGCAAAGAGCGGGAACACGGGAGGCCGGGCATGAGCCCTATTTGCCGTTCTTTCAAACGACAAACCCTCCGTTCAGCCCCCGGCCAAACGAATTGCTGGCGTCCCAATAGGGGGAAACCCGCCCGAGATCAAGCAGAAACGGGTATTGCCACGAACCGGGCAGGTCGAACGCATGCCCGGTTCACTTGCGGGAGCTCAGTTCGGCTCGTCGCCAACGGCCAGGATATTGCCTTCGGAATCCTTGAACCAGGCGGCGTGGAACTTGCCCATCGTGGCTATGCCGTCCACCGTCTTGAGCCCCGGCATGTCATAGTCCTCGAACTTGACGCCATGCCGCCGCATATCCTGCACCTCTGCCTCCACATCGTCGGTGGTAAAGGACAGCAGGGTATTGGGTGCCTTGCCGGCATTGGGCGTGGGATAGAGCAGGAAGCTGGTGCCCCCGCCGACCTTGTACATGCACCCCATCTGGTCTTCCATTGCCGGAGTGAGGCCAAGTTTGTCGCGATACCAGGATTTTGCGCGGTCCATGTCTGCAGCCGGGATGGTCGCGTAGGCACGATGATCTGTGAGCATAACTTCCTCCCTTTCTGAGAGCCTGTCACAGCAGCTAAAATACGCCTCTCGCCGGTGAGAGTAAACGCGATCATGCGGGACGGACTTGCTGTTCCGCGAATGGTTTTGCCACCGTGCCGCCTTGACTCTGCCACACACTCCCGGCAAACGCCGCGCAACTGGACAGACCGCTCGCGGTTTGGCTAACTGCGATGCCACAGGGGGCACTATGACCAAGCGCGCATTCACATTTCCCGGCCAGGGCAGCCAGGCTGTCGGCATGGGCAAGGATCTTGCAGCGGCCTATCCCGAGGCACGCGCCGTGTTTCAGGAAGTCGACGAGGCACTCAACCAGCGGCTGTCGGCCATCATGTTCGAAGGTCCCGACGATATCCTGCGCCTCACCGAGAATGCCCAGCCGGCTTTGATGGCGGTCAGCCTCGCGGTTATTCGCGTTCTTGAATCCAAGGGCATCAAGCTCGCCGATCACGCAGCCTATGTCGCCGGCCATTCGCTCGGCGAATATTCCGCGCTCTGCGCCGCCGGCACATTCTCTTTGTCCGATACCGCGCGCCTGCTCAAGACGCGTGGCCAGGCCATGCAGAAAGCCGTCCCGGTGGGTCATGGCGCCATGGCCGCATTGCTCGGCCTCGATTTCGAAACCGCTCGTGCCGTCGCTGAAGAAGCCGCCCAGGGCGAAGTCTGCGATCTCGCCAATGACAACGCCCCCGGCCAGGTCGTGGTCTCCGGCAATATCGCCGCTGTGGAACGCGCCGTGGAGATCGCCAAGGCCAAGGGCGCCAAGCGCGCTCTGCTGCTGCCCGTCAGCGCGCCCTTCCATTGTTCCTTGATGCAGCCGGCCGCCGAAGCCATGGAAATCGCCCTGGCGGAAGTAGAAATGCGCGCGCCCGTCGTGCCGGTGGTCGCCAATGTGCTGGCCGCCCCGATTTCCGATCCCGCCGAAATCCGCCGCCGTCTGGTTGAGCAGGTCACCGGCGACGTCAAATGGTCCGAAAGCGTCACCTGGCTCACCACCGAAGCCGGTGTGACCCACCTGCATGAACTGGGTACCGGCAAGGTCCTGACCGGCCTCGCCAAGCGCATCAATGCCGAGGCCGTCGCCAGCGCGATCGGCACTCCCGCCGATATCGATGCTTTCGTCGCCGAACTCACCGCCTAACCAACTTGATCGAGGTCTTGAAGCCCTTGAATCACTTTCTCCGTGGAGGAGACGTAAATGTTTGATTTGACTGGCAAACGTGCCCTGGTAACCGGCGCCAGCGGCGGCATAGGCCGCGAGATCGCCAAGGCCCTGGCCGAGGCCGGCGCCACCGTCGCCCTCAGCGGCACCCGCGTTGGCGCCCTCGAGGACGTGGCCAAGGAAATCGGCAAGGACAGCCCGATCCTGCCCTGCAATCTGTCCGAGCTTCATGACGTCGACAAGCTCGTGCCCGCCGCCGAGGCGGCCATGGGCGGCATCGATATCCTGGTCAACAATGCCGGCATGACGCGCGACAATCTCTTCATGCGCATGAAGAATGAGGAATGGGACGAGGTGCTGGCGGTCAATCTCACCGCCGCTTTCCACCTGACCCGTGCCGTGTTGCGCGGAATGATGAAGCAGCGCTATGGCCGCATCATCGGCATTTCCTCGGTCGTCGGCGTCATGGGCAATCCGGGGCAGGGCAATTACGCCGCCTCCAAGGCCGGCCTGATCGGCATGAACAAGGCGCTGGCCCACGAAGTCGCCTCGCGCGGTATCACCGTCAATTCCATCGCCCCCGGTTTCATCGCTTCGGCCATGACCGATGAGCTCAATGACAAGCAGCGCGACGCTATCCTGGGGACAATTCCTGCCGGCCGTTTGGGAACTGCACAGGAAATTGCGGGTTGTGCAGTCTTCCTTGCGAGCGACGCTGCGGCCTATGTCACGGGGCACACGTTGAACGTAAATGGTGGCATGGCGATGATCTGATCTGCGGAAAAGCCCGGTTTTAGGGGGGTGCGCCTTATGGCTAACCTCGAAAAAACGTGCTACCCCGCCCCGCGGTAACCTCTGCCGGTCCGTCTTGCGAGCGCCGGAAAGGCCGCTTACATTGCCTCTGTGCAGGCCAAAACCATGCTTGAAGATTTGGCATTGCGCCAATAAGAAGCGAAACGAAACGTCGATTTCTAAAAGGGAAGTCAAATATGAGCGATGTCGCTGATCGGGTCCGCAAGATCGTTGTGGAACACCTCAATGTGGATGCCGAGAAAGTGGTCGAAAAGGCCAGCTTCATCGACGATCTGGGCGCCGATTCGCTCGATCAGGTCGAGCTGGTGATGGCTTTCGAAGAAGAATTCTCGGTCGAGATTCCGGATGATGCCGCCGAGTCGATCCAGACTTTCGGTGATGCTGTTTCCTTCCTCACCAAGGCCGTCGGCTAAGCCTTAGGGCCAGCTGGGATAGGCAGGTAGAGTATGGAATTGCGCCGCGTCGTCGTTACCGGATTGGGCCTCGTTACGCCCCTCGGTTGCGGAGTTGAAGCCACCTGGGCCAATATTTTGGCCGGCAAAAGCGGCGCCAAGCGCATCGACGACTTCCGGGTCGACGATATCGCTTGCCAGATTGCCCACCGCTTGCCGCGCGGCGACTATGCCGACGGCAAGTACAATCCCGACGATTGGATGGACACCAAGGAGCAGCGCAAGGTCGACGATTTCATCGTCTACGCCATGGCCGCTGCAACCCAGGCCATCCAGGATGCGGGCGTCGAACCCAAGACCCAGGAAGATCAGGAACGCACCGGCGTCCTGATCGGCTCTGGCATCGGCGGGGTCGGAGGCATCTATGAAGCCTCCATCACGCTGCACGAAAAGGGCCCGCGCCGCATCAGCCCCTTCTTCATTCCGGGCCGACTGATCAACCTGGCGTCCGGCCAGGTGTCGATTCGCTTCGGTCTCAAGGGGCCGAACCATTCGGTGGTCACCGCCTGCTCGACTGGCGCCCACGCCATTGGCGATGCGGCCCGGCTGATTGCGCTGGGCGATGCCGACGTGATGGTTGCCGGTGGCACCGAAAGCTGCGTCAATCGCCTTGCCATGGCCGGCTTTGCCGCCTGCCGTGCGCTCTCCACCAATTTCAACGACGATCCGACCGCTGCCTCGCGCCCCTATGATCGGGATCGCGACGGCTTCGTTATGGGCGAAGGCGCCGGCATTGTCGTGCTCGAAGATTACGAGCGGGCCAAGGCCCGCGGCGCCAAGATCTATGGCGAAATCATCGGTTATGGCCTCTCGGGCGACGCCTATCACATCACCGCCCCCTCCGAGGACGGCGATGGCGGCTACCGCTGCATGCAGGCCGCCATCAAGCGCGCCGGCATCACGCCAGCTGAAATCGACTATATCAATGCCCACGGCACCTCGACGCCGCTTGGCGACGAGATCGAGCTTGGCTCGGTCACCCGCGTGCTGGGCGATGCCGCCTCTACCGTTGCCATGAGCTCCACCAAGTCGGCCGTCGGCCATTTGCTGGGGGCTGCCGGTTCGGTCGAAGCCATCTTCTCGCTGCTGGCCATGCGCGACAATATCGCGCCGCCCACCCTCAATCTCGACAATCCCTCGGTCGAAACGGTGATCAATCTTGTGCCCAAAAAGGCCTTCAAGAAAGAGATCAACGTGGCGCTGTCCAACTCCTTCGGGTTCGGCGGCACCAACGCGACCCTGGTGATGCGCAAGGTCCACTGACCTTCTCCGCCAACAAAAGCCGTTCACATCGCGGGCCAACCGTGGCGTGGGCTATTGCCTTTGCATGGCCGCATGCGAACAATGCGGCCAACAACGGGCCCAGCGTTTGGCGCCAAATCGATGACAAGACCCGTCGCATTCGCGTGCGAACGGGCTTCCAGGGTGATGCATCACGATGAATGAACGCAAGGCTAGGCGGCCGAAACGCCGCTCCAGCAACGGCTTCGTTGATATCCTCAATGGCTTTCTGACCCTGCTCGTGCTCGGCCTGCTGATTGCCGGCGGCGTTCTGCTCTACGGCGCCTCCCAGTTTTACGGCGATGGCCCACTCAAGGAAGAGACCACGTTCCGCGTCGAATCGGGCAGCGGCCTGGCCTCCACCGCCCAGCGCCTCGAAGAACAGGGCGTCATTTCCAACCGCTTCATCTTCCAGGCCGGTGGTCGGGCGCTGGAGCGTCAGGCCAATATCAAGGCTGGCGATTTCCGCATTCCCGCTGGCGCCAGCATGGCCGAAATCCTCAAGGAAATCACCGAGGGCAACCCGATCCGCTATGCGGTGACCATTCCCGAAGGCTGGACCTCCTGGGATGCCATTCAGCGCCTCAATGGCGACAGCAATCTGGTGGGCGAAGTCACCTCCCTGCCGGCCGAAGGCTCCATCCTGCCCGGCAGCTATGACTATATGCCCGGCGATACCCGCCAGTCCGTGCTCGACAAGATGCAAACGGCCATGACCACCGAATTGGCCGCCATCTGGGCCAGCCGTCAGGATGATCTGCCGCTGGAATCGCCCGAGCAGATGCTGGTTCTCGCCTCCATCGTCGAAAAAGAAACCGGCGTCGCCAGCGAGCGGCCGCAAGTTGCCGCCGTCTTCGTCAATCGCCTGCGCGAAAGCATGCGGCTGCAATCCGATCCGACCATCATCTATGGCATCACCAAGGGCCAATCCAATCTCGGCCGCGGCCTGCGCCGCTCCGAAATCGAGGCCCAGACGCCGTACAACACCTATCAGATCGATGGTCTGCCCCCGACGCCGATCGCCAATCCCGGTGTCGAAGCGCTCAAGGCCGTTGCCCACCCCGATAGCCACGATTATCTCTACTTCGTGGCCAAGGGTGCCACGCCCGCCGAAGGCCATGTGTTTGCCGAAACCTATGCCGAGCACCAGCAGAACGTCGCCCGCTATCGCGAGATTGCCCGCGCCGCTGCCGAACAAGCCGAAGCCGATGCCGAGGCTGCCCGGCAGGCACTGGAGGCTGAAGAAGCCGCCGGCGCACCAGCAACTCCGTGAGCCATTCGCTCGCCAGCATGACGGGCTATGCGCGTGCCGCCGGCACAGCGCCCGGCGCCGCCTTCACCTGCGAAGTCAAATCCGTCAACGGACGCGGCCTCGACATCCGCATGCGCCTGGCGCCCGGCTTCGACGCGCTTGAAAGCGATATCCGCCAGCTCATCGGCAAAACCCTGTCGCGCGGCTCGGTCACCTTTACCCTCAATGTCGAACGGGACGGGGCAGGGGGCGACCTGCTGGTCAATCAGCAGGCCCTTGCCACGGTGCTTGCCGCGCTCGCCGATCTCTCTGGCCGGGTCGATGCCGACCGGCCTCGCCTCGATGGCATTCTGGGCCTCAAGGGCGTCCTCGAACAACGCGACCGTCCCATGGGCCCCGCCGCTGAAGAAGCCCTCGCCGCGGCCATTCTCGAAAGCGTCGCCCAGGCCCTGGCCGATCTCGTCCTCGCCCGCCGCCAGGAAGGCACCCATATCGCCAGCGTGCTGTTCGAACGCCTCGACGAAATCGAAGCTTTGGTTGCCCGCGCCGACGCCCACCCCGCCCGCAGCCGCGACGCCATCCTGACCCGCCTGCGCCAGCAGCTTGCCGACCTCACCGCCGATATCGCCATTCCCGACGATCGCCTCGCCCAGGAAGCCCTGCTTCTGGCCACCAAGGCCGATATCCGCGAAGAACTCGACCGCCTCACCGCCCATATCGCCAGCGCCCGTCAATTGATCATTGCGGGTGGTCCAGCCGGGCGACGCCTCGATTTCCTAGCTCAGGAATTCAACCGCGAGGCCAATACGCTCTGCGCCAAAGCCAATGCCGTGGAGCTCACCGCGATCGGTCTTGACCTCAAGGCGGCGATCGATCAACTACGCGAGCAAGTGCAGAACATCGAATAGGAACTTGGCGATGGAATTTCAGCGCCGCGGCGTCATGCTGGTAATTGCGTCGCCGTCAGGCGCCGGTAAATCGTCCATTTCACGCGCCCTGTTCGGCGCCGATCCCAACATCAAGCTCTCCGTCTCGGTCACGACGCGCGCGCGCCGTACCGACGAGGTCGATGGCAAGCATTATCACTTCATCGACGTGCCCACCTTCAAGCGCATGCAGGCCGATGGCGAACTGCTGGAATCGGCCGAGGTGCACGGCAATTTCTATGGCACCCCGCGCGCCCATGTCGAAGAGCAACTGGCCGCCGGCAACGATATCCTCTTCGATATCGATTATCAGGGCACCCTCCAGCTCTACCGCAACAGCCGCAAGGACATGGTGACGGTCTTCATCCTGCCGCCCTCCATCAAGGAGCTGCGCGCCCGCCTCGAGCGCCGCGCTCAGGACAGTGTCGGTACCATCGAAAAGCGCCTCCAGAATGCCCGCGACGAGATGGATCACTTCCACGAATACGACTACGTCATCGTCAACGAAGATCTAGAAGCCTCTACCCAGCGCGTGCGCTCCATTCTCGTCTCCTCCCGTTTGGAACGCGACCGCCAGCTCAATTTGAGCAGCTTCGTCAAAGACTTGCAGAGCCAGATCGATTCTCTTTGAGAGAATGAACTGCCGGCGAGCAGATGAACGTTGCTCCACCCACGGTGTCATTCCCGCGAAAGCGGGAACCTCCGTTTAGCGGCGCAGGGACGTGAACAGAGGTTCCCGCAAAGATAGATGGTGGCGAGCATGAGCAACGGATTACCCTCCACCATCAAGCGCGGCACCCCAGCCTTCATCCGCGCCAATATCGCCTTCTTCCTCGCGGCCTTCGCCACCTTTGCCTCGCTCTATTCGGTCCAGCCCCTGCTGCCCATCTTCGCCGAGCAATTCGGCCTCGACGCCGGCGCCAGTTCCCTCGCGCTCTCGGTAACCACGGCAACCCTCGCCATCGCCCTGCTGCTCGCCAGCTGGGTCTCCGACCGTCTCGGCCGCCGCACGCTCATGGTCTGGGCCATCCTGCTCACCGCCGGTCTCGGCCTGCTCCTGCCGCTGGCGCCCAATTGGGCCGCCCTCATCGCCATCCGCACCCTGATCGGCCTGACGCTGTCCGGGCTCCCCGCCGTGGCCATGGTCTATCTGGCCGAAGAGATGGATCCCGGCGCCCTGGGCTTTTCCATGGGCCTCTATATCGGCGGCACCGCCATTGGCGGCATGGCCGGGCGGCTCGTATCCGGCATCCTCGCCGATTCCCTGGGCTGGCGGCCCGCCCTGGCCATTCTGGGCGCCGCCATTGCGGTCGCAGCCCTCGTCGTTGTGCTCCTGCTCCCCAAGCCGCACAATTCCGCCCGCAACCGCCTTTCCGTCCGGGACCTTACCCGGCTTATCGGGCTGCAATTTCGCGACAAGGGCCTGCCCTGGCTCTTCCTCTCGGCCTTCCTGCTGATGGGCTCCTTCGTCACGCTCTACAACTACGCCGGCTTCCGCCTCGCGCTGCCGCCATTCGCGCTGAGCCACACCGCCATCTCGGCCATTTTCGTGGTCTATCTGCTCGGCAGTTTCAGCTCCGCCTGGGCCGGCGGTCTGGCCCAACGCCTGGGCCGTCGCAAAGTGTTCTGGGCCATGGTGCTCACCATGGCCGTCGGCGTGTTCCTCACCATTGTGCCGTCCACGCCCGTCATCATTGCCGGGCTTGCCATCGCCACCATCGGCTATTTCGCGGCCCATGGCATAGCAAGCGCCTGGGTCGCCCGCCGCGCTGTGGTCGGCCGGGCGCAAGCCTCGGCCATCTATCTCTTCGCCTATTATCTGGGCTCGTCCGTGCTCGGCACGCTGGGCGGCTATGCCTGGGTCGCCTGGGGCTGGACCGGCGTCATGCTGGTCAGCGGCGGCGCCATCGTGGCCGCCATGCTGGTCGCCATCCGCCTCATGGCCCTGCCGCCATTACCGATAGCCGAAAAGCCCGCGGAGCCGCCCGCCGGGTTGTAACGCCTATTCCGTCAGCCGCGCGGCCGCAGCCCCGGCAGAGCCCGTGCCATTGCGAGAAACGTCTCGACCGCCAAGTCCTCGGCGCGCTCGTCGCCCTTTAGCCCAGCCGCTGCCAGCAAGCCTTCGACGGGTACGCCCAGCGACTTCAGGCTCTGGCGCACCATCTTGCGGCGCTGACCGAACGCGGCTTTGGTGACGTTTTCCAGGTCGCGCACGGTAACGGTTCCGTCCACTGCCTTGGGCTTGAGATGGACTACGGCTGAGGTGACATTCGGTTGCGGCGTAAACGCCTCGCGGCTGACATTAAACGCAATGCGGGCGTCGCTGCGCCAACCGGCCAAAACACCCAGTCGACCATAGGGGTCTTCGCTGGGACGCGCACAAATCCGCTCGGCCACCTCGCGCTGGAACATCAGCGTCAGGCTCTCGAAATAAGGCGGCCAGGGCTCGCTGGTCAGCCACCCGGTCAGCAGCGGCGTCGCGATATTATACGGCAGGTTAGCAATGATCCGCGTCGGCCCATCGGCCAGCAGCCGATAATCCATCTCCATGGCGTCGCCACCAATCACCGTCAGCCGGCCCGGATAGGCCTCGGCAATCTGCGCCAGTGCGGGCAGGGCGCGCGCGTCCCGCTCGATGGCAATGACTTCTCGGGCGCCCTCGGCCAGCAAGGCACGCGTCAACCCACCGGGGCCCGGACCCACCTCGATAACGCGCACGCCTTCCAGCGAACCGCCAACCCGGGCTATGCGCGCCGTAAGATTGAGATCGAGCAGGAAATTCTGCCCCAGTTCCTTCTTGGCACGCAGCCCATGCTCGGCAATGACTTCGCGCAGCGGCGGCAGATTGTCGATCTGGCTCATGCCGCCTGCGCCGTCATTGCGTCAGCCATGCGGATCGCCGCCAGAAAGCTCTTGTCCGAGCCCTTGCCAGTTCCTGCCAGGTCAAACGCCGTGCCATGGTCTGGCGACGTCCGCACGATGGGCAGGCCCAGCGTCACATTCACCGCATCCTCGAAGGCAACCGTCTTGATCGGGATCAGCGCCTGGTCGTGATACATGGCGAGAACCGCATCATAATTGGCCCAATGGGCGGGGTAAAACAGGGTATCGGCGGGCAGGGGCCCCACGGCGTCAATCAACTCGAACTGCAACTCAGCCACCGCCGGCCCGACGATTTCGAGATCCTCGCGCCCAATCGCCCCGCCTTCGCCCGCATGCGGATTAAGCCCCGCAATGGCGATCCGCGGATTGGCAATGCCAAAGCGCTGCTTGAGATCATGCGCCACGATCCGCCCCGTCTCGACAATCAATTCCTTGGTCAGCAAGCGGGGAACATCCTTGATCGGCACATGGATCGTCACCGGCACGGCCCGCAAACCGCCATGCGCCAGCATCATCACCGGTAGCTTGGGCACGCCACCGCCCGCACACAGCTCGGCCAGAAACTCGGTATGCCCGGGATGCTTGAACCCGGCATGATAAAGGCTGGCCTTGTTGATCGGCGCCGTTACCAGCCCGCGGCAGGTGCCAGCCAAAGTGGCCTCCACCGCATCCGCAATCGACTGGATAACCGCATGCGCGGCCAATGGACTGGCCTTGCCGGGATGGTCGGACACCAGTCCCTCAACCGGCACCACGGGCAGGGCGCCGGCAAACACCGCACCCGCCTCTGCCGCACTTGTCGCTACGATATCGAAGATCAGTCCCAGCCGCTGCGCGCGCGCCTTGAGAAATTCCACATGCCCGAAGACGCAGAACACCGGCAGGTTCAGTTCCACGCGGCGCGCATAGAGCGACAGGATGAGGTCCGGGCCAATGCCGGCCGGCTCGCCCATGCTGATGGCCAGCGGCTTGCTCATCATGCCCCCGTCGGTCGCCCGCTGCCCGTTTCCGGGCAGTGGCTTAGTTGTAGATGATCTTGGCGCGGCTGCGCAGGTCGGCCAGGTAATTGGTCGTCTGCTGCTGCAGGGCGCTGGTGCCGGCTTCGGCTTCGAGGTTGCCCTTGATGAAGGTCAGGTCTTCCGCCTGGGTCTTCTGGCAAACGGCGAGCATGGACACGCCGGTATCGACCACGCGCGGCTTGGTAATGCCGCCCACATTGAGGCCAGCCAATTCCTTGGCAATCGCCTCGGGCAACTGCGTGGCATGGCGGCGGCCGACATCGATCACTGCGGCATCGGTATAGGTCAGCGACAGCTGCACCGCGCTGTCGCAGCCGGCAAAGCTCGAACGGTAGCGGTTGGCCTGTGCCGTACGGCCGCCCGCGCCCTGGCCGCCGGGGGCCACGAAGATGATTTCCTTGAGGATGTAATCATAGGTCTGGAAAGCGGCGACCTGGCTTGCGGCTTTCTGGTCCAGCTCGAGATCGGAAATCTGCACCTGCGGCATGATCGCCTGCTCGCTCACCGCATTCCAGGCGATGGCGGCGCGCAGCCGGTCACGCAGTGTGTCGATGCCGACGCCGTTCTGCTGCAGCATCTGCACCAGCTTGTCCTGGCTGATCTTGATATTGCGCGACACCTGCTGCAGGCCTTCATCGATCTGCGCATTGGAAACGTTGATGCCGAGGCGCTTGGCCTCTTCCATCTGCAAGGCTTCGTCGATGAGCTGATCGGTCGCGCCCTTGCGGCCGGTCTTGTTGCCTTCCATGCTGAACAGGCGCAGCCGCTGATCGACCTGGGTGTCGGTGATCGGCGTGCCATTGACGGTCACTACAGTCGCGGCCAGGCTTGGCGCGGCCATGGCCACGGTCAAGACCAGGCCAACCATCGCTGCGGCCGCTGCGCGTCCAAAGTGTTGCAATGCCATCATCGTCTTCCGCCTGTCCAAGAATTCGTGCCCGCTCTCAATGCGGCGGGAAAAGCACGCTGTCAATTGCCCGATGATTGCGGCCAAAATCCGCAACACACGCTACTGTGTGGCGCCCATGACTCCCAGGTCGAGCCCGGCCGGCGTCTTCAGCCGGAAGCTGCCGGTAAAGCGCGTATCATCAGGGCTCGTATGCGTCGGTCCGGTGCGCGTCGCGGTCGCGCCGATCACCACATAGCCATCGTCATAGGTCAGGCCCGCGCCCACTTGCAGCCAGCTGCTATTGGTGATGTCCCAATAGGTATTGCCCGTGACGCGCCAATAATCCATCAGCGGCACGCCCAGCTCCAGCCCGATTTCCTGCTGGTCCTTGATCACACCAGCCGGCTCGTTGGCCGCGATGTAATTGTAGTCGACCGTCGCCGAATAGCCGGCATTGGAATAGGTCACGCCCAGCCCGGTGCGCGCCAGCAGCCAATCGTCAGTGTTTACCTGTACTTTGGCGCCGACCTTAAAGCCGGGCGAGAAGACGCCATAGGCGCCCAGCACGGCATAGGATGTCTCGTCTTCCAGCCCGCCGCCCACGCCGGTCTGCACCTGGTCCGGGGCCGCAAAGGCATTGGCGCCAGCCAGGTGGAACGATTGCCCGCCCAGCAGTTCGAGATAGGAACCATCCACGAAATTGGCCTGGTAGCGCCCGCCGATATTGGCGCGCAGGCCCGTCTCCTGCCGGTCGCTGCCGCTGAAGCGGTTATAGCTGAACAAATTTGTGTCATCGAAGACGAAGCTCTGCGCATCGTCATTGGTAACGCCAACTGCAGTAGTGTCCGATCCGCGATAGACCAATTGGCCAATCGGCTCGATCAGATGCACCGTCGAGCCATCGCTGGCCGCCATCGGGAACCGCACATCCATCGCCGCAATCGGCGTCGCGCTCCACAGCGTCGTTTCGCCCGGAGCGCCCGCGGCCCCACTGGTGCCATCGTAGTAAGCGACATCGGCCCGGCCACCCAGATAGGGCGTCGCCACAAATCCGCCCGCACCGATCCACTGGTTCTGCCAGCCGGCCTGGAACACAGCGTGGGTCTTGTCGCCAGAATAACCGAGGTCGTAGGGCACAGAGTTGGGCCCAATCAGGCGAGTGGGGACATCATCATCCCGCCGCACACCGAGCAGCCGCCCGCTGATTTCGAACCGCCCCATGCCGGGAGCCATTTCGATGAAATGCTCGAAGCGGGCATTGGGCAGCGCCTTGGCCTGCTGCCGCTGGCTATCCTCGGTCACGTCGCCCAGCACGTCAAACTGCTGCATCCGTAGGTCGATATAGGTGTCGGGCGTCAGATTGGTGGCATAGACCTCGTTGACCGACGATTTGGCCGTGGTCATCCGGTAGTCTTCGAGATAGGCCGCGTCGGTGAACTTGGTATAGGACCAGCCAACCGTCCAGTCGGCGATCGGGCGGAACTCGCCTGAGCTCTGCAATGCCCCCCGCCATTCCTCCTGCGCTTCAGAGAAGGTGAAAGCGCCGGGATTGAACTGGTACAGGCCCGACGCCTTGATGTTGAACGAGCCATTGTCGAAGCGCTGGATCCATTCCGCGCCCAGCAGGAAACCCTGACCGGTCAGCAGCGTCGGCGTCAGGATCACCTCGGTCCAGCGCGTGGAATAAACCGCCACCGGCACTTCGACCTTGAGGCCGATCTCTTCGCTATAGTCGAACGAAGGCGTACGGAGCCCCGCAACCGTCCCCGAACTGGTGTCAGGCAGCCAAAGATAAGGCAGCCAGGCCACCGGCACACCCAATATGGCAAGGCTTGGCTGTTCTAGTGCTAGCGAACCATCCGCCCGATTCTGCGTGACGCGGTTGGCATGCATCGACCAGCCAATGCGCCGGCCCTTGCCGTCCACGCATTCCCCGCAGGGCGCATAGGTGGCGTTGTTCAACACCGTCTGCAGCGCCCCCACGTAATCGGCGCTGTCCGCCGTGATCCGCGCGCCGTCATAGCTGGTAATGGTCAGCGCATTGAGCAGCGCCTGCTTCATCCCACCGGTCAGTTGCAGGTCGTTGGTTTCGGTCACATTGTTGGACGGGTCGCGGATCGTCACTGCGCCCACGAAATGCGCGTCGCTGGTCAGCCGGTTATACACCAAGTTCTGTCCGCTCAGCGTATAGCCGCCACGGGTCACCACCACATTGCCGCTGGCCGTGATGATATTGGTATTGCCGTCAAACGCCAGATTGTCGGCCTCGACGCCGGTGGGCGCACTCGGATCGATTGGCGCATTGAAGAAATCGGCGGGAAGCAGGCCCTGCGCCATCGCGCCGCCGCTAAGGGCAATGCCAAGCACCGCGCCGGCGGCCGCCTGGCGGAGTGACGATCGGATATATGCGCCCCAGCCCTTACTCACGTACGCCCGTCTTCCTTATGCAGCAGCACCGTCACGCCAATGACGATGGCTACGAACGCTGGTCCGACTGCGGCAAACGCGGGATCGAGAACGCCGGTCGACCCGGCCCGGTCGGCCATCTCGGTAATCACGAATACTACAAACCCAAGCACGATCCCGTAGAGAACCGCGGGACCAAAATTAGACGACCTTCGATAACCTGCGGTAAACGCAAAAGCAATGAACAGCGAGCCTGTTAACACCAGCGGCAGGGCGAGCAATTTGATCAGCCGCATAGATGCCGCGCTGCGGATTGCACTATCCGTCACGCCGGTTTGCAGCAGCCGCGCCAGCTCGAAAAACGTCATATCCTCGGTGGATGCCAGCCGCAGATTGATCTCGGCCGGCGTCGAGGTGGTGGGCAATGTGTAATTGTAAACCTCATGCGGCGGCGTGTCGGGATTGCGCACTGTGGCTGTCGGCAGCACCCAATAGCCGTTTTCCAGCCGCGCCTCGGGGGCCTCGATTCGATGGTCGGGGGCATTGCTGAGGTTGAACACCGTCACATTGCCCAATACCGAGCCGCCCGGCCGCATGTCGGTCGCCAGCATCACATAGCGCGTGTCCCCGGACCGCTGCTCGAGCCAGATTTCACCCGGCGTCAGCATCGAGGCTTCGCCCGGGGGCGTTGGATTGAGCTCGCGATTGATCTGCGTGCTGATCGTTTCTGCCCCCAGCGCGATCACGAAACTGATCAGCATCAGCGCAATCGTCGGCGCGCGCACGATCCGCCAGATCGATAGCCCGCTGCTCTTGATCACCGTCAGTTCATGCCGCGCCTTGAAGTCGATAAACCCCACAATGGCGCCCATCAGCACCGTCACCGGCAGCGTCTTGATGGTCCAACGCACCCCGCTCATGGCCACCATCAGGAAGGCCATGGCCATGCCCCGGCTTTCGGCCACGAAATTGAAGCGTCCGGTATCCAGCGATTCCACCAGCGTGATGATGCCGTAGAACACGAACACGGTCACCCCGATGCGGCTCGCCAGCCGCGACAGCACCAGCCAGTCGATCCGGGTCATACCGGCACCACGGCGCCGGGGTGGCGCGGTCGCGCCCGCATCAGCAGAATTGTGCCGCCCACCACCATCATCAGCAGCGCGCCGGTCGAGGACCCCAGCGGGCTATAGGCGCTGACGCCCAGCTCGACAAAGGCCAGCAGCATCACGACCACTTCCATCGGTAGCGAAAAGCGCGTTCGCCGCCCGCTGGGAAAGCCGCAGATCGCCAGCACCAGCATGCAGATACCGACCACCTTGAGCGCTTCGAACATGCGTTTGGACAGCTCCTTGACCAATTCCGGCGGCCATTCGCCGCTGGCCAGGGCCGCGCCCACCAGCGAGACGCTGTCGGTTTCGAGCAATGGGTCGGCTACGCCCGTCGTCTGCGACAGCCGCTCGACATTGAGGTCGTATCGGCTGAATGAAATTTCCGAGAATTGGCCGGTGCTCGAAGTATATTGCAGCGCCCCGTTATAGAGCTCGATGACATAACCCTGGCCATCGGTGGAAACGCGCGCGGTATCGGCCATATAGGTGTGGCGCATTTCCGGATCGCGCCGGTCATCGGCAAAGAATTCGGTGATTTCGCCATTGCCCGCCCGCCCGCCGATCAGCAGCAGCACGCCCGGCGTCACCTGGGTGAAGCGCTTGGGCTTGAGCGTCGTGCTGATCAGGTCGGCAGCCACGCTGGCCGAAAGAATGTTGAGCCGCTTATTGGCCATGGGCGCCAGAAAATTCGAGATCAGCAGCACCGCCACAACGCCGGCAATCGCCACCACGCCCGTCGCCCGCCACAGCGAGGGCAGGCCATAGCTGGTGTGGATGATGTGCAATTCACGGCTGGCCTGCAGCGCCAGCAGCGCCCGCGCCAAACCGATTCCCATGCAGACGTAAAAGAAGGTCAGCGCCAGCGGCGGCATGGTCAGCAGCGCCTGCAGCGCCAGCGTCACCAGCCCTTGCCCCTTCACCGACACCACATCGAACGAGCGCAGGCAATTGACCAGCCACAGCAGCACGCAGACCACGCCGAACAGGATCATCGCATCGATGACGAACAGGCGTGACAGATAGGCGGTTAGTCGCTTCATACGGCACCCATGGCGTCCACAAGCGCCGCTTTTATGTCCTGTTCAGGACCGTGTCGACACTGCGGCCTTTCCAATTTTCGCACAAGCTGGGGACAGAAGCCGCGCGCCTTTGCCTCGCCTGTGTTGCGGGATTGACGCGGCCTCCATTCCCCTCAATGCTTCGGAAAACATCTTCGCATGGCGCCCGCCATGTCTTGCAAGGCCGACCAATGTCCCAGAAATTTTCGATCCAAACGGCAGCCTTTGCCGGCGTTTCCGCACCCCTGACCATCATCTATGCCGCCGAAGGCGAAGCCCCCACCGGCGCCGGCGCCGCCATCTGGTCCGCCACTGGGCTCGATTGGCATTCAGTCAGCGCTTCCGCCGCCTTCAAGGGCAAGCAGGGCCAGGCGCTCGACATTATAGGGCAGGGGGCGGGCCGCCTGATCGTCCTGGGCAAGGGCAAGCCTGATGACAAGGCCCCCCTCAATGCCTGGACCGACCGCGGCGGCTCGCTCTTCGCCAAGATCACCGCCGCCCGCGCCGAGTCGGTCGCCGTCATCGTGGATGAACCCGGCGCCACCCCCGCCGCCATTGCCGAACTGGCCGCTGGCCTGCGCCTGCGCCACTACAAGTTCGACAAATACAAGACTGCGCGGCCCGACGAGCCGGCCGTCGACATCTCTATCACGCTGCATGTCGCCGACCCCGCCGCCGCCGATGCCGCCATTGCCGATCGCGGCGCCGTCGTCGAGGGCACGCTGCTCGCCCGCGACCTGATCAACGAGCCGGCGAACGTCCTGGGCCCGGTCGAATTCGCCGCCAAGGCCGCCGAATTGTCCGCCCTCGGCGTCGATGTCGAAATTCTCGAACCCGAACAGCTCGAAAAGCTCGGCATGGGCTCGCTGCTCTGCGTCGCCAAGGGCTCGGATCGTCCCGCCCGCCTCGTCGTCATGCAATGGCGTGGCGGCGATACGGGCGCTGCGCCGCTGGCTTTCGTCGGCAAGGGCGTGGTCTTTGACACTGGCGGCATTTCCATCAAGCCGGCCGCCTCCATGGAGGAAATGAAGGGCGATATGGGTGGCGCCGCCGCCGTCACCGGCCTCATGCGGGCGCTGGCCGGCCGCAAGGCGCCAGTTAACGCTGTCGGCGTTATCGGCCTCGTCGAAAACATGCCCTCGGGCAATGCTGTCCGCCCCGGCGATATCGTCACGGCCATGAGCGGCACCACCATCGAGGTGATCAACACCGACGCCGAAGGCCGCCTCGTGCTGGCCGACGCGCTCTGGTACACGCAGGACCGCTTCAAGCCCCGCTTCATGATCAACCTGGCGACCCTCACCGGCGCCATCATCGTCGCGCTCGGCCACGAACATGCGGGCCTCTTCTCCAACAATGACGAATTGGCCATCCAGCTGCTCAATGCCGGCCTCACCGCCAATGAAAAGCTCTGGCGCATGCCGCTCAGCCCCGCCTATGACAAGCTGGTCGAATCCAAATTCGCCGACATCCGCAATTCGGTCGGCCGTCCGGCGGGCTCGATCACGGCAGCCCAGTTCCTGCAGCGCTTCGTCAACAACGTCCCCTGGGCGCATCTCGACATCGCCGGCACCGCCTTCGGCGCCAGCGCGACGGAAATCAACACCTCCTGGTCGGCCGGTTTCGGCGTCGCCCTGCTCGATCGGCTAGTCAGGGACTATTACCAGGGCTAGGTTGAAGACAGCTGGAGAGCCTCGATCCGCCTCCCTCCCCCTTGAGGGGAGGGATTGAGGGTGGGGGTTCTGCACCCACAACAAACTCTATGCCGATGGGGAGTGCAGAACCCCCACCCTAGCCCTCCCCTCAAGGGGGAGGGGACCGGATCGTGGCTCTCTGGCCTATCTGCCCGACAATGGAGCATTGAGTGCCCGACGTTCTGTTCTACCACCTGGAAGCCCGCCCGCTCGAAGCGGTCATCCCGCTGCTGCTGGAAAAAACCCTGGAACGCGGCTGGCGTGCCGTAGTGGAAGTCGGCTCCACCGAGCGCGCCGAGGCGCTTGATGCACATCTGTGGACCTATCGCGAGGATAGTTTCCTCGCCCATGGCCTGGCGGGGGAGGAAACCGACAGCCTCCAGCCCATCCTCATCACCACCGGCCTCGACAATCCCAACGGCGCCGCCTGCCGCTTCTTCGTTGATCGCGCGGTGCCGCAATCGGCTGAAGGCTATGAGCGCATCGTCTATATGTTCTCCGGCCATGATCCCGATGCCGTGGCCGAAGCCCGCCTCGCCTGGAAGGCCCTGCGCGATGGCAACAGTGTGACCTATTGGCAGCAGGAAGCCAGCGGCCGCTGGGTCAAGAAGGCATGACGCCCGATCTTTCCACCCCCAGTCGCCACCAACTCCACGAAGACATTTTCGCCATTCTGATCGGCACCACGCTGGTCTCGCTCGGCATCGTGTTTTACGCGCAAGTCACCCTGATCACCGGCAGCACGGCCGGCATTGCCCTGCTGCTGCAATACGCCACCGGCATCCCCTTCGGCTGGCTGTTCTTTGCCATCAACCTGCCATTCTACGTGCTGGCCGTGCTCCGCATGGGCTGGCCTTTCGCCATCAAGACTTTTGTCAGCGTTGCCCTGGTCTCGTGGTTTTCCGTCCACTTCCCCGATTGGCTCGATATTTCCAGCATCCATCCGCTGTTTGCGGCTTTGGTCGGGGGCGGGCTGATCGGGCTGGGTATTCTCTCGCTGTTCCGCCACAAGGCCAGCGTGGGCGGCATCAACATCCTCGCCCTGTTCCTGCAGGAAAATTTCGGCATCCGCGCCGGCTATTTCCAGCTCGGCGTCGATACGGTGATCCTGCTGATCGCGTTTTTCGTGCTGCCGTTCGACCGGGTGCTCTATTCGGTCCTCGGCGCGCTGGTGCTCAACCTGATTGTCGCGCTCAATCACAAACCCGGCCGCTATGTCGGCTTCAGCTAGGAAGGCTTATCCTTGTCCTTCTGCCGGCTCTGCGGCGGCACATCCGCCTTCTGGGTAATGTCCTCCTGATAGAGGTCCATATAGTCCTGCATCAGCTCGTAGCAGAAGATGATCTCGACGGTTTCGGGGTCATAGAAGGCATTGGCCTCCCCGCAGCGCTTGGCATTGAACTGCACATTCTCGCGCAGATTGTAGCGATTGCGCAATTCATCGGCGACCTGGTCGAACACCCCGCTCGATTTGAACGCGGCCGCCGCATCCTTCAGCCGCCCACCCGCATCATGATAGGTCACCGTCACCTTGGTGCCCGTGCCATTCTTGTTGGCCCGCGTGCCCAGCAGGCCCTCAAAACTGCGCTTGACCAGTTCATAGTCGAAATAGCAGGTGTCGCGCCGGTCGCGATCCAGCGCGTAATCATTGGCGATCGGCTGGAATGCCTTGTCGTCGCTGCCCACCATCAGGCACACGATCTGATAGGCGCGCTGCTTGTCCAGCGTGTGGGCCGCGGCATAATCGCTCTCCACCCCGCCACTGTCATAAGCCACGCCCGACAGCACCCAGCCCTTGGCCGCGTCGGCCAGCGCCTGGTCGGCCTCGCGGGTCCGCTTGCTCAGCAAGGTCCAGGTGGCCATATTGTCGGCCGCATCCTCTTCCCGCCCCAGCACCGGCAGGTTGAGCTGGTCGACCAGCAGATGCGCGATTTCATGATACAGCACGAAAAGACTGTTATTGGCCGCGAAGCGCCGGATTTCGGCCCGTTCTTTCTTGCTCAGCTCCGCTGCCGCCGTCCCTTGCAGGGCCATCGCGCACAAACCGATCAAAAGAACGATGCCACGATAGAATGTGCGCATGACCAACTCTTCGGATTCTTCGTTGTGGCCAGCAGATTGCAAGGACGCTGCGCTGTCAACTCACGCTGACAAACGGGCTTAAAGAGCGTTTGAAACTTTCTTAATCGCTGCCCGGCGCCCAGGTCTTGTCAGCCAGCTCAAATCCGGAGAATTGGAACCCCGGCGCCACGGTGCAGCCCACCAGCGTCCAGTCTCCCGTGCTTTCCGCGGCCTGCCAGGCTTCACGCGGCACCACGATTTGCGGCCGCTGGCCACTATCGAGATCAGCGCCCAGCACCTGTTCGTCCACCGTCCGGCCATCGGAAATGCGCAGGCGCAGCGGCGCGCCGGCATAGAAATGCCACACTTCGACCGCGTCCACGCGATGCCAATGCGATTGGTCGCCCGCCTCGAGTAGATAATAGATCGCCGTGGATTTGGGCCGTCCGTCGGTGCTGGCATTGTCCTCGAATGTCCGCGCATACCAGCCGCCTTCGGGATGGCGTTCCATCCCGAGCGTGAAAATCACGTCCTTGGCGGCCAGTTTCCTCATGCGCGCTCGACACTCTCAAGTTCGGCGCTCAGCGCCAGCCATTTTTCTTCCGCAGCCTCGAGATCGGCGCTTAGACGCGCCTTGTCCTTGCCCAAAGCGATCAGGCGTTCGGGAGCGCCATTGTAGATTTTGGGATCGTCCAGCTGGGCGCCGATTTTGTCGATTTCCACCTTCAAACGGGCAATCTTGGTTTCCACATCCTTAATGCTCGCCTTGATCGGGGCGATTTCGGCCCGCTTGGCCGCGGCCTCCTGCTTGGACAGCTTGTTGCCGCCGCCCTTGCCACCGCCGCCGCCCTTGCTCTCCTTGTTGGAGGTGATCGAGCGCTGGTAGCTGTCCAGATCCTCATCCAGCTCGCGAATAGTGCCGCCTTCGGCGATCCACAGCGTATCGCAGGTCGCTTCGATCAGGTGGCGGTCGTGGCTGATGATCAGCACGGCGCCTTCATAATCGTTCAGCGCATGCACCAGGGCATCGCGGCTATCGATATCAAGGTGGTTGGTCGGCTCGTCGAGGATCATCATCCCCGGGCCGCCAAAGGTGATCAGGCCCATCAATAGCCGTGCGCGCTCGCCGCCCGAAAGGTTCTTGGCCAGCGTGTCCATGCGCGATTTGGTCAGGCCCATCTGGCTCAGGCGCGAACGGCGCCTGGCTTCGCTTTCGGTGGGCATCAGCTCCACGACATGCTCGAATGGCGTCCAGTCGGGCTTGAGCTTGTCCATCTGGTGCTGCGCAAAATGCGCGATTTCCAGCTTCTTGCCCTTCGCAAGCGTGCCGCCCGTCGGCTTGATGTCGCCGGCAAGGAGCTTTGCAAAAGTAGACTTGCCGTTACCATTCACCCCGATCAAGGCAATCCGATCCTCTGGGTCGATCCGCATGTTCACATTGCGCAGAATGGTCTTGTCGCCATAGCCTGTCGATACGCCATCTAGCGTAAGCATGGGCGTTGCCTGCTCGGCCTTGGGCTGCTGGAAGGTGAACGGCGCCGCATATTCGTCGAACATCGCCGCGGGCGGCCGCAGCTTCTCGATCATCTTCATGCGCGACTGCGCCTGCTTGGCCTTGGAGGCCTTGGCCTTGAAGCGGTCGACGAATTTCTGCAGATGCGCCACCTGGTCGAGCGCTTTTTCGCGGCCCTTGTTGTTCAGTTCCATCTGCATGCGGCGCGTGGTTTCGAACGTGTCGTAATTGCCTTTGTAAAAGGTCAGTTTCTTGTGTTCGAGATGGATGATCGAATTGACCGACTTGTTGAGCAGGTCTCGATCATGGCTGATCATGAAGACGGTATAGGGATAGGTGGCCAGATATTTTTCCAGCCACAACGTGCCTTCGAGATCCAGATAGTTGGTTGGCTCGTCCAGCAGCAGCAGGTCAGGCTGGGAAAACAGCACGCCGGCTAGCGCCACGCGCATGCGCCAGCCGCCCGACAGCTCATGCGTCGGCGCATTCTGGCGGTCCTGCTCAAAGCCCAGGCCCTTCAAAATCGATGATGCCCGCCCCTCCGCCGAATAGGCGTCGATATCGGCCAGCCGGGTGTAGATCTCGCTGATCCGGTCCGGGTCCGTCGCTGTCTCTGCTTCCGCCATCAGCGCGGTGCGCTCCTTGTCGGCCGCCATCACCACGTCCAGCACGCTTTCATTGCCGGCTGGCGCTTCCTGCGCCACCGCGCCAATGCGCGCCTTCTTGTTCAATTCGATATTGCCCGCATCGGCCGAGATATGGCCCTGCAGCAAGTGGAACAATGTGGTCTTGCCCGTGCCGTTCTTGCCGACAAACCCGGTCTTGGAGCCGGTGGGCAGCACCACCGAGGCATCCTCGAACAATTCGCGGCCCTGAATGCGGTAGGTGAGATTATTGATCGTGAGCATGACAACGGCAATCTAGTGAGGAGGGCAGGGGTCTGTGCGGCACATGCGGCGCCAATGCGGCAACGCCCCTGCGAAAAGGTGTTGGCTGCTGGATAAAGTTAAGAGCCTCTTATGGCAACCGCCATTGCGGTATAGTTGACACGCAGTCGCCGAACTCGCCATCTAGCCTCCTCAAAAATGGAGGACCACATGCGCCAATTCGCCCTCGCCACCATCCTGGCCCTCAGCACCAGTGCCGCCTTTGCCGACGCGCCCTTCGCACCAATGCCCGAGCCATCGCCCAATGAAGGCCCGGCCTTTATCGACTCCTCCGCCACCCGCCTCGATGCCGATCAGGTCCAGCTCAAACTGACCTTCGAGGGCGGCGCCTGCCAGGCCGTCGACGAGCCGGTTCTGGACGAAGTTTCCGGCGGCACGCTGGCCGTCACCATCCCCACCCATGACACATCCGAAATGTGCACCATGCAGATCGTGCAGATCCCGGTTGATGTCACCATCGCCGCCGGTGCCGACGTCACCGCACTCGACGTGACCATTCAGGCACCAAGCGGGCAACCTCAGCACAGCGGCACGATCGAGATTGCGGCTGATTAGCTGCTGCACGTCACCGTAGGACCTATCGACATTCATCTCAGGCTGAGCCGAAAAGGGCGGTTTTCGAGAACCGGAGCGGAGCGTACTTCGGTACGTGAGCACCGGAAGCGCAGAAAACTGCCATTTGCAGGCCAGCATCAGTGAATGTCGATAGGTCCTAGTCTTGTCTCCGTCGCAGTCTCCCGATAGAAGGCAGCACCTTTCTCAGCCTTTATCGCAATAAGGACCAGTTCAATGGCGATCGAACGCACTTTCTCCATCATCAAACCCGATGCCGTCCGTCGTAACCTCATCGGCAAGATACTGACCAAGTTCGAAGACGCCGGCCTGCGTCCGATCGCGCTCAAGAAGATCCATATGACCCGCGCCCAGGCCGAAGGCTTCTACGCGGTCCACAAGGATCGTCCCTTCTTCGGCGAGCTGGTCGAGCAGATGATTGCTTCCCCTGTCGTCGTGCAGGTTCTGGAAGGCGAAGGCGCCATCCTCAAGAACCGCGACGTCATGGGCGCGACCAACCCGGCAAATGCCGCTGAGGGCACCATCCGCAAGGAATTCGCCCTCTCGATCGGCGAAAACTCCGTGCACGGCTCGGACGCTCCCGAGACCGCTGCCGAAGAAATCAAGTTCTTCTTCAACGACGACGAACTGGTCGGCTAATGCCCGACCTCCTACCCCTCTCCCCTTGAGGGACTTCGAGCCGTCCCGCAGGGCAAATCGCTCCGGTGGAGCGATTTGAGGTAAGAAGGCCATGAGAGCTATGCTCGAATGGCACGAATTTTCCACAACAACCGTATTTCCCCTCTCCCCTTGAGGGAGAGGGGTAGAAAATCGGCGTTCAGCCGATTTTTTCGACTGCCAATTCATTGGTAGGCCGCCCGCGGGGCGGCCTTTTGCTTTGTTTGTGCTATACTGCACGCAACCGCTCCGGCGTCATTCCCGCGCAAGCGGGAATTTTCCTCACCAATCCGTCCGCAAGAAGTGGGTTTCCCGCTTACGCGGGAATGACGTCGTTGCTTGATCGACGTCCCACGAAAGAACTGATTTGTCCCTGCCTGAAACCATTCTTGCTCCGCTCGCCCGTGCCCTTGCCGCCAAGGGGTACGAGACGCTGACGCCCGTGCAAGCCGCCATTATCGAAGATGAAACCGCCGGCCGCGATCTGCTCGTTTCCGCGCAGACCGGCTCCGGCAAGACCGTCGCCTTCGGCATGGCCATTGCCCCAACCCTGCTGGGTGATGCCGAGCGCTTCACCGAAGTCGGCGCCCCCCTGGCGCTGGTCATCGCCCCCACACGCGAACTCGCCCTCCAGGTGCAGCGCGAACTCGATTGGCTCTATGCCGAAGCCGGCGCCCGCACCGCCTCCTGCGTTGGCGGCATGGATGCCCGCACCGAGCGCCGCGCCCTCGAACGCGGCGCTCACATCGTCGTCGGCACCCCCGGCCGCCTGCGTGACCACATCACCCGTGGGGCCCTCGACATGTCCGCGCTCCGCGCCGTGGTGCTCGATGAAGCCGACGAAATGCTCGACCTCGGCTTCCGCGAAGACCTCGAATTCATCCTCGACGCCGCCCCCGAAGATCGCCGCACGCTGCTCTTCTCCGCGACCGTGCCCAAGCCGATCGCCCAGCTCGCCAAGACCTTCCAGCGCGATGCCCTGCGCGTCGCCGCCACCAGCGCCACCGAGCAGCACGCCGACATCGACTACAAGCTGATGCTGGTCCCCGCCGCCGAGCGCGAAAACGCCATCATCAATACGCTGCTCTACTTTGAATCGGTCAACACCATCGTCTTCGCCTCCACCCGCGAGGGCGTCAAACATCTCTCGGCCCGCCTGCACAATCGCGGCTTCGATGTCGTGACTCTGTCCGGTGAACTCTCCCAGTCCGAGCGCACCAATGCGCTGCAGGCCATGCGCGACGGTCGCGCCCATATCTGCGTCGCCACCGACGTTGCCGCCCGCGGCATCGATCTGCCCAATCTCGATCTGGTGATCCACGCCGATCTGCCGACCAATCCCGACACGCTCCTGCACCGTTCGGGCCGCACCGGCCGCGCCGGCCGCAAGGGCACCTGCGTCATCATCGCCCCGATGCATCGCCGCAACGTCGCCCAGCGCATCCTCAAGGGCGCCAAGCTCGACGTCACCATGATGGGCCCGCCCACCGCGAGCGAGATCGACGCCCGCTACCGCGAAGGCATCCTCTCCAACGCCTCCCTCAGCCTGCCGGTCGCCGAGGAAGAAGCCGATTTTGTCGGCCAGCTGCTCGCCCGCTACAGCCCCGAGGCCATCGCCGCCGCCTATCTGCGCCAGCAATTCGCCGCCCGCCCAGCCCCCGAAGATGTCACCGAAAACGCCATGCCGGACCGGCCGGGCGACAAGGACCCGCGCACCCGCGAAAAATTCGAGGGCGGCACCTGGTTCAAGGTCACCGTCGGCCGCAAGCACAAGGCCGAGCCCCGCTGGGTCCTGCCTATGCTGTGCAAGGCCGGCAATGTCACCAAGACGGCCATCGGCTCGATCCGCATTTTCGATACCGAATCCCATTTCGAAGTTGCCGCCGGCAAGGCCGATGCCTTCGCCGCCGCCATCGCGCGCAATGGCTCGGGCGAACGCGGCGTCACCATCTCGGCGATCGAAGCCCCGGGCGAACGTCAGGCCACGCCCCGCCCATCCGGCAAGCGCCCGCCAGGCCCCGTCGAACGCTACGACCCCATGGCCGCCCGTCCCGAACGCACTGACCGCAAGCAGCGCTACGGCTCGTCCACCCTCGGCGCCGAAGACTTCCAGCCCCCGCCCGCCCGAGCCCCGCGTCCCCCTCGCAAGGACTTCGACAAGCCCCGCGCCCCCAAGGCGCCCACCAAGGACAAGGGCAAGCCAAAATGGGCCGGCAAGGACAAGCCCGCCGGCAAAGACCACAAAGCCAAGCGCAAGCCACAAATCTAAGGCCGCGATCGCTCCGCAAACACAGAAAGATCCCTCCCCCTATCAGGCTAGGAGGGGGTACCCCAATCCCTCGGCTCCATCGCTTCCCTCCCCTCGATGGGGAGGGATCAAGGGTGGGGTGACGGGAGCCACAAAGGCCCGGTGTAGTTCACAACTCCGTTCCCGCCATCGCCCAGCCCTTTTGTCTCCCTAGTACACGGCCACCCAGCGCACTTCGGAACCCACCTTGCCGACTTCCCCCATTATCATCACCGGCGCCTCCTCAGGCATGGGCAAGGCCGCCGCACTCCAACTGGCCGAACAGGGCCACCCGCTCGTCCTGCTGCTCCGCGACGGCCAAAAGGGCCGGGACGCCCACGCCGAAATCGTGCAGCGCTCCGGCAATCGCGCCGTCGAGATCGAACACGCCGACCTTTCCTCGCAAGCCGATATCCGCGCCGCCGCCGCCCGCATCACCGGGCGCCACAAGCGCCTCGCCGGCTTCATAGCCAATGCCGGTGCCCATTTCAGCGAGCGCACGCTGTCGCCCGATGGCGTGGAAATGACGCTCGCCATCAATCACCTCGCCCCCTTCCTGCTCACCCATCTCCTCCACGACGCCCTCAAGGCCCATGGCGCCGCCCGCATCGTGCTCACCGCCTCCAGCCTGCAATTCCCCTTCGATTTTGCTGACTACAATCGCGACCGCGCTTATGACGGCTACCGCGTCTATGGCCAGACCAAGCTCGCCAATGTGCAATTCACCTTCGCCCTGGCCCGGCGCCTGCAAGGCATCGGCATCACCGTCAATTGCCTCGCCCCGGGCCTGGTCCGGACCGACATCTACCGCAGCACAAGGGGCGCCGCCCGCTTCCTCGCCCATACCCTGCTGGCCCCGCTCATGGCCTCGCCCGAAAAAGCCGGCCAAAAACTCGTCCGCCTCGCCACCGATCCGGCCCTGGAGCAAACCTCCGGCGTCTATTTCAAGCATTACAAGCCCAGCCGGGCCATCCCCGCCGCCTATGACGAAGCGGCCCAGGAACAGCTCTGGACGCTAAGCGAGCAACTGACCGGCACCACGGCTTAAGATTGTCGTTCAGGCCTAGGGAGCCACGATGCCGTCCCTCCCCCTTGAGGGGAGGGCTAGGGTGGGGGTGCCGCGCCAGCCAAATACTCGATGCAAGGGACTTCAGCACCCCCACCCCTTCACCTTTGCTCCCCAATGTCCTATTTATGGCCCGACGCGAGGACGACCTTGCGCTTTCCAATTTTCCGGCCGGGACGACCCGCCACAGCTAGGAGTAAATCCCATGGCTTGGGTCTATCTCGCCATTGCCGGCATCTTTGAAATGGGTTGGGCCATCGGCCTCAAATATACCGAGGGGTTCACCCGCCCGCTGCCCACCATCCTCACCGTCGGCGCCATGATCATCAGCGTCATCCTGCTCGGCATCGCCTTGCGCGATCTGCCCGTGGGCACCGGCTACGCCGTCTGGACCGGTATCGGCACCGTCGGCACGGCCATTCTGGGCATGTATCTGTTCGGCGACCCCGCCACTGCCGCGCGCCTCGCCAGCATCGGCCTGATCATCGCCGGCATTGTCGGCCTCAAGATTTTGTCCTGATTTTTCAAACCTGTACGGCGCTGGCATGATTCAAAATGCCAGCGCCTTGACTCAATCTGCGAACCCGGCCCGCCACCAATCTGTGACAAAAAGGCCGATGCGCCGCCACGGCATTGCCGCTTCCCGAAATTGTTAATAGCCAAACCCGCGATCCTTGCTAGATTCGGTTTCGTATCCGCCGATCGCGTCGCCGGCCCCCAGTTTTGGAGAGCAATAGTGCCCTTGCGTTGGCAGGAAGTGGCTATGCCACTTGCCGTGATCCTCGTCCTTCTTCTTCTCAAACATGTTCCCGCCACCGCCAGCCTGCCGCTTGCCCGCGCCGCCGGCGTGGTAGCCTTCGGCTATGCCGCCTTCCTGGCGCTGCGCCTCGTGCAGGGCGAAGAAGCCGTCAGCATTGACGGCTGGACCGAACTGCGCCCTTCCATGGTCGAATATTTCGCCTGCTACGGCGCCGCCGCGCTGGCCGTGGTCCTCATGTCCGCCGTCATTTTCGTCGGCAGCACGTCCATTGTCGAACCCACCCAGATGCTGGCCGCCTTCACCGCCGCCACGCTGCTCGGGGCAGGGGCCATCGGCATCGGCATTGGCGGCCTGTTCACCCGCGTCCGCTGGAACAATACGCTGCTCGAACACCACACCGCCTTCGGCAAGCAAACCAGCCTGGCCTGGTCCGACGTGAGCAGCGTGCGTCCCAATTGGCGCGGCATCACCATCGCCACCCACGACGCGCGCAAAGTCACCTTCTCCCAATTCCACTCCGGCGCCGCCCAACTGGCCAAACACGCCACCAACCGCGCCCGCCGCAACGCCGAAACCGCCACCAAGGCCTTCGCAACGCTGTAGGTAGATACCCCCACCTAACCTCCCCCTGATAGGGGGAGGGATCTCTCCACTCTTGAAGCTGGATCGTGTCCCAACCACAAAACGGTCCCGCCCCCTATCAGGGGGAGGCTAGGAGGGGGTAACGCGAGCCCCCATCTATCGGCCCTTGTGTGTTCCCCGCTCAAATCCCTCCCCGCCCACGGCGTCATTCCGGCGCAGGCCGGAATCCAGGTCCGTGGCCAACCACACCCATCCAGCGCCGGGATAGCCTTCAGCATGGATTCCGGCCTGCGCCGGAATGACACCGTGGTGTTTGAGCGGTCGCGGGCTGCCCCAATCCCTCCTCCCCACCGCTCTCCCTCGGGCTCGACCCGAGGGCCATTCGCCGCTTGCGCCGGATTGAGAAAGGCCCTCGGGTCAAGCCCGAGGGAGACGCGGTGATATTGGGTGCTGAGGGGACAGCAAAGAGCTCACTTATCCCTCTTATCCCCCACCCCCAAACCTGCCCCATAC